>JBBQBG010000052.1:0-17805 GCA_038317285.1 Burkholderiales bacterium | reverse complement strand
ATGGCCGCATTGAACAACGCGGTCTCTATCAACCGACTTTGCGCATTGCTGCGGTAGAGCACCGCAATTTCCTTGCGCTCATAGCCCGCCTCTGTGCCGTTGTCGCGCACCAACTGCTTCATTTCCTCAACCATCCACTGGGCTTCGGCGAAGTCGGTCGCAGCCTCGTAGACGCGTACAGGCTCGCCCGCGCCCTGGTCGGTGCGCAGATTTTTGCCCAGGCGTTTGCTGTTGTGACTGATCAGGGCATTGGCTGAATCGAGGATGTTGCTGTAGCTGCGGTAGTTTTGCTCCAGCTTGATCTGGTGTTGAACCTTGAACTCGTGCACAAAGTCGGCCATATTGCCCACCCGCGCACCGCGAAAGGCATAAATGCTTTGGTCATCATCACCGACCGCCATGACGGCACCGCCGGGCATGTCGGGGCTGGCGACACCATCACCCGGTGTGCCTTGCCCGGCCAGCATCTTGATCCATGCGTACTGCAGCTTGTTGGTGTCCTGAAATTCATCGATCAGGATATGGCGAAAACGGCGCTGGTAGTGCTCGCGAATCGGGTCGTTGTCCCGCAGCAGCTCGTAGGAGCGCAGCATCAGTTCCCCAAAATCGACCACGCCTTCGCGCTGGCACTGCTCTTCGTACAACTGGTAAATATCAACCTTTCGGCGCGTTTCCTCGTCACGCACCTCGACCATATTGGGGCGCAGACCGTCTTCCTTGCAACCGCCGATAAACCACTGCATCCGCTTGGCCGGAAAGCGTTCGTCGTCGATATTATTCTGCTTGCACAGACGCTTGATGGCGCTCAGCTGGTCTTGCGTATCCAGTATCTGGAAGGCCTGCGGCAAGTTCGCCATCTTGTAATGCGCACGCAAAAAACGGTTGCACAAGCCGTGGAAAGTGCCTATCCACATGCCCCGTACATTGACCGGCAGCATGGCGCCGAGCCGCGTCATCATTTCTTTGGCTGCCTTGTTGGTAAAGGTCACGGCCAGAATACCGCCCGATGAAACGTAGCCGTTTTGCAACAGCCAGGCAATACGGGTGGTCAGAACCCGAGTTTTGCCGGAACCGGCACCTGCAAGGATCAGCGCGTGCTCGGCGGGCAGCATGACGGCTGCGCATTGCTCGGGATTGAGGGTGGCGAGGAGAGAGGAAGGTGCCAAGGCGGCGCCTGCAGGGCTTGAAAACATACGCGATTGTAGAAAGACCCGCGGCACTGGTATGGACGCGCACTAGGTATCTTCCCGAATGTCTACAAAAAGGATGTAACAGCCAGTATCATGACTGCGCTCTACCATGTTAAGGCTACGCGCTGAATGACTCTTACATCCTTGCTTTTGAAGTCGCTACTGGCTACGCTCACAGCCATGTTGCTGCACGGGCCCGCCATGTCTGCAACACTGGATGTCGGTGGTGTCAAAGTTGAAGACACACTTAGTATCTACAACAACACGCTGCTGCTCAATGGTGCAGGCTTGGTGTCCAACGGCAAAGCGCCTTCGTACGTGGTCCAGATCTATGCCAAGCAGAAATTCAAAACGCTTGAGGAGCTGTTCGCCGTGCCCGGCCCCAAACGCCTGGTACTAACTGCTATCAAAGAGGTGGACACGGGCCCAATTGTCAAAATGTTTAACCGCAGCGTCGACGAGACGGCAGGCAAGAGTGACCGGGCCAAGCTCATTCCGGGCCTGATGAGCATCGGCGAAATATTCAAGACCAACCGTGTGCTCAAGCCCGGGGATGTGATGACGCTGGACTGGGTGCCGATCTCCGGGCTGGTGATCTACCTCGGTGGCAAACTGCAGGGGCAACCTTACCGGGAAGCAGAATTGTTCAAGGCAGGCATGGGCGTTTGGATGGGTGAATTCCCGGCAGACGCGAAAGTCAAAGATGCGCTGCTAGGCCATATGTGATGCATTTGCATGACGCGTGTGTGTGACAAATTTGCACACGCCAAGCTGAGTTTGTATACAATCGGTCACCGGGCCCAAGCAATTGGGACCCGGTTTTTTTATGCCGGGTCCCGTCCAAGCGCCTATTGTTGTGAACTTAACTGACTGGGAGCTTGGGCCATGGAAATTTTTGACTACGACAACATTCTGTTGTTGCCCCGTAAGTGTCGCGTTGAAAGCCGCTCTGAGTGCGATGCGGGCGTAGAACTGGGCGGACGCAAGTTTCGGATCCCGGTTGTACCCGCCAACATGAAAACTGTGGTCAGTGAAGACATTTGCGTCTGGCTGGCGCAAAACGGCTACTTCTATGTAATGCACCGCTTTGACTTTGACAATGTGCAGTTCGTCAAAGACATGAAGGCCAAGGGCCTGTTTGCATCCATTTCGCTAGGCGTAAAGCTGCCGGACTATGCCACCGTCGATACCCTGGTCGCCTTGGGGCTTGCGCCGGACTACATCACCATCGACATCGCCCACGGCCACGCCGACAGCGTGCGCGACATGATCATCTACCTGAAGGAAAAGCTACCTGGCAGTTTCGTTATTGCTGGCAATGTGGCAACACCGGAAGCTGTGATTGATCTGGAAAACTGGGGTGCGGATGCGACCAAGGTAGGTATTGGCCCGGGCAAAGTCTGTATCACCAAGCTCAAAACCGGTTTTGGTACTGGCGGATGGCAACTGAGCGCACTCAAGTGGTGTGCGCGTGTGGCGACCAAACCCATCATTGCCGACGGCGGCATCCGCGAACATGGTGACATAGCCAAAAGCATTCGCTTTGGCGCCACCATGGTCATGATTGGCTCCATGCTTGCCGGCCACGAAGAGAGCCCCGGCCAGACTGTGGAAGTGGATGGCAAGCTGTACAAGGAATATTACGGCTCGGCCAGCGACTTCAACAAGGGCGAATACAAGCACGTGGAAGGCAAACGCATTCTGGAACCTATCAAGGGCAAGCTCGCGGAAACCTTGGTCGAGATGGAGCAAGACATTCAAAGCTCGATCAGTTACTCGGGTGGCAAGAAGTTGATGGACATCCGCAAGGTGAATTACGTCACGCTTGGCGGCGACAACGCGGGTGAACATCTGTTGATGTGACCTGCAGCTGGCAGCTTGTCAGTCACCTGACAGCAATCCCCCTCTAGCAGACACCCAACACGGTCCACAGCGGAGTATTCTGCTGCCATGCGGAGGAAGACAGCTTGAAAATTGCAGTACTGGGTATTGGCTTGATGGGCTTTCCTATGGCGCGCCGGTTGTGTGAAGCTGGGCACACGGTCCACGTCTGGAACAGGACAATGCACAAAGCGCAACGCCTCGCCAGTGCAGGTGCCACCGTGCACGCACAGCCAACGCATGCGGTGCGCGATGCAGACCTGGTCATCACGATGCTGGATGACGGGGCCGTCGTCGGACATGTACTGTTCGATTTGGGCGTGGCCGATGCCATGCCCGCCAGCAGCATGGTGGTGGATATGTCCTCGATCAAACCGGTCGAAGCGCGAGACCATGCCGCACGCTTGAACGAGCGGCACATCACCTACCTGGATGCGCCGGTCTCTGGCGGCACCATAGGCGCAGACAACGGCACACTGGCCATCATGGTGGGTGGCAAAGCCAACAGCTTTGAACGGGCGCAGCCGGTGTTCGAAGTGTTCGGCAAAGCGACCCACGTAGGTCCAACGGGCGCGGGCCAACTCACAAAACTAGCCAACCAGATGATTGTGGGGGCAACGATTGGCATTGTGGCCGAGGCACTGCTTCTGTGCGAGCGCGGGGGTGCCCATATGGGCAAAGTCAAAGAGGCCATCACGGGTGGCTTTGCCGACAGCCGTATCTTGCAAGTCCACGGCCAACGCATGGTCGAGCGCGACTTCACGCCGCGCGGGCGCATGTCAGTACAGCTCAAGGACTTGCGCAACGCACTCGCCACGGCGGGTGAAGTCGGTTTTGACGCACCTATTACAGTCCTGTTCGAACAGTTGTACGCCCAAGGCATCGAGCATGGACTATCGGAACTTGACCACTCTGGTTTATTTGTAGAACTGGCCAGCCGCAACGGCATGGCCTGAAATATCCTGCCATAAAAAAAGGACCCTTAGAAGAGTCCTTTTGAATGGAAGTGCTGACGGCAATGCCGTCAACCGGGGTCTATCAATCAAACGTGCGGGCAGCACGCTTCTTGGCATCACGGGGCACGAACACTTTGCCAGCGTTGCCCGGCTTCACACCCATCGGTTTGCTGAAGGCTGGCTTGCGTGCGGCGAAATCGCCACGGGGTGCGCCACCACCGAAGTCACCACGGGGAGCGTCAAAATTGCCGCGCGGTGCCTGGAAATCGCCACGGGGCGGCTGGAAGTCACCGCGGGGTTGGAAGTCGCCACGTGGGGGACGCGCGTCGCCGCGGGGTGCACCTTGACCTGCAAAGCGGTCATTGAAACCACCCTTGCGTTCGTAGCTGAAGCCTTCACGGGCAGCGCCGCCGAAATCACGTGCGGTGTTGCCGAAATCCCGGGGGCCGCTGGCAGGTGGGCGTCCACCGAAACCACCACCACCATTGCCGCGGTTGCCTCCAAAGCCACCTTCGCGAGGGCCATTGTTGAACTTGCGGTCGCCGCCGAAGCCACCACCTGGATTGGCACGGCCCGCAAAGCTGGGGCGTGACTCAGGAGCGCGCTGTTGCGGCTCCAGGCCAGGAACGGTTTCGGCCTTGATGGGTTGGCGTGTGTAGGCTTCGATGTCGAAAATCTTGCGGCGGTCGCGCATTTCGGCAAAGGTGATGGCCAAGCCATCGCGACCGGCACGCCCCGTGCGGCCAATGCGGTGGGTGTAATCTTCAGCCTTCATCGGCAAGCCGAAGTTGAACACATGGGTGATGGTCGGCACGTCAATACCACGGGCAGCCACATCGGTCGCCACCAAGATTTGCACTTGGCCATTGCGCAGCGCCATCAGGCGGCGGTTACGCAGACCCTGGCTCAGGGCACCATGCAGGGCCACGGCGTCAAAGCCATCTTGCTGCAGGTCGTTGGCCAAGCCGTCGCACTCGATCTGGGTGCTGGCAAACACGATGGCCTGGTTGATACCGGTATCGCGCAACCAGTGGTCCAACAACTTGCGCTTGTGCTGGGCGTTGTCGGCCCAGAACAGCACTTGCTTGATGTTGACGTGTTTCTCTGTGGGGCTGTCGATGGTAATGCGCTGGGGTTCGCGCATGACGCGGGCGGCCAACTGCTGAATGCGTGGTGCAAACGTGGCGCTGAACATCATGGTCTGTTTGCGACCAATGGTCAGTTGGTTGATTTCTGCGAGGTCATCGGAGAAACCGAGGTCCAACATGCGGTCGGCTTCGTCGACCACCAGGAATTGAACTTGGTCCAGCTTGATTTGCATGGAGCGCTGCAGGTCCAGCAGGCGGCCGGGTGTGGCTACTACCAGATTGGCGTTTTGCAACTTGGCAATTTGCAATTGGTACGGCATGCCGCCAACGATGTTGGCAATGCGCAGACCGCGGCAATGTTGCACCAAGTCGATAGCGTCATTGGCCACCTGTTGTGCCAGTTCGCGTGTTGGGCAAACGATCAAAGCGCCAGGCGCTGGGGCCTTGAAATTGCGTGCATTGGTCGGGTCCTTGCGCTTGGGGCGCTTGGGAGCGGCTTCGCCACGTGCAGTGGCTTCGGCCACTTCGCGCTCAAACGCAGCACGCTCGTCGATTTCCGCTTGGGCCAGTTGCTTGAGCAGGGTGTGCAAAACAGGCAGCAAGAAGGCCGCAGTTTTGCCGCTACCAGTCTGGCTGGAGACCATCAAGTCGATGTATTTTTTAGCTTGCTGGTCAGCGCCATCGCTTGGCAATGCCAGTGGAATGGTTTTGAGCTGAACGGTGGTTGGCTGGGTGTAGCCCAGGTCCTTAACGGCAGCGACCAACTCAGGCGCTAGGCCCAGCAGCACGAAGCCATTGGGGGCTTCCGGGGCATCAGGAGCCTCTTGCACGTCGGCCGTTTCAGGCGCGTAGACGCCTGTGCTGGTGTCAGCTGTAAATACAGCGTCGCCGGCGAAAGATGTGATGTTGGAAATTTCGGCAGGCGCAAACGCACCTGTCACTTCAAAAGCGTCAGTCATTTTTTTCTCACACGCGAGTGCCGCAGGGGTTGCGGCTGCTCCGTCAATGGTTAAAAAACATCAACCATCAAACGGAACCTGCGTCTGAAAAACTGTTCAGCGCTTGGGGCCCGACTTTGCGAACCCGGTGAATGAAGGGAGATGTACTAATATGCGCTACTCATTGCAGCACAGCCATCGATTATGGCATGGATTCGGGTTTCTACCTAAATCTAATTTTCACCGGTGCATCAATGCAACTTCAGGAAGTGCTGGCGATAGTGCTCCAACTCGTCAATCGACTCGTGTACATCGGCCAGCGCAGTGTGGCGCTGCTGCTTTTTGAACGACGCGTGGACATCGGGTCTCCAGCGTTTGGACAGCTCCTTGAGCGTGCTGACATCCAGGTTGCGGTAGTGAAAGAAGGCCTCCAATTGGGGCATGTACTTGACCAGAAAACGCCGGTCCTGGCCGATGGAGTTGCCACACATGGGCGAGCCATTGGCGGGCACGTATTGCTTCAAAAAAGCGATGAGCACATGCTGCGCTTGTTCTTCATTGGTGGTCGAGGCCTTGACCTTGTCGATCAATCCGCTCTTGCCGTGGGTGCCCTTGTTCCATGCGTCCATCTTGTCGAGCTGGGCGTCGCTCTGGTGGATCACCAGCACCGGGCCTTCGGTACGGTTCTCCAGATTGGGGCCAGTCACGACGACGGCGATTTCGATGATGCGCTCAATCTCAGGATCCAAGCCGGTCATCTCGCAATCGAGCCAAACCAGATTTTTGTCAGATTTGCTTAAAGTAGTGGTGTTTGGTACGTCCATAGCGTCAATTGTCGCCGATGGTCGGGCTTGCCACCATTACCCTCCCAATGGGTCGGGATCGACTTGGTGCAGCACGGCAGCGCTAAACTCCAGCCCCATGAACGATCTTTTTGCCAGTAACTCCGCCTCTCTGAACACGACCATAGGCTTCGCGCTGGCCCTCACACTGAGCCTGGTGCTGAAGTTCTGGCTGGCCAGCCGCCAGATCCGCCACGTGGCCCAGAACCGCAGCACGGTGCCCTCAGCCTTCGCGGAAAAGATAGCGCTGGCAGCCCACCAGAAGGCTGCAGATTACACGATCACCAAGGCGCGCTTTGGCCTGCTAGAACTCGCCTGGGGCGCAGCTATCGCACTGGCCTGGACACTGCTGGGCGGACTTTCCGCTTTGAACGAATGGCTGGTCGGCGCCATGGGCCACGGCATCGCGCAACAAGTGACTGTGTTGGTGGCCTTCATTGCCATTGGCAGCATGCTGGATTTGCCGTTTACGCTGTACCAGACCTTTGTTATCGAAGAGCGTTTTGGCTTTAACAAGACCAGCCTGAAGCTGTGGCTGCAGGACTTCGCAAAGTCAATGCTGTTGTCTGCATTGATCGGCCTGCCTTTCATCACGCTGGTGGTCTGGATGATGGGCGCCACCGGTGCTTGGTGGTGGCTGTGGGTCTGGGGCGTTTGGATGGGCTTCAACCTGTTGGCGCTGCTGATTTACCCGACATGGATCGCCCCGCTGTTCAATAAATTCCAGCCTCTGGACGATCCGCAGGTCAAAGAGCGGGTATCACAACTGATGGCACGCTGCGGCTTCACTTCCAAAGGCTTTTTTGTGATGGACGGCAGCAAACGCAGCGCCCACGCCAATGCCTATTTCACCGGCTTTGGTGCCTCCAAGCGTGTCGTGTTTTACGACACGCTGCTGGCACAACTGAGCCCCCCCGAAGTGGACGCAGTGCTGGCACATGAACTGGGTCACTTCAAACACCGCCATGTCATCAAGCGCATCGTGTCCATGTTTGCACTCAGTTTGCTGGGATTCTTCGCGCTGGGCTGGGTCAGCCAGCAGGTCTGGTTTTTCACAGGTCTGGGCGTAATGCCCAACCTGGGCGCGCCCAACGATGCATTGGCCTTGTTGCTATTCATGATGGTACTTCCGTTGTTGGGCACCTTCATCGGGCCCGTGTTTGCCCAATTGTCGCGCAAACACGAGTTCGAGGCGGACGCCTATGCAGTAACCCAGACGAGTGGCCCGGCACTGGCGGGCGCTTTGCTCAAGTTATTTGAAGACAATGCGTCGACCCTGACACCGGACCCGGTCTACGTGCAGTTTTACTACTCCCACCCGCCCGCCACCGAGCGCCTGGGGCGCATCCTGGGAACGGCGCACTAGGCGCCGACAAGCATGGCAACACCCTCCCCTTTGGAACCCGGCCTGGTCATCGCAGGCCATGGCCGCCACGTGTGGGTGGAAACGCCCGATGGTCGGCGTCTGATCTGCCATCCGCGTGGCAAAAAGAGCCAGACCGTGGTCGGCGACCGCGTGCTGTGGCAAGCCAGCGAAGACGAAGGAACGATCGAGAAAGTCGAGCCACGGCGCAACCTGTTTTACCGGCAGGACGAAATCCGCACCAAATCATTTGCCGCGAATCTGGACCAGGTGCTGATACTGATTGCTGCCGAACCCGAGTTTTCCGAGAGCCAGCTATCGCGCGCGCTGATTGCGGCCGAGGCCGAGCACATTCGGCCCATCGTCGCGTTGAACAAGAGCGATCTGGCCGAGCCCTTCGCACGCGCCTGGGCGCGCATGGGCGTGTACCGCGATATGGGCTACACGGTGATGCCGATGGCGCTCAAGCCAAAGGGCGACGCCGACCCACAAACCGAGCACAACCTGGATGCGGTATTGGCAGGCAAGACGACGCTGGTGCTGGGGCCGTCCGGCTCTGGCAAGAGCACACTGATCAACCGGCTGATTCCGCATGCGCAGGTGCTGACCAACGCGATATCGACGGCGCTGAACTCTGGCAAACACACGACCACCAGCACCACGCTGTATTGGGCGGACACGGCGCGGACCACGGCCGTGATTGACTCTCCGGGTTTTCAGGAATTCGGCTTGAACCACATCGAGCCCATGCACCTGGCCAGCCTGATGCCCGATATCAAGGCGCATGCGTCGGACTGCAAGTTCTACAACTGCAGCCATTTGCATGAGCCAGGCTGTGGTGTGATTGCCGCTTTGCAGAAAGCGTCTGATGGCCATTCGGCCCCTGGCCCTCGTGAAATAAGCACAAGCCGCTACAAAATTTATAGCAATCTATTTGCAGAATTGTCCGAAAAGCGCTATTAACCCAGCAACCGGGCCAAGGATAGCAGTGCCAAAAAGACCATCCACATCACCACCGTACGCCAAACCAGGCCCACCACGGCACGCAGGTGCACAGGTTGTGGCGTGGCACCTGTGCCTGGGCTTTCTGCCTCGCCCAATTTGACGTTTACCGCGCCAGCCGTAGCCGCCAAAATTACGCCGTTGTTATCGCCAGGGAACAGTGCTTCGCGCTGGCGCCAGCTGTCCACCGCGTCTTCAAAACTGCCAACAAACGCAAAGCCCAGGGCTGTGATGCGCGCCGGGACCCAGTCCATGGCGTACCAAGCTTGGCTGGCCGCCGTCTTGAGCGCATCGCTAAGCGGCGCACTGGCGGGGCCTTTGGGGCGATTGGTATAACTGGCGACATACTCCGCGATACGGTACAGCACGGCACCGGCCGGGCCCAGTCCCAGCGCGGCTAACAGCGAGTACCAAGCAAAAACGCCAAAGACGTGGCGGTGTGCGTTCAGCACCGAGTGTTCGATGACGTGCCGAACGATCTGGCTACGTGGCAGCGCGCTGACATCCATCCGCATCCATCTCGCCAGTTCTTTGCGGGCTACGTCCTCGTCACCAGCAAGCAGAGCATCGCGTATGGCGGTGAAATGGTGACTGAACTGGCGAAAACCCAGTGTGGAATACAGAACAGCAATACTCCAGACTGCCGCAGCAATCCACCCGATGGACCAGACCAACAGCCAGTGCACAGCAAACGCCAGCATTGCGGGGAGCACAACCGCCACCCACCAAGCCAGCCAACTGTGGTGGGGCTTGCCGGTATCCAGATTGCGGATAACCCAGCGCACCCAACTGCGCACGCTTAAGTGAATCGGGTTGCCCTGCCCCAAAGGACGCGCCTGCTCCAGCAACAGCGCAAATAGTATGGAGAGAAAACTCATGGGGCAATCATAGCGAGCCAAACACCTCTTACTGCGCTCGCAGAACACTGCTTACACACTGCGGGCACTAGCCTCGCAAAAATCCGTAAAGGTTGCGCAGCATGCCGGCCGTCGCACCCCAGATGAAGCGCTCGACAGTACCGTCGAAGTAGGGCATGGACAACCACTCACGGCGGGCACCAGCCCATTCCACCGCGTGGCGGTGGTGGTTGGCGGGGTCCATCAAAAAACTTAAAGGAACTTCAAAAATATCTGCAACCTCATTCGGATTGCGTGTCACGGTATGTGCAGCATCGACCAGAGCCACGACCGGCGTCACCAAGAAAGCACTGCCAGTGGTGTAGATGGGCAAGGTGCCCAGCACTTGCACAAATTTGCGTTCAAGTCCGATTTCTTCTTCGGACTCACGCAGCGCGGTGTCGATCGCGTCGGTGTCCTCGGGGTCGGCCTTGCCGCCTGGAAAGGCGACTTGACCTGAATGGCTGGACAAGTGGGTTGTGCGCTCGGTCAACAGCACAGTAAGGCCGCCGACGCGCATCACCAGGGGCATCAGCACTGACGCATGCACCGGTGCGCGTTGGGAGAAGCGGGGCTCGGCCAGCAGCTCGGGCGTCCAGGCCGGTTTACTGGTAAACCGCTGCACCAACGCCTTCACTTGCATGGCTTCAGCTGAAACCTTGGGCAGATGACCGTCCACACCTAACACGGGCACCAGAAGCGGGTCAAAGTTCGGCGGGGGCGGGATGGGTGCTACGGTCATAAAAAAACCGCCACAAGCTTTCGCTGAGGCGGTTTTGTTGAAGACAAGGCTTAGAGATTTAAGCCGCTGTCTTCTTGGCTGGCAGCTTTTCCTTGATACGTGCCGACTTGCCGCTGCGGTCACGCAGGTAGTACAGCTTGGCACGGCGCACGTCACCGCGGCGCTTGACTTCGATGCTGGCGATCAGCGGGCTGTAGGTTTGGAACGTACGCTCGACACCTTCGCCGCTGGAGATCTTGCGGACGATGAAGCCGCTGTTGAGGCCGCGGTTGCGCTTGGCAATCACAACACCTTCGTAAGCCTGCACGCGCTTGCGGGCACCTTCGACCACGTTGACGCTAACGATAACGGTGTCGCCAGGAGCAAATTCGGGGATGGTTTTGCCGAGACGAGCAATTTCTTCTTGCTCAAGAGTTTGGATCAGGTTCATGATTTCTTTCGTGATCTTGCATGCGCCTGCACCGATTGATGCGAAGTCAGCATTTTAAAAAATACGCTGCTTTGGCCGTACAGAGGATCTGGTTAGCCTTGCATTATAGCAAGTTCGGCCTCAAGTCCGCAATACGGCTTCGTCCTGCGGGCTAAGCAGCCCGGCTTTACGAGCAAGATCCAGCAAGTCCGGACGGTGTTTCGCTGTCAATTGCAAGCGTTGGTCACGGCGCCAGCGCTCGATTTGCCCATGGTGACCAGACAAGAGGACATCGGGAACAATAGCGCCAGACCACTCTTCGGGCCGTGTGTAATGCGGGCAATCCAGCAGGCCGTCCAGCGAGGGATTGAAACTGTCCATATGGTGGCTGTCCGCATCCGAAAGCACACCGGGCTGCAACCGGGCTACCGCGTCCAACAAAGCGATAGCCGGCACTTCGCCACCTGACAGCACGAAATCGCCCAAGCTGATCTGCTCGTCAACGTGGGCGTCAATAAAGCGCTGGTCAACGCCTTCATAACGACCGCAGACCAAGATTGCACCGCTGCTGTTGGACCAACGTTGCACCGCTGCGTGGTCCAGGCGTTTGCCAATGGGAGAAAACAGCACCACCGGCGCGACGTCATTGCGTTGGGTTCGAATATGAGCCAGCGACAACTCCAAGGGCTGGGCCATCATCACCATGCCGGGACCGCCACCAAAGGGCCGGTCGTCCACACGGCGGTAGTTACCATTCGCGAAATCACGGGGGTTGGTGCATTGCACTTGCACCTGGCCGGATTCAAAGGCACGCCGGGTGATGCCTACCGATTGAAACGGAGTGAAGAGTTCGGGGAACAGCGTGACGACGTCGAAGCGCATGCGCACGGGTTCTCAGTAATCGGTCTGCCAGTCCACGCGGATACGGCGCGCCTTCAGGTCCACATCGTCCACATAGGCCGCAACAAAAGGGATCATGCGCTCACCAGTTTTGCCGTCAACCTGAAGGTATTCCATCACCAGCACGGTTTGCGCACCGGTAGACAGCAATTCTTTCACGACGCCCAGAGTTTCGTCCTGGCGATTGATGACGTCCAGACCGATCAGATCGACCCAGTAATACTCGTCTTCTGCAACTTTGGGGAAGCTGGAGCGGGAGATAAAAATCCGCGAGCCGCGCAGGGCCTCGGCCGCCGTGCGGTCATCCACGCCGTGGGCAGTGGCGACGACGGTGTCGGAGTGTTCCTTGGCTTCTTTGACGGACAGGCGTGCAACACCCGTAAACGTTTGCGCACCACGCTCGGTGGGCAATAGAAACCAGTGTTTGGAAGAGAAAAGCGCCTCTGGATCGGCACTATGGGGCAAGACTTTGAACCAACCCTTGATGCCCCACGCGTCCGCAATTCGACCGACTTCAATTGCATCCGCTGGCAATTCAGCAGCTTCGAGTCCGGTGAGCATACGCGCAGGGCGCTGTTAAGAGGGCATAAGGCCCTCGTCCCAGCACAGTGACAAATTACGCAGCCTTCTTGGCTGCTTGGTTGATCAGGCGTTCCACGGTGGGGGAAGCTTGGGCGCCAACGCCCTTCCAGTATGTCAGGCGATCCTGCGCAATACGGATGCTTTCTTCGCTGGCGGTAGCGATGGGATTGTAAAAACCAATGCGCTCAATGAAGCGACCATCACGGCGTGTGCGCTTGTCAGCCACAACGATGTTGAAAAACGGGCGTGCTTTTGCACCGCCACGGGCGAGTCGAATGACGACCATAATTAATCCTTTGGGTGGCTGAAATTAATTTCAGCCTGTACATTCAAAGTTCGATTCAAAGTTGAGACACGCAACTGACCACCCGGCCAGTGACACTCTGAATAGCTCTCCATTATAACCTGTTACCAATTCATGCTAAAGATACGCCCCAGCCGGGATGCCGACATACGCGCCATCACCGCCATCTACACCCACCACGTACTGCACGGCACCGGCACATTTGAGACCGAACCGCCCAGTGAGCAGGACATGGCGACCCGGCGGGCCGATGTGCTGTCCAAGGGTCTGCCGTATTTGGTCATTGAGACTGAAGACGGGGTGTTGGGTTTTGCCTACTGCAACTGGTTCAAACCACGCCCAGCCTACCGTTTTTCAGCTGAAGATTCAATTTATCTGGCACCCGCTGCCGCAGGAAAAGGCTTGGGCCGCCTGTTGCTGGAAGAGCTGATGGCACAGGCCGAACGTGCCGGTGTACGCAAATTGATCGCCGTGATCGGCGATTCGGCCAACCTAGGCTCTGTCGGTGTGCACCAGGCCTGTGGCTTCAAGCCGGTGGGCGTATTGGCCAATTGCGGATGGAAATTTGAGCGCTGGCTGGATGTGGTGTTGATGGACCGGGTCATTGGCTTGGGCAGCACTGAGGCTCCGGCACAATCAGAAGCATGAAAAACAAAACCCTGGCCGCCTGGCTGACGTTTCTTGGCGGCCCTTTGGGGCTGCACCGACTGTATCTGTTTGGCGCTGCGGACCGCCTGTTGTGGATCATGCCCGTACCCACTGTCTTGGGGCTTTACGGCATCTACCGAGCCCGTAGCGTTGGCTTGGAAGACCAGTGGAGTTGGGCTCTCATACCTCTGCTCGGATTCACAATAGCTGGCTGCGCCGTCAACGCATTGGTGTATGGTTTGATGGCAACTGAGAGATGGAATACGCGTTTCAATCCTGGTTCGGCTGACGATTCGCCCGCCGGGCAAACCAATTGGTTCACCATCGGGGCCTTGGTTACATCCCTGCTGGTCGGTACCACGGTATTGATGGCCAGCCTGGCCTTCAGCTTCCAGCGTTATTTTGAATACCAGATCGAAGAGGCCAGGCTGATCTCCCAGCCCAACCCGGTTAAAAAATCTGCAGACTGATCCAGTAGGCTACGGCAGCCACAAAGGCGCTTGCAGGTATGGTGAAAATCCATGCCCAGACGATATTGCCGGCCACGCCCCAGCGCACAGCACTGGCGCGCTGCGTGGAACCCACGCCTACGATGGCACCGGTGATGGTATGCGTGGTTGATACGGGAATGCCCAATGCGGTCGCCAAAAACAACGTTATGGCGCCTCCGGTTTCGGCACAAAAACCACCGACTGGTTTTAGTTTCGTTATGCGTTGGCCCATGGTCTTGACGATGCGCCAGCCACCAAACATCGTGCCGGCGCCAATGGCCGTGTAGCAGCACACAATGACCCAACTGGGTGGAGACGCTGCTCCCGCGGCACTGTAACCAGTGGCAATCAACAGCATCCAGATAATCCCGATGGTTTTTTGGGCATCGTTGCCACCATGGCCCAGGCTATAAGCACCGGCAGATACCAATTGAAGACGCCTGAACCATTTATCTACCTTGGACGGGCGGGTTCTACGGAATATCCAAGCAACGGCAACCATCATCAACGAACCGAGAATGAATCCCAGCACGGGGGACACGAAGATGAAGACCACGGTCTTGAGTATCCCCGCAGACACCAGCGTACCTGCACCAGATTTGGCAATGACGGCGCCGACGATACCGCCTATCAAAGCATGCGATGAACTGCTCGGTATGCCGTAGTACCAGGTAATTACGTTCCAAGTAATGGCACCCAACAACGCGCCAAACACCACGTGGGTATCGACCACACCGGGCTGCACAATGCCCTTGCCCACTGTCGCCGCCACGCTAAGCTGAAATATAAATATGGCGACCACGTTGAAGAAGGCAGCAAACAAAATGGCCTGCCCTGGCTTCAGCACGCCGGTAGATACTACGGTTGCAATGGAGTTGGCGGCGTCGTGAAAGCCATTCATGAAGTCAAACAGCAATGCCAGCACCACCAGCATCACGACTACCCAAAGGGTCGTTGGTACGTTTTCCATGGCTCAGTACGTATCAGCGATCGGATTAGGAGTTTTCGAGGATGATGCCCTCGATCACATTGGCCACGTCTTCACACTTGTCGGTGATGGTTTCCAGCAACTCGTAAATCGCTTTGAGCTTAATGACTTCACGCACATCGGGCTCTTCGCGAAACAGGTTGCTCATGGCCGTGCGCATGACTCGGTCGGCATCGGACTCCAGACGGTCAATCTCTTCGCAGGTCTTGAGCGCCGCCTCTGCAGTGGCTGGCTCCGCAATATGGTCTAGCAGCTTGACCGCGTCGCGCAGACGTTCGCAACACTTGACGCTCAGATCAGTGAGCCGCGTGATCTCTTCTGTCATATGGCGCACGTCATACAGGGCCATGGTTTCGGCTGAGTCCTGGATCAGATCCGCCACGTCGTCCATGGTGTTGATCAACGAGTGGATCTGCTCCCGATCAATCGGGGTAATGAACGTGATGTGAAGTGCCTTATTGCATTCGTGGGTGACACGGTCGGCAGCGCGCTCGGCGTCGTCCACTTCCTGGTTGTATTTGGCGCGGAGATCCAAGTCTGCGTAGTTAGCCACTAGCTTGGAAAAGGCCTGCGCCGCCTCCACAATGCGGTCCGCGTGCTGGTTAAACATCTCAAAGAAATTGCCTTCACGCGGAAGGAGTTTGCCAAACAGCATAGTGGTGTTTCCTAACGATGGAATGCGTCAATAGCGTGACGACTTTATGACGGGGCGAAGTGTAACCGCACAGCCAGTCGGGACTTCTCTGGTTTCCAACAAGTCAGGCGCTGCGGAAGATGAAGTAGACGGCACCCACAAGGCACAGTCCCGCCCACAGGTAGTCGGTCTTGAAAGGCTGGTCCAGATAGACCATGGCAAACGGTACAAAGACCATCAGCGTGATGACCTCCTGCATGATTTTGAGTTGGGCGACCGAGAAGCCGGCCTGCTGAAAGCCTATTCGGTTAGCCGGAACCTGCAGAAGGTATTCAAACAAGGCAATGCCCCAGCTCACCAGGGCGGCGGTATACCAGGGTGCGGTTGCCAGATTCTTCAAATGTCCATACCAGGCGATAGTCATGAAGACATTGCTGCCCAGCAAAAGCAGGACTGTTTGCCAGGAGAGGGGGATGGAGTTTAGGAATTGCATGGCGTGGATTATCTTTTTAGGTGCCGTCTTTGCTCTATTGGATTGCGTTGCGAGATTGCGCTCGCTAAGGCCCAGATGAGCGGGCTGCTTTGCTACGTGTCCCCCGCCCTACGGGCTCCTCCTTTACCTCCGCAAAGCAGCCCGCTCACCTGAACCTTTGGAGCGTGGGCACACCAACTATCAAGCAGATGGCATGGGTAGGCCCCATTGGTAGGTAAAGGAGGAGGCCGAAGGCCGGGGGACACGGACAATGGGGTCTACCCATGCCGTCTGCGGGCGAGAAAAGCCCTCTCCCAAGGATTACCCGCAAGCGAAAAGACCTCGCAACTCACGCCACGAGGCCTCATCCCAAAGGGGCGGTGAAAGCTTACGCGACCACGCCGTCCTTTACGGTATCCGCCAAGTCTGTGTAG
Source organism: Burkholderiales bacterium (assembly GCA_038317285.1). GTDB lineage: Bacteria > Pseudomonadota > Gammaproteobacteria > Burkholderiales > Burkholderiaceae_C > Allorhodoferax. The sequence continues at coordinate 1,045 of JBBQBG010000052.1, read as the reverse complement.
TCCTTCACTTGGTCAAAGTTCAGATACTGGTAAATCTTGTCGCTAGCTGCAGTCAAGACACCCATGTCGGCCATGTACTCCGCCTTGGTCGGGATGCGACCCAACTTGGAGCAGATGGCGGCCAACTCGGCGGAACCCAGGTACACATTGCTGTTCTTGCCCAAACGGTTCGGGAAGTTGCGGGTGGAGGTAGAGAACACCGTAGCGCCCTCCTTCACCTGCGCCTGGTTGCCCATGCACAGGCTGCAGCCCGGCATTTCCATGCGTGCACCCGCAGAACCCAGCACACCGTAATGGCCTTCTTCGGTCAACTGTTTGGCGTCCATCTTTGTGGGTGGTGCCATCCACAGCTTGACCGGGATGTCGCGCTTGTTCTCCAACAGTTTGGACGCCGCGCGGAAGTGGCCGATATTGGTCATGCAGCTACCAATAAACACTTCGTCGATCTTGGCACCGGCCACTTCGCTGAGGGTTTTCACATCATCCGGATCATTCGGGCAGGCCACGATGGGTTCATGGATGTCGGCCAGGTCGATCTCGATGACAGCTGCGTATTCTGCGTCCGTGTCGCCCTTGAGCAACTGGGGATCGGCCAGCCAGGCTTCCATCGCCTGGATGCGGCGGTTGATGGTGCGCACATCGGAGTAGCCCGTGGCAATCATCCATTTCAGCATCGTGATGTTGCTGGTGATGTACTCTTGAATAGGCTCTTTGTTCAGGTGCACCGTGCAACCACCGGCGCTGCGCTCGGCCGAAGCGTCGCTCAGCTCAAACGCCTGCTCAACTTTCAGGTCTGGCAGGCCTTCGATCTCCAGAATTCGGCCCGAGAAGATGTTCTTCTTGCCCAGCTTGGCCACGGTCAATAAACCGGCCTTGATGGCATACAACGGAATTGCATTGACCAGATCACGCAGCGTGACGCCGGGCTGCATCGTGCCCTTGAAACGGACCAGCACGGATTCGGGCATGTCCAAAGGCATGACGCCAGTGGCAGCACCAAAAGCCACTAAACCAGAACCGGCTGGGAAGCTGATGCCGATGGGGA
>JBBQBG010000051.1:0-18123 GCA_038317285.1 Burkholderiales bacterium | reverse complement strand
CGGCCCTCGGTCAGGGTGCCGGTTTTGTCGATGATCAGCGTGTCGACCTTGCGCAAGTTTTCGATCGCCGCAGCGTCTCGGAACAGCACACCCTGCGTTGCCCCCTTGCCGGTAGCGACCATGATGGACATGGGCGTAGCCAGCCCCAATGCGCAAGGGCAGGCAATGATCAGCACGGCCACCGCGTTGATAAGCCCAAACACCCAGGCCGGTTCGGGTCCAAACAAACCCCAGGCAAAGAAGGTCAGCACCGCGATGGACACCACGCTAACCACAAAGTAGCCCGCCACCACGTCGGCCATGCGCTGCATGGGCGCGCGTGAGCGCTGGGCCTGCGCCACCATTTGCACGATCTGCGACAGCACGGTGGTTGACCCTACTTTTTCGGAGCGCATGACCAACGCACCGCTGACGTTGAGCGTCGCGCCTATCACCTTGTCGCCCACACTCTTGCTGACTGGCAGTGGTTCGCCGGTCAGCATGGATTCGTCCACTGCGCTGCGGCCCTCGGTCACAACGCCATCGGTAGGTACTTTCTCGCCGGGGCGTACACGCAGCAGGTCACCAATGTGCACCTGGGCCAACTCCACGTCGGCTTCTGTGCCGTCGGGCGCAATGCGCCGCGCCGTCTTGGGTGCCAGGCCCAGCAGCGACTTGATGGCGGCCGAGGTTTGGGAGCGCGCCTTGAGCTCCAGCATTTGACCCAACAGCGTCAGTGAGATGATGACCGCCGACGCTTCAAAGTACACCGCCACCCGGCCCATGGACATGAAGGAGGCGGGGAACACGCCGGGTGCAATCGTTGCGACCACGCTGTACACATAGGCCGCGCCCGTGCCCAGGCTGATCAACGTCCACATATTGGGGCTGCGGTTGATGATGGACTGTGTGCCGCGCACAAAAAAAGGCCAACCGGCCCATAACACAATCGGCGTGGCCAGCGCAAACTCGACCCAGCTCTGCCCGGCCATGTCCATTAGCTGCAGGCGGTGGCCGGCCATGGCCAACACAAAGACTATCGCCGTGAGCGGCAGCGTCCACCCGAAGCGGTGTTCAAAGTCGTGCAACTCGGTGTTGTTTTCTGTGTCCAAAGCGGGCATCACCGGCTCCAGCGTCATGCCGCATTTGGGGCAATTGCCAGGATGGTCCTGGCGAATTTCCGGGTGCATGGGGCAGGTGTAAATGGTGCCCGCTGCCGCTATGGCTATGGGGCCATCTTGGGCTGGCTTGCTGGGGGATTGGTGGTGGTGTACAGACATGTCCATGGCGTTATCCTTTAGTCAAAGCACAAGGGGGCGGTCCGGCAATTCATTGCGATTTGCCGCTTGCGCGGAAAAGTGCTCGGTCAATTGCTGGGTGACTGCCTGAATGCCGCGCACCGCACCCTCCTGGAAGCGCCCGCCTTTGAACGCGGCCTGCATCTCTTGGCAAATGCCTGTCCAGGCGCTTGCACCTACCTTGGCATCGATGCCCCGGTCGGCAATGATCTCCACTTGGCGGTCTGCCAGAAGCAAGTAGATCAACACGCCGGTGTTGTGCTCGGTGTCCCACATCCGCAAGTGCGAGAACAGATTGATGGCACGCTCCCTGGCGGATTGGTTGTGTAAGGCAAATAGCTCGGCGCCATCCAGCCCGCCCTCGACGACGAATCGGATCTCGCCCATGTGCGTAGTTTCACTGGCCTTGATGGCCTGTTCGATAGCGTGCATGGTGGCGCTGGGAAACTTTCGCTTGACCCGTCCCTGGGTCATTGCCAAATGTCTGCAGATGCGGGGCAAGTCCATGGCTACCACCTGCCTGACGCGCCGCCGCCGCCAAATCCGCCACCACCCCCACCAAATCCGCCGCCAGAGCGCCCACCGCCGCCCATGCCGCCATAAAAGCCACCAAGCCGACCCATGTTGACGCCCAGTAAGGTGATCACAAACGCAGCGATGCCACTAATCGCGGCCACAATCACCGCACCGCCCAATAACCAGCCTCCCAAGGCCAATAATCCGCCCGTTACCAGAGCACCGGGAACGCGACCCAATACGGACCGCAATACCCCGCCAATCACCATGGCCGCTACAAACAAAATGGGGATCAGTTGTCCGATATTCTTTTCGCCAGAGCCCGCCGCGGCGCGTGCTGGCTGCGGCAAGGCCTCGCCGTCAATGACGCGGACCATTTGGTCAACTCCTGCGCTAACTCCGCCAAAGTAATCACCTTCCTTGAAGCGCGGCGTGATGACTTCGCTGATGATGCGATTGGCCGTTACGTCAGCGAGCACACCCTCAAGTCCGTAACCGACCTCGATGCGCACGGTGTGATCGTCTTTGGCAACGAGCAGCAGTGCACCGTCGTCCACCTTTTTGCGGCCAAGCTTCCAGTGCTCGACCACGCGCAAGCTGTATTGCTCTATTGCTTCGGGCTTGGTCGTCGGCACGATCAGCACGGCAATTTGTGTGCCTTGTCTGGACTCGAACGCGCGCAGGGTTTGCTCTAACGTGGTCTGCTGTTCTGGCGTTAACGTGCGGGTCAAATCGGTCAGACGCGCCTGCAGCGGCGGCACCGGTATCAGGGCGTCTGCAGCGAGTGCAGGAAGGCATGCCGCCAACGCCAGCAGCCACAGCACCATCCATGTTCGGCTCGTGGCAGTTAGGCCGCGGGCGGCAGTGTTCATTGCGCACTGGCAGGCTTGTTTGCCGGCGTACCAAAGTCCACAACGGGCGGCACCGCAATGGTCTTTTCGTCAGCGACCGCGAAGTTGGCCTTCACCTTATAGCCGAATACCATCGCCGTCAGATTGTTGGGAAAGGACCGTATGCTGACGTTGTAGGTCTGGACAGCGCCGATGTACTGATTGCGCGCCACGGCGATGCGATTCTCGGTGCCCTCTAGCTGCGCCTGTAGGTCACGGTAGCCTGCGTTGGCCTTTAGGTCTGGGTACTTTTCCACCACCACCAGCAATTTGGACAAGGCTCCAGACAATTCCTTCTGCGCAGCCTCAAATTTGGCAAATGCCGCCGGGTCGTTGACGAGTTCGGGCGTGGCGGTGATGCCCGTGGCCTTGGCACGTGCATTGGTCACAGCCACCAGCGTGTCCTGCTCGTACTTGGCGTAACCCTTGACGGTATTGACCAGATTAGGCACCAGGTCTGCGCGTCGCTGATACTGGTTTAACACTTCGGACCAGCTCGCCTTGACCTGTTCGTCGCCAGACTGGAAGCTGTTGTAGCCGCAACCAGAGAGGCCTAATGTGAGAGTGATGACGAGAGCGATGGTGGCGCTTAGTTTCATGTGAGAATCCTAAAAATGTGCGAGCAGGGCCAAGGGGAAACACAGTCAGTCTTGCATTCGCGACCGATGGGGACCGTACTTCAGCCAACATTCAATTGCAGCAACATCCGCCACCGGACACCTTTTTCGCGACTTGGCTAGCGGTCACATTTGCGGACAATTGGGCAGGGTAGCCAGCGTCCGTCAGCGCGGCGATGATCGGCGCGACATTGTCAACAGATGCACCGCTGACGTGGACAAGGCCCGAGGCAAGATCAACCACTACATCGCTGATACCTTCGATAGGCGCTAGCGCCTTCTTCACGTGTGCAACACAGGCGCCGCAGCTCATGTTTTGAACTTGGAGATCGATCGTGGTCATGGGGAATTCCTTTCGGTCGTTACTTTGGAAACCTTGTCGTCACCATCCTGATGCATAGCGATGCGACCTAGATTGATCAAGATCAACTTATTCGTTGTATGACGGAATAACAGAATCATTTTTTCATACAAGTCCGATGGGGTCTGTACTCCAACGAACATTCAGGTATTGCGTTGTTCGGGTGTTTTAGCTCCTTCAGTGCGTGCCCGATGGCAATCGCTTCAGGCTGGTGTTAGGTGCTCTAGCGAACGGTTAACGCTTGGGTTTCGGAATCAACTGCGACTAGTTCGACCGTCACTAACCATTTGGAGAATCATCATGAAAAATGCACCCGCATCCCATCAAGAAATGCAGTCTTGCCTAGAGGCATGCATGCAGTGCCATCGTGTTTGCCAACAAACCGCCTTGAATCATTGCCTTGAAGCGGGTGGGGCTCACGTTGAGCCAGCACACTACAGACTGATGTTGAACTGCGCTGAGATTTGCCAGACGTCGGCCAATTTTCAGCTCGGAAGCTCGTCTTTTAGTGCACAAGTGTGCGGCGTGTGCGCCGAGGTGTGCCTGGCATGTGCCATGAGCTGCAAAAAAGTCGGCGGCATGAGCGATTGCGTCGAAGCCTGTGATCACTGCGCGCAAACATGCGCCAAGATGGCGGAAAGTGTGCATTGATGCTTTTCCGCACCGCTGGGTATCCCAGTAGATCAAGCCAAACCAAAACCAGGGAACTCAAAATGTCACTTCCATTCACACGTAGCACTTTTGCCGCTGCCTTAGCCACTATCACGCTAGGGGTTTCTGTAGGCAGCTATGCACAATCCACTCCAATGTCCAACATGGGATCGGGTGCAGCGACAGCGGGCGAACACTCCTCAATGGAGATGCGCAAATCCATGGATAGCATGCACGAGAAAATGGGCGCCATGCAAATGTCGGGCAATTCGGATCAAGACTTTGCAATGATGATGCGTGTGCACCACCAGGGTGCGCTCGATATGGCGCAGTCCGAGTTAGACATGGGCAAAGACCCGGTCATGCGCAGCATGGCCAAGAAAATTATCACCGCCCAGAAGAAAGAAATCGCAGAGTTGGATCGGTGGCTTGCACAGCGCAAGCACGTGGGGTCAAACTCAATGCCGAAGCCATAACAGCAAATACTGCGCGACCCGCTCCCGGCCAAGTGCACCCATGTTGATGGTCTATCGCTTCGTTGCATCAACGGCATTGCTTAACTTAGCCTGGGAAATACTGCAATTGCCGCTGTACACCGTGTGGGCTGACGCCAGCGCGGGCAATATTGCGTTTGCCGTGCTGCATTGCACCGCTGGCGATGTGCTGATTGCAAGCTTGAGCCTCTTGGCCGCGATAGCCATGGCGCGAGCTCGCGACTGGCCGCAAAGACGCAGCGTAGCCGTTTGCTTTTTGTCGCTTTCGTTTGGATGGGTGTACACCCTTCACAGCGAGTGGTACAACACCACGGTCACCAATGCTTGGGCCTATTCGAGCATCATGCCGCAGATTGCGGGCATTGGCCTCGCACCCCTTGTGCAATGGCTAGTCGTGCCCAGCGTGGTGTTTTGGTGGGTACAAAATCGCTCAGGAGAAATCCAATGAGACGCTGGAGGCGTATTACCGAGGGGAGGCGGCAGCCGCTCGGGCCAAGGTGGAAGAGCACCGTGAAATGATCAAAGCCTATGAGCGCCAGGTAGCCGGCGGACGCAGCAACCACAATATGGCGACCCATTGCAATTCGCTGATCCAGTCATATGAAAGTATTGCTGCAGACTAGGACCGACTCGCAGCCACCCACCGCGAGATGGCCAACCAGATGCCGCGTTGAACGGGCGCACACCAGCATATCTTCCAGTGGGTGGTGCAGCCGCTTGAGCACTTTGCGCGGCTCGCCGATCATTGACATTGGTGTTTTCTCGGTCACACCTCCATTCTTGTTCAGGGCTTATCGCGACAGAACCGAATACGAGATAGTCGAATTCGTCCTGGTGTGTTGCCCATTCGCTGTCTGTTTCGTCGGCTACATTTTGTCAGCTTGTCAAACATGGGCCGTCAAGTTGACAGCGCCGATCTATCAGCAGTTCCCGGCAAATAACAGACAAATTACAAGTTCGAGTTTTTGTTTAAATTTACCGCTTCAACGCAGGCCTCGTAGTTGCTAAAGCGATATTCAAGTCGCATATATCCACGACTTGCCGAACGTGCCAAAGCGTTCAACCGTATCCGTACGAGTGAGTCCGGCAATAACACGTTTGGGGTGGGGACCGATTCATCACTGACGTTGGTCCGATTCCCCTCTTCCCATGTCGCGTTCAAAGTCCTCGTTTTGCCGAGCAGGCTGTCCATCCAAGTATTGTCCTCAATCCACAGACCGTCCAAATTCCAGAAGCCAAAATTCTTGGAGAAATCAAAAGTTCTGGAAAAGTCAAAGCTAACTTGCGGGTAACCATATTTTTGAGACAACACACTGGTCAACTCATAAAATTTACGCTTAAGTTGATGGCCGAAGGCGTTAGAGAACATGTCTTTGCTGACGGCAACAACACTGCACAAACCTTGTTTGGGAGTCAACAAAATGGTGTAGGAGTCGAAATCAGTGTGGCCATTAGTAACCGTCTTTGCGACGTACGTGTATGGACCTTCTCCAGGGACGAATTGGCCCAGCTTGACTACTTCCTCTAGGGCCAAACCCTGGCTCAACCCAAATGGACCAGCGAAGGCCTGGGACATTAAACCGAACGCCGCCACGACTACCAATTTTTTAATCATCTTTTTCCTCTGCCACCTAGGGAAACGCAAACGCCCTGGATAGAACAGTGCTTGTATAAATGTCGGGCTTAAGTATACCGAGACGCTACAGCATGGCGTTGAAGCGCTTGGAGTATCAAAGGCAATCTACAAAAGGGATCGCTCGCTAGTGGATGCGGAGCGGCTGGCTTGGTAACCCCGGCAACGGGACAGTGACACCCAGGTCTAGCGTTCGGTTGAGACTGGCTCAAATTAGGGCCGGACGGCCGCTACGGGCGAGTATGCTGAGAAGGCGGGTGCTTAATTTGACCGTGCCAACTCACTCAATCGACTAGGCGGCGGTCACTCGGGCCGTTGGCTCGTCGCCCGTTTAACGTTGAGCCAATGATCGAGGCTGCGTTGCAGCTTCATCTCAACAATCTGACCAAGCATGCAGGGGGCAATTGCCCAAATTTGTCATGCTTGGCGGTGCACCGCGTAAGCTTGCCACGACTCTGGCGCCCGCCATTTCGTCACCCATTGCGCCACTTGCTCTGCTGGCATGGGCCTTGCGATGGCGTAGCCTTGGGCCAGTTCGCAGCCCATGCCCAGCAACTGCACGCCGTGGGCCTCGGTTTCAACGCCCTCAGCAATCACGATTCGATTGAAGGCAACTGCGAGGCCTATGACACCTTTGACAATTGACAGGTTAGCAGCGTCGTCCAGCATGTCGCGGATGAAACTTTGGTCTATCTTCAGCGTGTCCACCGGTAAGCTGCGCAAGTAGGTCAGTGACGAATAGCCCGTGCCAAAATCGTACAGCGAGAAGCTCACTCCCAAACTGTGGCAGTCAGCCAGGATCGTTTGCACGGCAGTCATGTCTTCCAGCGCACTGGTTTCCAGAATCTCCAACTCCACCATGGCGGGGTCCACGCTGGGGTGCTGGGCCAATAGTGCCGCCAACTTGGCTGTGAACTTATCGTCCAGAAACTGGCGCGCGCTCACGTTGACACTGACCGGCAGCTTCACTCCAGCCTGATCCCAGACATCGAGTTGCTTAATGGCCGTCGCCATCACCCAAGCGCCCACGCGTTCGCTTAGCGGGTGCTTTTCAATAGCGGGCAAGAAGCTGGCGGGTGACAGCAAGCCCCGCTCAGGGTGGTTCCAACGGTTCAGCGCCTCTACACCCACCACGGAACCGCTGCGCATGTTGACCTTAGGTTGGTAGTACAGCACGAACTCCTGTCGCAGCAGTGCTTGTTCGGTGCGGGCTTGGTCGCCGGTGCGGGTCTTGACCTCTGCGTCCTGTGCGGCATCAAACAAATGGAAGCGGTTCTTGCCACTTCGCTTGGCTTCGTACATAGCGAAGTCTGCGTTGCGCATCAACTGGTCGGCATCCACGTCATCATTGGGATACAAGGTAACGCCAATGCTGGCGGTGATCGACTGTTCTTTACCACCCACCGCTATCGGGCGCGCACACGCAGCCAACACCCGGCTCACCAATTGCACACAGTCTTCAATGCCGTTCAGGTCGGTCAGCACCATCACGAATTCATCACCGCCCATGCGAGCCAAGGTGTCGCCCTCGCGCAGCACAGCGCGCATTTGATGGGAGACCGCCACCAGCATCTCATCGCCAGCGCTATGACCAAAGGTATCGTTGATGAACTTGAATCCGTCAAAATCCAGATACAGCACCGCCAACATCTGTTCATGCCGTTGACAATTCAACATGGCCTGGTGCAAACGGTCCGACAGAAGCAAGCGGTTGGGCAGGTCGGTCAGCGCATCGAAATGTGCGCCGTGCTCCAGTCGTTCCTGTTGCAATTTGAGGGGCGTAATGTCGGAGAACAGTGCCACATAATTGGTGATGGCACCTTTGGCTTCGCACACGCGGCTGACAGTCAAGAGCACAGAAAATGCCTCGCCGTCCTTGCGCCTGCTCCATACCTCTCCGCGCCACTCGCCATGGCGCATCAGCGCACATCGCATCGTTCTAAACACGGAGTGGCTCTGGCGGCCCGATCGAAAGTTCAGCGGGTCCTTGCCAAGAACTTCGTTATGTCCGTATCCGGTGATGCGGGTAAAGGCCTCGTTGACATACACGATCAGGCCGTCTGCATTGGTGATCAGGATACCTTCGCTGGTGGCGGTGAACACTCTGGACGTAAGGCGCAACTGGGCGTCTGCCAACTTTTGACCAGTTATGTCGCGGGCTATCTTCGATGCGCCAATTACTTTCCCCCAACCATCACATATAGGGGAAATGGTGACCGAGACGTTGATGCGCTTGCCGCTCTTGCACACGCGCTCAGTTTCAAAGTGATCAATGACTTCACCGCCGCGTATCTTTCCAAGAATGAACTGTTCCTCGCCCTTTCGGTCGGGCGGCAGCAGCACTTCGACGCTCTTCCCTATCATTTCATCCGCCGTGTAGCCGAATATTTTGGTGGCGGCCTGATTCCAGCTTGTCACAATGCCATTCAGGGATTTGCTCACCACAGCATCATCTGTGGAGTTCAAAATGGCACTGGACAGTCGGGCGGCGGCCTCTAATTTGACCTTCAGCGTAATCTCAAGTGCAATTTTTGACGCACCGACGACTACGCCATTGCGGTCACGAATGGGAGAGATGGTGACCGACACATGGATGCGGTTGCCATTCTTGTGCAGACGTTCGGTTTCGAAGTGGTCGACCCGGGCTCCGCTGAGCACCTGCTCCAGGATGTGGGCTTCCTCATCCTTACGCTCCGGTGGAAACAGCACCAAAATTGACTTGCCGAGCATTTCCCGCTCGGTATAGCCAAAGATGGACTGCGCGCCGGAATTCCAACTGATGACCAGACCGTCCAGGGTTTTGCTGATGATGGCGTCATCCGAGCTTTGCACGATGGCCTGGAAGTGTTCCAGCGTGTGTTCCAGGGTCTGTGCAACATCTTGGGCCGCGCCGACCCGCAAAATGTCCGAGAATGAATTCTTGACCATGCCGCCTCCAATTTTTTTGTCTAATATTTTGTTTGCGCAGTTTAAAATTTCTTGTTGCAAATTGCAATGTTCGGTAGCGCACGCAGCGGCGGGCATCCTAGATCGCGGGTGGGGTACTGCTTACCAAATTCACCGTGCCAGTTGTTCCCGGATGCCGCCAGTGGGCAAGAAGCCCAAAATTACCTCTATGTGTTTTAGCAATCCAGACCTACAGAGAAAAAGTAGTTGGAGCCCTCGTGGAATATAAGGGTATAGCTACTATTTGTATAGCATCCAAAGCATCTATACCATCAACCTATAGTCCAACGCGAGGCGCATGGGCTCCCGCCATCTGCGGATTATTTGGGTGGCCGCGCGGGTGTCACTTCACAACCTGCAGTTCCCCTGCGGTCAGCTTGCCCGCTTCGCTGGTCGCGTTGAAGCGTATCTTGTCGCCCACTTTCACAGCGTCTAGAACTGCGGGGTCGCGCACCTGAAACACCATAGTCATGGGCGGCATGTCCAGGTTTTTCAGCACGCCATGCCGCAAAGTGATCTTCTTGTTTTCTTTGTCAATCTTACGCACTTCTCCTTCGCTCATCTCCTGGGTTGATGGTGCAGCGGGTGTGGCTACTGCCACCGGCAAGACGGGGCTAGGGTTTGAAGATTTGGCATCGCCGACCACTTTGATCTTGCCCACCATTCCCGCCTGATAGTGGCCAGCGATCAGGCAGGCAAAGTCAAAATCTCCGGCGCGGTTGAAGCTCCAGATGATTTCGCCTTTGGTGCCGGGCTTGACATGGACCATATATGGCGCGTCGTGCTCCATGTTGGGGAACTTCAGCATTTGTGCCGCGTGCTCTTCGAGTTCGGCCTTGGTGCCAATTACCATTTCGTGCAGCATGTTCCCCTTGTTCTGGATGACAAGTTTGACTACTTCGCCTTGCTTGACTTCAAAGTTGTCCGGGCTAAAGCGCATGTTGTCGTCCATGCTGATGGCGATGGTGCGCTTGACGGCTTTGGCGTCGGCGGCGATGCCCCATTCCTTTGGCTCCTTGTGAACAGGGCCAGACTTCTTGTGGTCGGTTCCCTCATGCGCCTGAGCGCTGAAGGTGAGGGATAGCACAGCGGTGAGCAGTATGGTGTTGAAACGTTTCATATCAAATATCCTTTCAGTGGCCGGTGTGGCCCATGGGTTTGCGGACTTGAACTTCTACTTCGCGTTTGGGCATATTCATGGCAGGCATGGCGCTATTGCCGGGTGCCTGCACACGCGCGGGGCTTGCCAAATCGCCGGTGTATTCATGGGCGACGGTGCCCGCCGGGTGCTTGAACCAGCCGGGGTTGGAATAGTCCCCAGCCTTCTGCCCGCGCCGCACTTTCAGCACGCTGAACATGCCGCCCATCTCTACGGAGCCGAATGGTCCCTCACCGCTCATCATGGGCGCAGTGTTGTCGGGCAAGGGCATTTGCATCTCGGTCATGTCGGCCATGCCGCGTTCGCCCATGACCATGTAGTCGGGTATCAGGTCGGTGATCTGGCGCGCGACCTTGCGGTGGTCCACGCCGATCATGGTGGGCACATCGTGGCCCATGGCGTTCATCGTATGGTGGCTCTTGTGGCAGTGGAATGCCCAGTCGCCTTCTTCATCGGCCACAAATTCGATCTGGCGCATTTGGCCCACGGCCACATCGGTCGTCACCTCGGGCCAGCGCGCGCTGGTGGGCACGGCGCCGCCATCGGTTCCGGTCACGGTGAATTCGTGGCCATGGATGTGGATGGGGTGGTTGGTCATGGTCAGGTTGCCCATGCGTATGCGCACTTTGTCGCCCTGGCGCACATTCAGTGAGTCAATTCCGGGGAAGACCCTGCTGTTCCACGACCACAGGTTGAAGTCCAGCATGGTCATGGTCTTGGGGGTGTAAGCGCCGGGGTCTATGTCGTAGGCGTTAAGCAAGAACACAAAATCGCGGTCCACCGTGGCGATGTGCGGGTGCGCTGCAGCTTTTTCGAGTTTGGGGTGGGTGACCCAAAAGCCCATCATGCCCATGGCCATTTGCGTCATCTCATCGGCGTGCGGGTGGTACATGAAGGTGCCGGGGCGGCGCGCGATGAATTCGTAAACAAAGGTCTTGCCCGGTTGTATGGATTTTTGCGTCAAGCCGCTTACACCGTCCATGCCGTTGGGCACGCGCTGCCCATGCCAGTGCACGCTGGTGTGCTCGGGCAGCTTGTTGGTGACAAAGATGCGGACACGGTCACCTTCCACCACTTCGATGGTGGGGCCGGGCGACTGGCCGTTGTAGCCCCACAGGTGGGCCTTGAAGCCCGGGGTCATTTCGCGCACCACCGGTTCGGCCACCAAATGGAATTCCTTCACGCCGTCGCGCATGCGCCAGGGCAGTGTCCAGCCGTTCAAGGTGACCACGGGGTTGTAGGGGCGGCCGGTGCTGGGCAGCAGCGGTGCCATGGTGTCGGGTGTGGTCTGCGTGATCGGATCGGGCAGGGCGGCCATCGCCACCTTGCTGACCGAGGCGGCAAGCACCGCGCCGGTGATGGCACTGGCGCCACCTAAAAAATTGCGTCTGTTGTTGTTCATGGTGTGTCTTTTGTTTGGGGTTTGCCGAGCAGGGCAGTAGTGAGCGCGGCATCGGCCATCCAAAACTGCTGCTGCGCGTTGATGGCCTGCATCACGCTGGAGATTTGCTCGCGGCTGTCGGCCAGCAACTCGAACACGCCGATGAACATGCCGTTGTAGCGCAGCACGTTTTCTTCGGCGATGGTCTTTCGCAGCGGCACGATCTCGTCTCGGTAATGTCGGGCCAGGTCGTATGCCGTGCGGTAGGACGAGTAGCTGGTCCGCAGTTGCGGTGCGGCGGCGCGCACCACGCTCTCGTAATGGTTGGCTGCGGCCAGTGTTTGTGCGTTCATGCCCGCGCGCTGTGCGTCACCCCAGTCAAACAGGGGCAAGCGCAGCGCAACGCCGTAGCCATTGCGGTCTGCCGACGTGCTGCTGCCGTTGCTGTTGTCGGTGACGGTGTCGCGCCGCACGGATAGCTCCACATCCACCAGCTTTCCGAGCATCTCCAGGCCCTGGGCCTTGCCGGCTCCGTCAAGCTGCAGGCGGGCCTGCTGCACATCCAGACGCTGCTGCAGCGCCGTGGCGTTGAGTTCGCTTGCGGCGCGCGGCTGCTCGGGCAGGTCCGGCAGGCGGTCGGGCAGTTGCAGTTTGGCGGTTTGCGCGTCGTCCAGGCCGAGTTGGCGCACTAGGTCTTCGCGGGCGGCGGTGGCGGCGTGGCGGGCCAAGGCCAGCTCCGCGATGGCATCGGCATAAAACACATGCTGGCGTGCACGCTGCAGCTTGGTGAAGTTGCCGACCTGTTGCATGCGCTTGGCCAGTTCTGCGCTGGCCTGTGCGGCTTTGTTGACCTGCTCGGCATAGCTGGCAACCTGCTGCGCGGCCACGGCGCGCACCCAGGCCTGGCGCACCTGGGCGACGCTGTCGATGACCTTGGCGCTGAGCTGAATCTGCGCTTGTGCCAACTGGTTGCGCGCAACGCTCTGGCGCCGTGGCAAGGTCAGCAGGTCGAGCAAGCCTATGGACAGGGATCGGTTCAGCTCCACTTCGTTGATGAACTGGGTGCGCTCAAAGGTGAGCAGGGGGTTGGCAATCCGGCCCGACTGGTTGATGGCTGCCATATCGGCCCAGCTTTGCGCCAGCAGCGCCTGCATGGCCGGGCTATTGGTCAGAGCCAATTGAATGGCGTCCGGTAAGGACAATGGTCCAGCCAGCAGATGCGCACCGCGGTCTACGCTGGCTTGGCGCTGGGCGTCGGTCTGGCGCAGTTCCAGCGATTCGGGCACAAAGCCCTGGCCCGCTTGGCGGGCGTCGCTGATGGATTGGTCAAAGTTCACCGTGGCGCAGCCGGTGAACAGCAGCACGGCGGCGCTGGTTGCGAGAAGTTTGAAACGCATGGGGTAGGTCATCATCGTCATTCCTCTCAGTGGTGGCTGTGCCCAGCGTGGGGGTTGGCGGGCTTGGTGGTAGAGGGGGCCTGCCCATTGGTGTTACTGCTTTTGTCGTTGGCCGACGGCTCAGGCGCTTCCTTGGCATAGGCGCGCCATCCACCGACGGTTTCGACGGTGTTGTTGGCGTCTTTCCACGGTACAGGCTTTGCGTCAGCGAATGGCTGGTAGCCGTCAAATGCCGACTTGTAAGCCAGTGGGGCGGATGGCTGTTGCGTTGCTGGGGGTGCCGTGGGCTTGGATGCGGATGGGGCGGGGAGTGCAGGCGTTGTGGCAACCTGGGCTTGGGCCGACAAGGCGGCAATCGCCACCAGGCCGGACAAGCCGAAACGGGAAATGAATGGAAGCATGGAATCCTCGTGCAAAAACAGGATGGACGCCACGGGGCCGCAGTGGAGCGGCAGACCCATGGCAGACGAAGCATTGCATCCGCAGCCCGCCAGTCCAAAAACTGCGGGCGGGAATGCGCTCAGGCGCGAGGCGGCTTGTCGGGGACGAGTGGGGGGAGGGTCTGGATGAACACCAGTGGTTCGGCCAATGCCGACTGCGGGGCGGGCTCTAGGGCTATTGCTTGCTCCAACCCTAGGATGGCCACGCTATTGCAGCAGGCGGCGCAGATGCTGCACTTGTGTGCTGTGCCGGATACGCCGGATACGCCGGATACGCCGTGGCGGGTATCCGCGGCTTTTGCGTGACCGTGGGATGCGTCCGCATGGCCATGCTGGGAGTGGTCGTGCGCCGGGGCAGCCTGTTCGGTTTGCGCCATGCCATGTTGGTGTTGCATGCCCTGGCCGCAAAACAGCATGGAGGCCGCAGCAAATCCCTGCATGGGGATTGCAGCCATCAAGATCCAAGCGAACAATATGCGCAACCTAAGCATGGTGCTGCGATTCTACTGGGCGTGCGCCGTTGTCACACCGCGCATCCAGGCCATCAGGTCGATGTGGCTGCCAGGCCCGGCTGACGGCTTCTTGAGCAGGCTATCGGCCTGTTCGCCGCCCTTGCGTCTGGTCTTGATCACTTTTGCGTTGTGATTCGGTGTGGCAGGGCTATCTGCAGCGAGATTTTCCAAAATGGCGCAGTGGGCGTGGTCGTCGCCCTTGCAGGCATTGACCAAGCTTTCCAGAGCGGTTTTCATCTCCACAATTTCATGCAGTTTTTCTTCGAGAACGTTCAGGTGGCGCTGGGCTACAGCCTTGACCTCGCGGCTGGAGCGGGCATCGTCGCCCCACATGCCGATCAACTCGGCAATCTGCTCCATGGAGAACCCCAATCGGCGCGACTGGCGGATGAAGCGCAGCACCGATACATCACGCAGTCCGTACAGGCGGTAGCCAGCGTCGCTGCGCTCGGCAGGCGGCAGCAGGCCAATCTGCTCGTAGTTGCGGATCATCTTGGTCGAGACGCCTGCCGCCTTGGCAGCTTCTCCAATGTTCATCAGGGTGGTCATGGTCTTTTCCTCGTCTGTTACTTGGGACCGATGTCTGCACTATCAAGCTTTCCACGGTGGGAAGGTCAAGTGCCCCCGATTGTGCGGGGGACTTGTGCGGGCAGGCTATCAGGCGGGTGGGTAACCCGCTTCGGTCAAGGCTTCTGCCAACGCAGATCTTTCCTCCTTGGTCTGGACGCTGACCTTGCGCTGGGCCAGGTCAATACTGACCTTGCTCGCCGGGTCCACCCGGGCGAGCGCGGCGCTTACCCTGGAGGCGCAGCCGCCGCAAGTCATACCGGGGATTTGAAATTCGATCATGGATAGTTCCAAAAAAAAAGTGAAGAGAACTGCAGTCTCGGGCTTGCCACGGGGGAAAGGTCAAGCGAGCGCGGATTGGAGGCGGTGCTTGACCTTGCCATCGTGTGAAGGCCAACAGTTCGCTCTACGCCCACCGCGTAACCAACACTTTACGGAGATCGAATGATGGAAACAACCAACCTTTTTGCCACCCCGGCGCTGAACCTCAGCATTGAGGGCATGACCTGCGCGTCCTGCGTGGGGCGCGTCGAAAAGGCGCTCAAAAAAGTTGCCGGCGTGGTGGGGGCCGAAGTCAACCTGGCCATGGAAACGGCGCGTGTAATGGTTACCGACGCTGGCATGGCGGCCGCGCTGATCGCTGCGGTTGACAAGGCTGGTTACCGGGCCACTGTCCTGCAACAGGCCGAGGATGAAGGCGGTACGGCCGAGCACCCGCGCCGCAAGGGAGAGCCATGGTGGCCCGTAGCCCTGGCCGCGGCATTGTCCACTCCTCTGGTGCTGCCCATGTTGGCCATGGCGTTCGGCCTGGATTGGACGCTTAGCCCCTGGCTGCAACTACTGTTCGCCGCACCGGTGCAGTTCTGGTTAGGTGCACGCTTCTACCGTGCCGGCTGGAAGGCCGTGCGTGCCGGTGCCGGCAATATGGACCTGTTGGTGGCGCTGGGCACGTCCGCGGGCTTCGGATTGAGCATTTACCTGATGTTCAAGCATGCAGACCACGGCATGCCCCACCTGTATTTTGAGGCGTCGGCGGTCATCATCACATTGGTGCTGCTGGGCAAATGGCTGGAGGCCAGGGCCAAGCAGCAAACCACCGCCGCCATTCAGGCACTCAACGCCCTGCGCCCGGAAGTGGCCGTGGTTCGCAGGGATGGTGTAGACGTTGAACTGCCGGTCTCGCGCGTGGCCGTGGGCGATGTGGTGGTCATCCGGCCTGGCACGCGCATTCCGGTCGATGGCATCGTCATCGAAGGCGCCAGCCAGGTGGACGAGTCCCTGATCACCGGTGAAAGCCTGCCGGTCAGCAAACTTGTCGGTGACCGGGTCACGGGTGGCGCGGTCAATGCAGAGGGCTTGTTGCGGGTGCAAACCAGTGCCGTCGGGGCCGAATCCACGCTGTCGCGCATCGTGCGCATGGTCGAGTCCGCCCAGGCCAAAAAGGCGCCTATCCAGCGCATGGTGGACCAGGTGAGTGCCGTGTTTGTGCCGGTGGTGCTGTTGCTGGCGCTGCTCACATTGCTGGGCTGGGGCATCTACAACGGCAATTGGGAGCAGGCGATCCTGAATGCGGTGGCCGTGCTGGTCATTGCCTGCCCCTGTGCGCTGGGCTTGGCAACGCCCACGGCCATCATGGCGGGCACCGGTGTAGCCGCACGCCACGGCATTCTGATCAAGGACGCTGAGGCGTTGGAAATCGCCCACACCATCAACGTCGTGGCATTTGACAAGACCGGCACCCTGACCGAAGGCAAACCCAAGCTTGTTGCAGCCGTCGCGGCCAGTGGACAGACCCAGGATTTGTTGCCCTTTGCCGCGGCACTGCAGCAAGGCAGCGAGCACCCGCTGGCCAAGGCCGTGCTGGACGAGGTGCGGACCACCGGTATCAGCGTGCCGCACGCCAGCGATGTGTCGGCAGTTGCGGGGCGCGGCATGTCCGCCACGGTGCGCAGGCGCCATATCCGCTTGGGCAGCACCCGCTACATGCAAGAACTCGGCGTTGACACCACCGAACTGGACCACGAGGCCGCGCAGTTGGAGGCACAAGGCCGCACCGTGTCCTGGCTCGCCGACGTAACCGATCAGCCACGCCTGATCGGCATGCTGGCTTTTGGCGATGCCGTGAAGGCCAGCGCATTGCGGGCCGTGCGCAAATTGCAGGCCTTGGGTGTTCGTGCCGTACTGGTTACGGGCGACAACAAGGGCAGCGCCGCCCTGGTGGGCAACGCCCTGGGCATGGACGGGATTGAGGCTGAGGTGCTTCCGGCGGACAAAGCCGCCATCGTCGGCAAACTCAAAGCCAGCGGTGCTGCCGTTGCCATGGTGGGTGATGGCATCAATGACGCGCCCGCTCTGGCTGCGGCAGACGTGGGCATCGCCATGTCCACCGGCACGGATGTGGCCATGCACGCAGCCGGCATTACGCTGATGCGCGGCGACCCGGCGCTGGTGGCCGACGCCATCGACATCTCGCGGCGCACCTACGGCAAGATTCGTCAAAACCTGTTTTGGGCCTTTGCCTACAACATACTGGGCATTCCGCTGGCGGCGTTTGGCTTGCTCAACCCCATCGTGGCGGGGGCGGCCATGGCACTGAGCAGTGTGAGTGTGGTGACGAATGCCTTGATGCTGCGCAATTGGAGGGCCGGGCGGCAGGGCGGGTAAAATCAGCGGGCTTGACCCTGTGCCCATTCAGCGTACAGGGAAGAGTTGAATTTTCAGCCCTCCAGCTCACCCTCTTGCCCACCTTTCAGGCCGCCCAGTGACACTGCACATCACCCAATTCGAGGGCAGCAACGCCCTGAGCAGCTTCCGTATCCAACAACTTTTGCCTGCATTGCAGGGCATCCACGAGAAAATTTCCGGCATTTCGGCCCGCTTTGTCCACCTGGTGGCCAGCGATGTGGCCCCCGATGCCGCGCTGAGCGCCCAACTGGCCGCGCTGCTGACCTATGGCGACCCCTACACCGGCCCCACCGATGGCCCGCTGATTGTGGTGTCGCCCCGTCTGGGCACGGTGTCGCCCTGGGCTTCCAAAGCTACCGACATTGCGCACAACTGCGGTTTGGCCGTCAAGCGCATCGAGCGCCTTGTGGAATACCGTTTGACGCTGAAGAACGGACTGCTGAGCAAGACCGCACTGTCGGCCGAGCAATTGCAGCAGGTCGGCACCGTACTGCATGACCGCATGACCGAAAGCGCCATGCTGGAGCGCGCCCAGGCCCTGGGCCTGTTTAGCGCGCTGCAAGCCGCGCCCATGGACCATGTGGATGTGCTCAAGGG
>JBBQBG010000050.1:0-18388 GCA_038317285.1 Burkholderiales bacterium | reverse complement strand
CATCTGCCGAGGTGCAAGGCCATGGCCCGGGTCAGGAGACCCTGCAAACCGGCAAGCGTGAGATCGACCTAGAGGCGCTGGAGTCTATCGGCAACTACGCCGTGCAACCCCGGTTTTCTGACGGACATGACACCGGCATCTTTTCCTGGGACTACTTGTATTTCCTCGGTTCCCAGCAGGAACGCCTATGGCACGATTACGCAGACCGCCTGAAAGCGGCTGGTATCGACCGCGACGCCCCCATGGTGGCAAAATCAGGGAAAGCTTGCGCCAGTCATTGATTTTGCAGTCGCTATAAAAATAGTAGCTGCTCACGCAATGCCTACGAGGGCTGCAGGCTTTATTTACCCTCAAAAAAGTATGACAACAACACATTTCGGCTTCAAATCGGTAGACGAGGCGGAGAAGGCGAGCCGCGTGCGCGGCGTTTTTGACTCGGTTGCGCCCAAATATGACGTGATGAACGATCTCATGTCGATGGGCCTGCACCGCGCCTGGAAGGCCTACACGGTCATGGTGGCCAACTTGCAAGAAGGCGACAAGGCATTGGATATTGCGGGCGGCACGGGCGATCTGGCGCTTGCTTTTTCTAAAAAAGTCGGTGCGACGGGGCAGGTGGTTCATACCGACATCAACGAGGCGATGCTGAGCACCGGGCGCAATCGTCTCATCGACAAGGGTGTAACCTTGCCCACGCTGGTGTGTGATGCTGAAAAGCTGCCCTTTGCCGATAGCTACTTCAACCTCGTCAGCGTCGCCTTTGGCCTGCGTAACATGACCCACAAGGATGTGGCGCTGGCCGAGATGCACCGCGTCCTCAAGCCGGGTGGCAAATTGCTGGTACTGGAGTTCTCCAAGGTTGCAGCACCGCTGGAGAAGATTTACGACTGGTATTCGTTTAAGGTGCTGCCCAAATTGGGCAAGCTGGTGGCGGGTGACGACTCCAGCTACCAATACCTGGCGGAGTCCATCCGCATGCACCCCGGCCAGGCAGAATTGAAAGCCATGATGCACAAAGGGGGTTTCGGCCATGTGGACTATCACAACCTGACGGGCGGAGTAGTGGCCTTGCATGTTGGAATCAAGTGCTGAGAGGCTTGTGAAGTTCACAAAGCGTCCCACATACCGTGTTCCCTTGGAGACATTATGAAAATCTGGACAATTCTTTTAGCCACTGCGCTGGCCCTCTCTAGTATCAACGCCGATGCCGCGCGCCGCTTGGGAGGTGGTAAGTCGATTGGCAAGCAGTCATCCAATGTCACGCAACGCGAGGCCGCACCTGCCGCACCGACAGCGCCCAGTCAAGGCATGTCCAACACCGCGCCCAAACCCACTCCGGGAACACCACCGGTTGCGGCCAAGCGTCCTTGGGGCGCTATGCTGGGCGGTCTAGCCGCTGGCTTGGGCCTGGCCTGGCTCGCACATTCTTTGGGACTGGGCGCGGGTATGGGGCAGTTTCTGATGTTTGCGCTGCTGGCCATGGTGCTGGTGATGGGTATTGGCTGGTTCATGCGCCGCCGCGCAGCATCGGCCAGCCCGCAGTCCGGACCATTTGCTTTTCAGGGTGCGGGCAATGTTGGCACGCTTCCAGTGGCTGACTCCAAACCCTATAGCCCGGACCACGTGGGCAACGATGCTTCAGCACGCCCCTGGGAACGCAGCAGCATGGCTTTTCAGGCGCCGAATGCTGATGGCTCCGCTTCGATGATCGGCTCGGCATTGAGTGGTTCGCAGAACTGGGGCATCCCGGCGGGATTTGACAGTGACGGCTTTTTGGCCGCTGCCAAGACCAATTTTGTGACCTTGCAGGTTGCTTGGGACAAGTCGGACATTCCAGCCCTGCGCGCAATGATGACTGACACCATGCTGGTCGAAATCCAGGCGCAGTTGGCCGAGCGCGAGTCGCAACACGGGGCTGCCCCCAACCGCACCGATGTTGTGATGCTGGAGGCGCGCCTGCTGGGCATCGAAGAAACCGGTGGCGACTACCTGGCCAGTGTGGAGTTCTCTGGCATGATCCGCGAAGAACCCTCAGCCGGACCTAGCCCTTTCCGCGAAGTCTGGAACATGAGCAAGCCCGTCAGCGGAAGCCGTGGATGGCTGGTATCCGGCGTGCAGGCTCTGCAATAGGTCAATAACCTGCCCTGTGCGCGCGGATTAACCTGTAGTACTGCGGAACTCGCTCCGTCGAGCCGCCGGTATTGCCCCCGGGCAAGTGGGAGTCCGCTGCGATACGCGATGCGAACCCCGGGGGGGTGATCCATAATCCAGCATGGCAACACAGTCCCCATTTTCCATGCTGCAAGGTTTACTTCAGAACTTCCGCCTCCCGTTCACGCCGCCTTCCTGGGCTATAGACGAGTTGCACCACCGCATCGTACTGCTGCTCAACCATGTGCTGATGCAGGAGCCCCAGGCGATGGAGCGACTGATACGACAAAAAGGCAATGTGGTGCGCATGCAGTGGCGCGAGATGACCTTCATGGTGGTGGTGACGCCCGCAGGTTTATTCGACCTCGCGGTTTCCGGAGCACGGGCCGATTTGGCGCTGGTCATTACCGAAGAATCTGCGTTGGCGATCGCGCAAAATCTGATGGCCGGCAACAAGCCTGGCGTGCGCATTGAAGGCGACGTGCAATTGGCGGCCGATATTAGTTGGCTGATAGACCATGTGCGTTGGGATCTGGAAGAAGATTTGGCTCGTTTGTTGGGGGATGCACCGGCACATGGACTCATGCAGGCTTTGCAGGCCATGGCGCATGCCGTCAAGCAGTTTGCGGGCCGTGGCGCACCGGACGGACCGGCTGCATGAGTCGCCTCTACCGCGGCTTTTTTATCGTCTGGGTGGTGTTCCGCTATGGGCTGGACGAACTGGTCCTGAACGGCTTGAACAAGCCCTGGCTGCGGCATGTCACGCGGCTGGTGACGCTTGGGCGAAATCTGGACGCACCACGTGGTCAGCGCCTGCGTGAAGCGCTGGAGCGATTGGGTCCAATCTTTGTCAAATTCGGCCAGGTTCTATCCACCCGTCGCGACCTCATGCCGCTGGACATCGCCGATGAATTGGCCAAACTGCAGGACCGTGTGCCACCTTTTCCCTCCGAAGTGGCAGTGGCCACCATTGAGCGAGCGTTACGCAAACCCTTGAGCGAGATTTTTGTGTCGTTCGAGCATGAACCGGTGGCCAGCGCGTCCATCGCACAGGTCCATTTCGCGGTGGTGCGCGACCGCAATGGAGTAGAGCGAAAAGTAGCCGTCAAAGTGTTGCGCCCTGGGATGTTGGGCGCCATTGAGAAAGATCTGCGGCTGATGCGCATGATGGCCGGGTGGGTCGAAGGTTCGTCCGCCGACGGCAAACGCCTGCGTCCTCGCGAAGTTGTCGCCGAATTCGACAAACACCTCCATGATGAGCTGGACCTCGTGCGTGAAGCTGCAAGTGCAGCGCAATTGCGGCGCAATATGGAGAGCCTGCAACTGGTGATGATCCCAGAAATACTGTGGGACTTGTGCACCACCGAGGTCATGGTGATGGAACGCATGTACGGTGTGCCCATAAGCCAGGTGGAGAAGCTGCGAGAAGCTGGGGTTGATATCCCCAAACTGGCACGTGATGGCGTGACGATTTTCTTTACCCAGGTCTTTAGGGATGGTTTTTTCCATGCCGACATGCACCCTGGGAACATCCAGGTCAGCATTGCGCCTGAGACATTTGGCCGCTATATCTCCCTTGATTTCGGCATTGTGGGCACGCTAACCGAATCTGATAAAGACTATCTGGCGCAAAACTTTTCGGCTTTTTTTCGGCGCGACTACAAGCGCGTGGCAGAGTTGCACATCGAGTCCGGCTGGGTACCTCGCACGACCCGGGTGGACGAGTTGGAGGCGGGTATCCGGTCGGTTTGCGAACCCTATTTCGACCGTCCCCTTAAGGAAATATCGCTGGGACTGGTGTTGCTGCGTTTGTTCCAGATTTCGCGCCGCTTCCACGTGGAAATCCAGCCTCAACTCGTTTTGCTGCAGAAAACCCTGCTCAATATCGAAGGTTTGGGGCGTGAACTTGACCCGGAACTTGATCTGTGGGCAACCGCCAAGCCGTTTCTGGAGCAGTGGATGATCGGCCAGGTGGGGCCGCAAAAACTGCTGGATCAGCTCAAGGCACAGGCTCCGCACTATGCCAAATTGCTGCCGGAGTTGCCCATACTTCTCCATAATTTTTTGCGCGGAAGCCCGAACAACTCCAATCGCGCGATCGAAGAGCTATTGAACGAGCAGCGCCGTACGAACAAACTCTTGCAGGGACTCGTCTATTCCGTAATAGGCTTTGCGCTGGGAATGATCGTCATGCAATTGGTCATACGGGTTAGGCTGTTTTAGCCGGCGGCCTATAATTGAAGGCTTTGCAACTTGAAGTCTGAGCTTTCCATCCATGCCTATATACGCCTATAAATGCGAGTCCTGCGGGTTTGCCAAGGATGTATTGCAGAAAATGTCCGACGCGCCGCTGGAAGTTTGTCCGGCGTGCTCCAAGACGTCATTCAAAAAGCAGCTGACTGCCGCAGGATTCCAGCTCAAGGGTTCCGGCTGGTACGCCACCGACTTCAAGGGCGGCGGCACCGCGCAGCCTGGCACTACTGCCTCCGTCGAAGGCGGTACAGTGGCTTCGGCGCCCGCGACGACGGAGGCGGCGTCTGCGCCCAAGCCTGAGTCAGCTAAGCCGAGCGCAACACCACCATCCGCTGGGGCGACGACGACCCCGTCCGGTTCCTGATTTTGTCTTCCACCGAAGCGGGGGGTCCAGTGCCATTCAAGAAATACATGCTGACCGGGTTGATGGTGTGGTTGCCGCTGGCCATCACGATCTGGGTGTTGTCTTGGCTGGTCAAATCCCTGGACGGTGTGCTGGGCGGCGTACTGTTCGGCTTTGCCGCGGTGGCACCGGAGAACATGGGGAAGGCCGCCGGACAGCTCGGCCGTGTTCCGGGGCTGGGCGTACTGATCGTTGCCGCCTTCATGTTCATCACCGGTGCGCTGGTATCCAATGTCGCTGGCCGGTGGCTGCTCAAGCAGTGGGACGGCTTGTTCACCCGCATCCCCATCGTCAAGTCAATTTATAACAGCGTCAAGAAGGTATCCGACACCCTCTTTTCCAGCAATGGAAATGCCTTTCGTACGGCCTTGCTGATCCAATACCCGCGAGCGGGAAGCTGGACGATTGCATTCCAGACTGGCACGCCAACTGGCGAAGTGGCGACGCACTTGGGTGCTGATTTTGTCAGCGTGTATGTCCCGACCACACCCAATCCGACCAGCGGCTTTTTCCTGATATTGCCGCGTGCGGATGTGATTGAATTGGAGATGAGTGTGGATCAAGCACTCACCTACGTAATATCTATGGGCTCCGTCCCCCCTGCAGCGCACTTGCCCCCCAAGGTAGTAGCGCCAAAATCCTCTTAGTTTGCGAAACCCGCCGCCCTTGGGCGGCGCATTGAAAGACAGCTATGGCCATGCGTTCTCACTATTGCGGTCTGGTGACCGAAGCCCAAATGGGCGAAACTGTTTCCCTCTGCGGCTGGGTTAACCGGCGGCGTGACCACGGCGGCGTGATTTTTGTTGATTTGCGCGACCGCGAGGGCTATGTCCAGGTGGTATGTGACCCCGATCGTGCCGACATGTTCGCGATTGCTGAAGACCTGCGCAATGAATTCTGCGTCCAGGTCAAAGGCCTGGTGCGGGCGCGTCCAGAGGGCACGGTCAACGAGGGGCTCAAGAGCGGAAAGATCGAAGTGTTATGCCACGAACTGGTGGTTCTGAACCCCTCGGTCACCCCCCCTTTCCAGTTGGATGACGACAATCTGTCGGAAACCACCCGTTTGACACACCGCGTGCTGGACCTGCGCCGCCCCTACATGCAAAACAACCTGATGCTGCGCTACCGCGTATCCATGGAGGTGCGCAAGTTCCTGGACGCCAATGGTTTCGTCGATATCGAGACGCCCATGCTTACCAAGTCCACGCCCGAAGGCGCGCGCGACTACCTGGTGCCCAGCCGCGTGCACGATGGCATGTTCTTCGCGCTGCCGCAGTCACCCCAGTTGTTCAAACAACTGTTGATGGTTGCCGGGTTCGACCGTTACTACCAGATCACCAAGTGCTTCCGAGACGAAGACCTGCGCGCTGACCGCCAGCCCGAATTCACCCAGATCGATATCGAAACCTCCTTCCTGAGCGAAGAAGAAATCCGCGACATCTTCCAGGGCATGATCAAGACCGTGTTCCAGAACACCATAAAGGTCGATCTGGGCGATTTCCCGGTCATGAGTTACCAGGAAGCCATGCACCGCTACGGCTCTGACAAGCCGGATCTGCGTGTGAAGCTCGAATTCACCGAAGTGACCGATGTAATGGCCGACGTGGATTTCAAAGTCTTCTCCGGCGCCGCCACTATGAAGGGCGGTCGCGTGGTGGCCTTGCGTGTACCTGGTGGGTCGGTGGAAGGCGGCGGCATCAGCCGCGGCGAGATCGATGCCTACACCGAGTTCGTCAAGATCTACGGCGCCAAGGGCTTGGCCTATATCCGTGTGAATGACATTGCGGCGGGCGAAGGCACTAAAGAGAAGCCTTGGCCCGGCCTGCAAAGCCCTATCGTCAAGAACATTCACAGCACGGCCCTGAAGGCTGTGCTGGAGCGCTCTGGTGCGCAAAATGGTGATCTGATTTTCTTCGGCGCGGATAAGGCCAAGATCGTCAACGACGCTATCGGTGCCCTGCGCCTCAAGGTCGGACACAGCGATTTCGGCAAGAAGAACGCGCTGTTCGAAAAAGGTTGGCGTCCGATGTGGGTGGTCGATTTTCCGATGTTCGAATACGACGAAGAAGCCCAGCGTTACACCGCCACACACCATCCGTTTACCGCACCCAAAGACGGCCATGAAGACTGGATGGTTACAGCCCCCGAGAAGTGCATCTCCAAGGGCTATGACATGGTGCTCAACGGCTGGGAAATGGGTGGCGGCTCGGTGCGTATCCACCGTGCCGATGTGCAGCAAAAAGTGTTCGACGCACTCAAGATCACACCCGAAGAAGCCCAGCTCAAGTTCGGCTTCTTGTTGGACGCGCTGCAATACGGTGCGCCCCCACACGGTGGGCTGGCCTTTGGCTTGGACCGTATCGTGACGCTGATGACCGGTGCCGAATCCATCCGCGATGTGATTGCTTTTCCGAAGACCCAACGGGCCCAGTGCTTGTTGACACAGGCCCCAAGCCCCGTGGACGAGAAACAACTGCGCGAATTGCACATCCGCCTGCGCACGCCAGAGGTTGCCAAAGTCGGCTGAATTGCACGGCATAGTGCACAATGAAAGGGCGCTTTTATAGTGCCCTTTTTAATGCAAAAACCATTCAAAATTCCGCAGTCCGTTCTGGTGGTCATCTACACCAGAGCATTGGATGTCTTGGTGCTCCGCCGCACGGACGGCGATGGCTTGGGCGCGGAGTATTGGCAGTCGGTGACTGGCAGCAAAGACAGCTTGGATGAAGGCTGGGCGCTCACTGCCGCGCGCGAGGTCGCCGAGGAAACTGGCATTATCTGCACGCCTGGATCTATAGGCAGTGTCAACTTGGTTGATTGGCAACTGGAGAATATCTACGACATCTACCCACAATGGCTGCACCGTTATGCGCCCGGTGTTTCACGCAATACCGAGCGCATTTTTGGCCTTCAATTACAGGAGCGGTGCGCTGTACAACTCGATTCGCGCGAGCACACGGCATACGAATGGCTGCCATACCACCAAGCGGCCGAGCGTTGTTTTTCACCGTCGAATGCAGAGGCAATTTTGCAGCTTCCCCGGTTTAACGGTGTTGCCGGTGTACGGGAGCGAGGGTAAAGCATGGCATTGATTCGGGTCGCCACCTACAACATTCACAAAGGCGTGCAAGGCATAGGCCCGGCACGCCGCCTAGAAATCCACAACTTGGGTCACGCAGTCGAGCAACTGGATGCGGATATCGTGTGCTTGCAAGAGGTGCGCAAGATGCACCGGCGAGAGGCCGAATATTTTGCGCATTGGCCGGACGTGCCACAGGCTGAATTCCTCGCGCCTGAGGGCTATACGGCCGTCTACCGCACGAATGCGCACACCCGCCATGGCGAGCATGGCAATGCCATGTTGTCGCGTTGGCCTGTGGTTTCGCACCAGCACGAGGACATGTCCGACCACCGATTTGAGCAGCGGGGTTTGTTGCACTCCGAAGTGACAGTGCACGGTTGCGCAGTGCATGTGATTGTGGTGCACCTGGGTTTGATCAAGGCCAGCCGTGTGCGCCAGCTCGCGCAATTGCAAAAATACATTGCGCGGGAGATTCCTGCTGAGGCCGCCCTGGTGGTCGCAGGGGACTTCAACGACTGGGGTAGCAGCGTGCAGCGTAGCATGGGCTCGGCAGGCTTGGCGTCTTATAGCCAGCAAAAGGCTGCAACCTTCCCCTCGCGACTGCCCGTCGTGCAACTGGACCATGTCTATGCCAGAGGGTTGACGCCCTTGAGCCTCCACGTTCCGCGGGGGCGCATCTGGGCGCGCATGTCTGACCATCTTCCACTGATTGCCGAGTTTGACCTTCCCGTGAACGCCACGTGACTGCTCTGCACTTCAAGGACGGCCACGACGTTCGACTGTTACAGGGAGGTGTTGAGTTTTTCCCTGCCCTGCTAGCCGCCATCGACGCTAGCGCGAAAGAAGTGCGATTGGAGACCTACATCTTCAATTTTGATGTGATGGGCGAAGCGGTCGCAGCAGCGTTGGAACGCGCGGCGTTGCGGGGTGTTTCGGTATATTTGCTGATGGATGGCATCGGCACACCCCGTGTTCCAGATGTGTGGGCGGGGCGCCTGACCGAGGCTGGTGTGCGCTGGCACAGGTTCTCGCCGCTGGGGCGCTGGGGCTTGCTGGTACCCGTGGTCTGGCGTCGATTGCACCGAAAACTGTGCGTGGTCGACCGCCACACCGCGTTCTGCGGCGGCATCAACATACTCGATGACTATTTCGACCCGGGCCATGGCGTATTGGAATCGCCACGATTTGATTTTTCAGTGGTAGTAAAGGGGCCGCTGGTGGCAGATGTGCATCGCGCCATGGTGCAGTTCTGGGACCGGCTGTTGATCACCCAGCAACTCAGGCACCTGGAATTCAAGGACGCACGGGATACTTGGAAAGATTCGAAGGGGATGGCAAGTGCAGCGGATATCGCTCCGGCCAATCGCGTTGAAGCGGTGCGCGCGAGCATGCGCGCCATGCTGGTTGTGCGTGACAATCTTCGCAACCGCACGCGCATTGAACGTTCTTACCTGAAGGCCATCGCGGCAGCCCGCACCGAGGTATTGATCGCCAACGCTTATTTTTTGCCCGGCGGAAAATTGCGCCGCGCATTGGTTCATGCAGCCAAGCGCGGTGTACGGGTGCGTTTGTTGTTGCAAGGGCGCTATGAATATTTCATGCAGTACCACGGCGCCCGGCCAGTGTTGGGCCTGCTGCTGGCTGCCGGTGTTGAAATCCATGAGTACTCCGTGGGTTTTTTGCACGCCAAGGTGGCCGTGGTCGATGGACAGTGGGCCACCGTAGGCTCATCCAATCTGGACCCATTGAGTCTGTTGCTGGCGCGAGAAGCCAATGTGGTGGTAGACGATGCCCAATTTGCTGCGACATTGCGCACCTGCCTGGAGTCGGCCATGCAATCCCATGGCGTGCAACTCCAGGCCCAGACCTATGCCCAGCGTCCGCTGCGCCAACGCCTTTTGGACCGACTTGCTTTTGGCATGATGCGCTTGCTACTCTATCTGGCAGGGCGTCGCTATTGAATTGATAGCTACTCACGCAGTTAACACGAGGGCTAGCGGCTAAAAACCCTACTCGTCAAAGGCTGGTAGTATTCCGGCAATGCTAATGAAAACACCGTCCACCATGAACCCTTCCGACACCGATGAGGGAACTCCTGTTTCCGTCAAAATCCGCGAACGCCTCGTGGCCGCCCGCAAACGCTTCCATGCCAACGACAACATTTCGGAGTTCGTGACACCAACCGACCTCGAAAAATTGCTGGATGAAGTGGAAGTAAAGATGCAAGGCGTGCTGGACAGCCTCGTCATCGACACGGTCAATGACCACAACACCGACAACACGGCGCGTCGCGTGGCCAAGATGTATCTCAACGAGGTGTTCCGCGGACGGTACGTCACATGTCCCGCTATCACCGAATTTCCTAACGTCGGCCATCTGAATGAATTGATGATCGTCGGCCCCATCACCGTGCGCAGTGCCTGCAGCCACCATTTTTGCCCCGTCATCGGCAAGATCTGGATCGGCGTGATGCCCAACGAGCACACCAATGTCATCGGTCTTTCCAAGTATGCGCGCCTGGCCGAGTGGATCATGGGGCGACCCCAGATCCAGGAAGAGGCGGTCGTGCAATTGGCTGACCTGATCCAGGAAAAGACCCAGCCCGATGGTCTGGCCATTGTCATGGAAGCCAGCCACTACTGCATGGCCTGGCGGGGCGTGAAAGACATGGACAGCAAGATGATCAACTCGGTCATGCGCGGCGTGTTCCTGAAAGATCCCAATTTGCGGCGCGAGTTTTTGTCCTTGATCCCACGGAAAGGCTAATCCATGTTGGTACGTTTGTTGTATGCCAGTCGTGCCGTCGATTCCGGTGCTGACGCCATTGAAGCAATATTGACCCAGGCCCGTCACTACAACCCCACCTGCGGCATCACCGGTATTCTGTGTTACGGAGGCGGCATTTTTTTGCAGGCCATAGAAGGCGGCCGCATGCCCGTGAGCGAGCTGTACGGCCACATCCAGCGCGATGCACGGCATAAGGATGTGGTGCTGCTGCATTACGAAGAGATCTCCGAACGGCGTTTTGGTGGCTGGACTATGGGCCAGGTCAATATGTCCAAGATCAACACCTATATCCTGTTGAATTACGCAGAAAAGCCTGAACTGGACCCCTATTCGGTGTCGGGCAAGGTGTCCTTGGCGCTGCTGGAAGAATTGATGGCCACAGCCTCCATCATCGGCAGAGCCTAAAGCCGTTCGGGCATGCCCGCATCTTCACTGGCGTTGGTCATACTGGCCGGGTTAATCCATGCTTGCTGGAATATCGCCGCGAAGAAGGCGGGTGGCGATGTCCGTTTCTCGTGCTTCAGTTCCCTGGTCATGATGGTTTTCTGGGCCCCGGTGGGCCTGTGGCTGGGCTGGCAGCAGGTGCCTGCATGGGGTCGGTTGGAGTGGGGTCTTGTTGCCTCAAGCGGTGTGCTGCACACCATCTATTTCGTGATCTTGTTGCGCGGTTACCGCAAGGCTGATTTAACGGTCGTCTACCCCTTGGCGCGGGGCTCAGGCCCCTTGCTCTCGTCCATGGTAGCGATCTTCTTTTTAGGGGAGCATATTTCTGCGTTGGGGTTTGGCGGCATCGTGGCGGTTGTCATCGGCGTCTTCCTGATTGCGGGCGGCCCCGGCCTGTTTCGCAATACGCACAGCGCGGACCATCGCGCACGGGTCCGAAAAGGCATGCTGTATGGTCTGCTGACGGGTGTATTCATTGCCAGCTATACGGTGGTTGACGGCTACGCTGTCAAGATGGTGTTCATGTCGCCCATCCTGGTCGACTATTTCGGTAATTTTGTGCGCTTGGCATTCCTTGTGCCCGCGCTGTTTCGTAAGCCGGACGAGGCGCGGTCGATGTGGAAGGCTCAGTGGAAATACGCAACGGTTGTCGGTGTTATCAGTCCCATCTCTTACGTGCTGGTGTTGTATGCCATGCAGGTGGCGCCGATGAGCCATGTTGCACCGGCCCGTGAAGTGTCCATGCTGTTCGCGGCCCTGATTGGAGGACAGTTGCTCGGTGAGGGCGACCGGCTCGCGCGCTTCTTTGGCGCAGTCTGTATTGGCGCGGGTGTCATGGCTTTGGCGCTATCCTGAGTCTTGCGGGTCAGACCGAAACATAGAGCAGCTCTGTCCTCAACTGAATGGAAAGGGCGCGGATGCTGGTTGGTTGTGATTTTTCTAGTGCGCCCACGCGCAGCAAGCCCATTGTCGTTGCGTGGGGGCGTTTACGCGGGCGTGTCGTGATGTTGGACAGGTTGGAGCGATTGCCTTCGCTGGCAGCCTTTGAGCAATGGCTGTCACAACCTGTGGCCTGGACGGGCGGTTTTGACCTGCCGTTCGGGTTGCCACGTGAGTTAGTGGCGGCACTGGGCTGGCCTTTGGAGTGGCAGGCTTGCATACAGCACTACTCCACGTTGACCCGTGCAGAGATCCGCGATGCTTTTGCAGCATTCTGCGACGCGCGGCCCGTGGGGGGTAAGTTTGCGCACCGTGCTTGTGACCGGCCAGCGGGCTCCAGTCCTTCGATGAAGTGGGTGAATCCTCCGGTAGCTTTTATGCTGCATGCGGGTGTGCCACGGCTACTGGCAGCCGGCGTCAGAATGCCGGGCTTGCACATGCCCGCAATTGATGTGGTGGAACCCGTTACGGTGTCACCCCGGCGTATCGCTTTGGAGGCCTACCCTGGCCTGTTGGCACGCGAAATACTGGGCCAGCGCAGTTACAAGAGTGATGAGCGGTCCAAACAAACACCTGAGCGGTTGATAGCGCGCAAGGACCTCGTCACCGGGCTGGAGGGAGGTCAGACACGTTTGGGGCTGCGCCTCAAGCTCACCCATGCCCAGCGTGATGCGTTAGTAGATGATGCCAAAGGTGATGCACTGGACGCCGCGCTGTGTCTCGTGCAAGCCGCATGGGCGGACCAGCGACATGCTGAAGGTGACCCGCTCTATGGATTGCCCGAATCCATGGATCGGTTGGAAGGCTGGATTGTGACAGCTTGAGGCCCGATGGCCGGAATGTGCTTACTTGTTGCGGGAGATCACGCTTTCTTCGAGCTTCAGCGCAAGCTGAGAGATGGCCATCGCGGCCGGGCAACTGGGTGTGGCCTGCATCAGCAGTTGGCGGCGCATGATGGCTTGGCGCACGGCAGGGTCTGCTGGAATGTCGCCCATGTGGACCAGCTTGATGGGGCGACCGGGTTCGGTCGGCACAAACCGGTCGAGCACCTGCTGCAATTGCAAGGTGATGGCTCGGCCATCGCCCAACCTCGCAGTCTGGTTGATGACCATGCGTATGGTTTGGCGCTTTTGCTGCCCCACCAGTACCTTGACCGTCGCATAAGCATCGGTTAACGAGGTGGGCTCCGGCGTTGCCACAACGATAACTTCAGACGCCAACGACACCGCAAACAACACCACGTCGGATATACCCGCACCAGTGTCCAGCAAGACCACGTCGTAATGCGGAACGAGCCCGCCCATGACACGCAAGAAGTCGTCGCGCACTTCAGGGGTCAGACGGGAATACTCGACCATGCCCGAACCAGCCAGCAACACGGAGAATCCGCCCGGTGCCCGGATGATCGCCTCTTCGAGCTTGGCTTTTCCGGTGAATACATCGTGCAGCGTGATCTTTGGGTAGAGGTTAAGTACCACGTCGAGGTTGGCCAGCCCCAGATCGGCGTCCAGCACCAACACGCGCAGGCCCAGTTTAGCCAGTGCCGCGGCCAGATTTGCGGATACAAAAGTTTTGCCCACACCACCCTTGCCGCTGGTCACAGCAATCACTTTGCCGATGGGCCTGAGGGGCAGGGCCGAAGAAGCCTCGCTGGGAATTGGGGGGGTTAATATGTCAGCCATCAATTCGCCCTTTGCATGGCGCTGGCGGCAAGACCGCCTGGCGCTTCGCCGGAAACACTTTCAATCCATGCCGGGTCACCCAAAGCGAGGTGGCCGAATAGGAGATTCTTTTCTTCTGCACTGACAAAGATTTCTTGTTGGTGGTCGAGGCACACTCGGTTACGACCTTCTTTTTTGGCCCGGTATAGCTGAACATCAGCACGCTCCGTCCACAATTCCGCGGTTGAACGCACCCACTCTGGTGCGTAAGCGCCACCCACACTGATCGTCATCTTGAGCGACAAAACCGTTGAAATCGGAATCACGAGAGCTTCAACGGTCGCCCGGATACGTTCTGCGACAGTAGCGCCATACGACGCATGGCAGTTGGGAAGTACCACTGAAAACTCTTCTCCCCCATAGCGGGCCACGGTATCCATGGGACGCACACAACTGGCCACGCATCGGGCCACAGCCTGCAAGACCTGGTCACCGGCTTGGTGACCATGGGCGTCGTTGACCTTTTTAAAGTGGTCAATATCGAGCATTAACAACAGCGCCGGATCGCCCGAACGCGCAACGCCGTCAATGGTGCGCTCCTGTACCGCACGGAAGTGCCGTCGGTTGCCAAGTCCAGTCAGAGGGTCTTTGAGCGACAGTTCACACAGACCGTCAATGACGCCTTGCAGGTAGTCCAATGGCGACTCTTCGGGCGATGGCAGGGCCCCCAGCATGGCATGGTCCAGCAAAGCGCGCGCATCATCCAATCGCAATTGCTGCAATTCAAAGGTTGAAGGGGACGTTGGGGTTGCCACTGTAGAAGTTGGAGCTTTGCAGTGAAAGCATAACAGGAACTGGGTTGATGGTGTCACGCAAAGCGGCTCCTCTGTGTCAGAGTTGCCACCGCTTTACCGAGCAATTGTGGCGCTAGCCTAAACTCTGCATTTAACGCTCAGGACAGGTGTTGGCGCTGGGTTCCACATATTGGGCAGTCGGGATTGCGCGCTAAGCGAATGTCGCTCCAGGTCATGTCGCGACCATCCAGCATCAGCAGCCTGCCCATGGCAGACTTACCCGCACCACTGAGCAGCTTGAGCGCTTCAGCGGCCTGCATACTGCCGATGATCCCGACCAGTGGAGCAAAAACTCCCATAGTCGCGCAACGCGTCTCTTCAAAATCGGCATCGGGTGGGAACACGCATGCGTAGCAGGGCGACAGCGGGTCTTGAGCGTTGTAGACCGCCAACTGCCCATCGAAGCGGATGGCCGCACCGGAAACCAATGGCACCCCATGGCGCACGCAGGCTGCGTTGAGTGCATGGCGGGTTGCAAAATTGTCACTGCAGTCCAGCACCACATCGGCATCTGCCACCAGGATGTCCAGTCGCGCTTCGTTTGCACGCTCAGCCAAAGTGGTAATTTTGAGTTCGGGGTTAATGGCGAGCAACGCTTGACCAGCTGACTCCACCTTGGGTTGGCCGACTCGCGCTTGGGTGTGGACAATCTGGCGTTGCAAGTTTGTCAGGTCTACCGTGTCGTGGTCAACCAAGGTCAGATGCCCGATTCCTGCCGTGGCCAAATACAGTGCAGCCGGAGAGCCCAGTCCGCCCACACCGATGATCAGTGCACGCCCCTGCATGATGCGTTCCTGGCCCTCGACTCCAATCTCATCGAGCAGGATATGGCGCGAGTAGCGCAACAATTGCGTGTCGTCCATGGCGCGCGAGATCAATTGTCTTTTGTATCTTCTTCCTTGCGTTCCACCAGGGTCTTGCTGACCAGAACCGGTCGTCCTTTGAGTTGGTTCAGCGCTTGCAGCAACTGGAAGTCTTTTTCAGAGCCAAATTCCGGTGGACGCCGCTCGGAGTTTGGTTTTCGCGACTCTTCCTCAAGCCGTTTCAGGGCCTCATCGCGTGCCTTCTCTCGTACGGCGTTCTTGACTTCTTCACCCTGCCCACTGGTCAGGTGCTTTCCCAGGTCTGCTTCACGGGTGCGCAGCGCCGCGTAGGGGCTACC
Source organism: Burkholderiales bacterium (assembly GCA_038317285.1). Lineage (GTDB taxonomy): Bacteria > Pseudomonadota > Gammaproteobacteria > Burkholderiales > Burkholderiaceae_C > Allorhodoferax. Next base: position 2,652 of record JBBQBG010000050.1, on the reverse strand, counting down.
TTCCTCGGTATCGTCGATCATCACGTCCGGCACGATGCCTTTGGCCTGAATGGACTTCCCGCTGGGGGTGTAGTAGCGAGATGTCGTGATCTTCAGCCCAGTATCCGGCCCCAAGGGCCGGAAAGTCTGGACCGAGCCCTTGCCAAAAGTCTGGCTACCCATCAACGTGGCGCGCTTGTGGTCTTGTAAAGCGCCGGCGACGATTTCGCTGGCAGAGGCCGAGCCCTCATTAACCAGCACCACCAGCGGAACCTTCTTCAGGGCCGCCGGGAGTTTCTTGAGCGGGTCATTGCCGTCACGCCCCAAATAATCGCGCACCGTCGCTTTGAGAATCTGCTTGCTGTCCGCCGTCTGGCCATTGGTGGAAACGACCGTCACACTCTCAGGCAAGAAGGTGGCCGACACTGCGACGGCTGCATTGAGCAGTCCGCCAGGGTCATTGCGCAGATCCAACACCAAGCCCTTCAGATGGGGGTCCTGTTTATAGATTTCGTCCAATTTCCTGGCGAAATCGTCGACGGTTTGTTCCTGGAACTGGCTCACGCGAATCCAGCCATAACCGGGTTCGACAATCTTGCCGCGCACCGACTGCTGCTTGATTTCTTCACGAACAATGTCGACGGGGAAAGTTCGGTTCTCCTCTTTGCGGAAGATTGTCAGAACCACCTTGGTGTTGGGCTCGCCCCGCATGCGTTTGACGGCTTCGTTAAGGGATAGTCCCTTAACGGCGGTTTCGTCTATGCGGGTGATTAAATCATTGGGCTTGATGCCGGCTCGAAAGGCGGGGGAACCCTCTATCGGAGAGACCACCTTGACCAAGCCATCTTCCTGGGTGATTTCAATGCCCACGCCGACGAATCGCCCTGAGGTGCCTTCCTTGAATTCCTTGTATGACTTTTTGTCAAAATACTGGGAGTGCGGGTCCAGGCTGGACACCATGCCGGCTATGGCTTCAGTGATCAGTTTTTTCTCATCGACCGGCTCCACATAGTCGCTTTTGACCATGCCAAATACGGCGGCTAGCTGTTGCAATTCTTCTAACGGGAGCGGCGCCAGCGTGCTGCGTGCCACCGTCTGCAAAGACACCGTCGTCAGCGCGCCTGCCATCACGCCCAAACCAATCCAACCTGCAATTTTCAGTTTTTGACCCATATGTTTTCCAGTGCCGCTTCAATATACACCTTGGAGGTGTTGGCTTGCAGCGAGTTCCTTCGGTTGGTGGTTGAAAGCGAGGGAAATGCGGGGCAAAACCCGCCTTTCGCGTCGTAAAGCTCAGGCTTTGCCCTGTGACGCCACAGCCGCAGCGGCCTTGGCGGCGGCTTCTGCGTCCCCAAGGTAATAGTGGCGAATCGGTTTTAAGTTGGCGTCCAGTTCGTACACCAGCGGAATGCCATTGGGAATATTCACACCCACGATGTCATCGTCACCGATGTTGTCCAGGTACTTGACCAAAGCCCGTATCGAATTGCCGTGTGCCGCCACCAGGATGCGCTCGCCGCTTTCAATCGCGGGAGCCATGGACTCGTTCCAGAACGGCATCACGCGTGCGACCGTATCTTTGAGGCATTCGGTCAGTGGGACCTGGCTGGGGTCTAGTTTGGCGTAGCGCAGATCGCCGCGTTCGCTGCGGGCATCGGTGGGTTCCAGCGCGGGCGGAGGGGTGTCGTAACTTCGGCGCCATTGCAACACCTGGGCATCGCCGTACTGCTTGGCCATATCGGTCTTGTTCAGGCCCTGCAGTGCCCCATAGTGGCGCTCGTTGAGGCGCCAGGAATGCACCACGGGCAACCAGGTACGGTCCATTTCGTCCAGGCAGTGCCACAGCGTGCGCGTGGCGCGCTTGAGGACGCTGGTGTAGGCCACATCAAACTCGTAGCCTTCGGCCTTGAGCAGTCGACCGGCATTCTTGGCTTGTTCTACGCCGGTAGGGGTGAGGTCTACGTCGGTCCATCCGGTGAAGCGGTTGTCCAGGTTCCAGGTGGATTCGCCGTGGCGAACGAGAACGAGTTTGTACATGGTGCAGGCGGTAGTAACGGGGATGGAAAGGGGCGTTCAAAGTGCTGCCGGGCAGCAAAACATCCAGCATTCTAAAATGGCGAGTTGAACACTCGCTAACTTACAAGGAATAAAGTGAAATTCTTTCTCGATAACTGGATGTTGATTGCCGTGGCCGTTGCATCAGGCTCGATGCTGTTGTGGCCCGTGATCCAAAGTGCCTCGGTCGCTGGCCTTGACCCGGCTGGCGCCGTGCACCTGATCAACCGCGAAAAGGCCGTGGTCGTTGACGTGTGCGAGCCCGCGGAATTTGCGGCTGGCCATGTGGGCGGCGCCAAGAATGTCCCGCTGGCGGATCTGGAAAGCAAACTTTCCGCATCAGTCAAGAATAAATCAGTACCTCTGATCCTGGTCTGCCAGTCCGGCGCACGTTCGGGGCGCGCGGTGGCCATTGCGAAGAAATTGGGTTACGAGCAAGCCCAGGCCCTGGGTGGTGGCATGGCCAGCTGGAAAGCGGCCAATTTACCCATTGAAAAGGCCTGATGCCGTGCAATCCGTAAAAATGTACACCACTGCGTTTTGCCCGTATTGCGTGCAGGCCAAACGTATCTTGGTCTCCAAAGGCGTTGAAAACATCGATGAAGTCCGGGTGGATAA
>JBBQBG010000049.1:0-18588 GCA_038317285.1 Burkholderiales bacterium | reverse complement strand
GTGTTCCAGGATGGCGGCGGCCAGAGCGGCCACGCCGGTGCGGATTTCGTCCACATTGGGCGTCACAAACGACAAGCGCATGGTGCGCGGGTCGGCATGGTCGTTGTAGAAGGCTGCGCCGGGTACAAAAGCCACGCCCTTGTCCACGGCGATGGGCAACAGCGCTTGCGCACTCATGCCTTCGGGCAATCGTGCCCACAGGAACATGCCGCCGTCGGGAGAATTCCAGGTCACGTCGCTAGGCATATCTTTCTTCAGCGCTTCCAGCATAGCGTCGCGCTGGGCTTTGTACAGGGCGCGAATGGTGGGGATGTGGCGGTCCAGAAAACCGTCTTTCATGACCTCGGCAATCATGCGCTGGTTAAAGCCCGGGCTGTGCAAATCGGCGGCCTGTTTGGCTTGCAGCAACTTGGGGTACATCACCTTGGGTGCGACGATAAAGCCCAAGCGCAGACCGGGCGCCAGCACCTTGGAGAACGAGCCCAGGTAGATGCAGCCTTCGGGGTTGCGCGATGTCAACGGCGCGGGCGGCTCGGCGTCAAACCACAGGTCGCCGTACGGGTTGTCTTCGATCAACGGCAGGCCCAGCTCGGCGGCCTTGGCCACCAGCGCGGCACGGCGTGCCTCAGTCATCGTGCGGCCGGTAGGGTTCTGGAAATTGGGCAAGACGTAGAGGAAGCGGGCCTTGTTGGCGCCGGTGCCAACCTTGCTGGCCAAGTCGGCAATATCCACACCTTCGTCGTCACTGCCGACGCTGACCACTTCGGGTTCCATCGGCGTGAAGGCTTGCAGTGCGCCCAGGTAGGTGGGGGTCTCGACCAGCACGCGGCTATCGGCGTCGATCAGGATCTTGGCGACCAGGTCCAGGCCTTGTTGCGAGCCGGTGGTGATCAGGATCTGTGCCGGGTCCACATTCCACGGCAGGCGGGCGGCGACCATTTCGCGCAGCGGTGCAAAGCCCTCGCTGGCAGCGTATTGCAGTGCAGCTTGTGCGTCATGGGTCAGCACCTGGGTGCAGGCGGCGGTGAATTCCGACACGGGGAATGTCTTGCTGGAGGGCAGACCGCCGGCAAAGCTGATGATGCCGGGCTTCTCGGTGACCTTGAGGATCTCGCGGATCACGGAAGGGTTCATGCGCGCAGCGCGGCGTGCCATGGTCCAGGGGGTGCTGGTGGGGAGGTCGTTTGGTTTCATGGGATGGGTCTCTTTTGTGGGTTGTTATGAATTGTGCGCTTGGAGGCTGCTGGCTTTTGCAACGATGATTGTCGGTCGGGACACCGGCATTTTCTTGCCCATGAACACGGTGGCGATCACGGCCACACCAAAGCCAACCGTCACGGCATCGAGCTTCTCGCCCAACAACGGCACGGCCATCAGCATGCTCAAAAAGGGTTGCACCAACTGCACCTGGCTGACCCGCACCGTGCCGCCCAGCGCCAGGCCACGGTACCAGGCAAAAAAACCCAGCCACATCGAGAACACGGCTACATAGGCAAAGCCCCACCAGGCGCTGCTTTGCAGCGGGGCGGGGGGCAAGCTATAGACCGCCAGTGGTAGCGTGAGGGGCAGGGCCATGACCAAGGCCCAGCAAATTACGTGCTCGGCCTGCATGCGCTGGGACAGCCGACCGCCATAGCCATAGCCCACGGCGGCGCACAGCATGGCGGCCACTAGCAGCAGGTCGGCGCTGTGGACCGAGACGCCAGTGGTTGCGGCTGCATGGGTTGGGCCACCGTGCATCACGGCAAACACTGCGACCAGAGCACTGCCCAGCGCCGCACACAACCAGAAACCGGTAGAAGGGCGCTGGCGGTGCAGCAGCGCGCCCACGGCAGCGGTGGCGAGCGGCAACACACCGACGATCACGCTGGCATGCATGGCCTCTACATAGCGCATGGCAATGGACGTAAACAACGGGAAACCAAACACCACGCCACCCGCAGTGATGGCCAGTGGCAGCCAGTCGGCACGGCTCGGCAAGGGTGCCCGGGTCAGCAGCAGAAATCCTGCCGACAACGCGGCAGCCACGACGGCACGGCCCATGGCAATGAAGAGGCCGGACATTTGCGGCGCCTCCGCTGTGCCCACGGCCATGCGGGTCATCGGCAAGGTTACCGAGAAGATGACGATGCCCAGCAGACCCAACCACAGGCCTTGGGTAATCTGGCGCGGCGTGTGGTGGGTGGTCATACGGTCAGCATCCACAAAGCGGTGACCAGTAGCACCAAGGCCATGATGCGGTTAAACCCCAGCAAACGCCGCCCCGTGCCCTGCGGCCCGCGCAGCCAGTTTCGCAGCAGCGAACCCAGCGTGGCGTACAGGATATTGCTGGCAAAGGCGAAGACCAGCATGGTGGGCACCACCACCGCAAGTCGTTGTGCGGTATCGGCGTGCCCGGCAACCCATCCGCTGACGATGGCCAAGGCCAACATCCAGGCCTTGATATTGACGAATTGCAGCGCCACGCCTTGCCAGAAACCCACTTGCAGCCGTGCGGCATCGGCCTCACCCAGTTGGCGGGATTGGCTCAGCTTGAACGCCATCCACAGCAGGTAGGCCACGCCCACCAGTTTCACGGCCAACGCCAACATGGGTACGGCCAGCAGCAAGGCACCCAGGCCCAGTGCGCAGAGCAGCAGCAACGCGCTCCAGCCCAATGGAACGGCACACACAAACGGCATGGCACGGCGCAGGCCACCATTGGCTGCTAGTGCCGTGGACAAGGTGGTGTTGGGCCCCGGCGTGAAACTCATCGCCGTGGCCAACACCAATAAAGCCGTAAATTCTTGCCAAGTCATGCACCACACTTTATAGTTGAAGTCAGCACACTACCAGTACAGTTCCGAGGTCATTGGTTTGAACTGTATTGCTGATGGTGACGACACAGACCGTCGGCCCCCACCACCCCTTCGCACGAGGCGCGCACTATGCTGATGAAGACCGCATCCCAATCGCTTGCCGAGCAGTTGTGTAACCGCTTTGCCGAGCGCATCCGCACGCGGCTGCTGGCACCCGGCGCGCGCCTGCCCTCGGTGCGCCAGTGTGCGCAGCAGCAGGGCGTCAGCCCATCGACTGTGGTGGCGGCGTATGACCAGTTGCTGGCCCAAGGGCTGGTAGAGGCCCGCAAGAACCGGGGGTTCTATGTAAGAGAATCGGCTGTAGGCCTCGACAATAGTGCGTATGCCGCTCCTGTTTTAGGAGCAAAGCGCAGTGTCGTCGGCAGTTTTCAGGCGCAGCACGTTCCGGTCAACGCCACGGCGCTGATACGCGGCATGTTCCAGGGCAGCGCTGACAAGCCGCAACCGGGCATGGGCGTGTTCCCGCCGGATTGGCTGGAGACCAGCTTCATGGCATCTGCCGTGCGCAAGGTCACCGGCAACCGGGTGCTGCAATCTTTTTCGCTGCAATATGGAGAGCCGGCCGGTGATAGCGGTCTGCGCCTTGCCTTGTCGCAAAAGCTGGCAGCCTACAACGTGCATGCTGCCCCCAACCAAATTGTCACGACGGTGGGTGCCACTCATGCGCTGGACATCGTCAGCCGCACGCTGCTGCGTGCGGGCGACTACGTGATGGTGGAAGAGCCCGGTTGGGCCATAGAGTTCGCGCGTCTGGCGGCCTTGGGCATGCGCATACTGCCGGTGCCGCGCCGTGCCGATGGGCCGGACCTGGACGTCATGGCGCGCTATTGCGAGCTGCATGCACCGAAGCTGTTTGTCAGCGTCAGCGTGTTCCACAACCCCACCGGATATTGTCTGACACCGGGCAGTGCCCACCGGCTACTGCAGTTGGCCAATGCGCACAACTTTCACATCGTGGAGGACGACACCTACAGCCATATCGCACCAGATCACGCCACCCGCCTCTGCGCGCTGGACGGCCTGCAGCGCACCATATATGTCAGCGGCTTTGCCAAGATTTTGGCGCCGGGTTGGCGAGTGGGGTTTTTGGCCGCACCCGCAGCCTTGGTCGAGGCATTTGTAGACACCAAACTACTGGCCACGCTGACGACACCGGCATTGCTGGAAAAGGCTTTGGCTTGGTGCATAGACCAAGGCCAGTTGCGCCGGCATGCGGAGCGCATTCGGACCCGGCTGGACCTGGCCCGCAGCCGCAGCGTGCAACTGGCGCTGACCCACGGCTGCAGCTTCGCCACGCCACCGGCGGGGCTGTTTGGTTGGGTGGAGACAGGCGTAGACACCGACGCACTGTCGCAGCGCATGCTGGACGTTGGCTACTTGCTAGCGCCTGGCGCACTGTTCCACGCCGAACGCCAGCCCAGCACGCTGATGCGTATCAACTTTGCTACCACGCAAGACGCGCAGTTTTGGGGTACGTTTGAGCGATTGCGGGCTGAGCAGTGAGTGGGCAACGAACTACGCTATGCAGTGCCACTTGCTCCGTATCAATGGATCGATTGAAAGCCCAGCGCCCGTCAGGGAAGCAATGCGTCAATTCGGTAACGTCAGGTAAGAACGTGGATGGCGAGCCGGTGCAGGGGTAAAATGCCAGCCTTCCCATTTTGAATGTTCGTCTCACATGACTATTAGAAGCCGCATTTTGTTAGCTGGCGCCATTTCCATTTTGTCGGCAACTGCTTCGGTCTGGGCGGAGTCACCCGCGACCGAGATGGACTTTGGATCGGCAGACGCCGTGAGCAAAGCGAGGTTGGGGGTTGCTTTTGTGAAAGCAGACGTCAACAAGGACGGCAAATTGAGCAAGTTAGAAGCCGAAGGCGTACCAGGCTTGGTTGCCATGTTTGAAACTTTCGATGCGGACGGTGACATGTTTGTCTCCCGCACGGAGTTCGACCGGGCGATTCAGTAGTTGAGGAATCAGTCAGACTTAAGCCACTTGCACGTGAGCTATTGCGGCGGGTGTCTTTACGCGGCGGCTCGGGCGCTCGTTTCTTTTTGGAAGACGCGTAACGAAGGCGACTACACCGCTGCGCGCCTAGATGGAGAAGTGATTCTCCAAGTATCTGGACACGATGTCTTTGACCCTACGGTTATATCGTCGCTAAGGTATGCAGTAGCGCACGGTTGACTTCATCGGCCGGCATTTTGTGCGCATTGCACACCTCCCGAATCATCCGGGTATTGCTGGACTCAAGTGCGCTGGCAACTTCCAGCCACGGCGCATACGGCCCGGTCTGGCCGACGACGGCCGAGGCAATTCGGCCGGGCAGCGGCAAATGGTGGATGGCCGCGCCAAGGGATTCGCCTAGCAGCAGATCAAGTTGTGAAAAGATACCGCACTGGAAGACCTCACGCCGCAATGCGTCTTCGATTCCAGCATCGGCAAGGTGCTCCATGGCGCGCGCGCGCAGCACCATCGCGAAGCGTATGGGGTCCAAGTTACGATCTTCGCTGGCATGGGGGATTTGCTCCATCAACCACATGCGCAGCTTGCTGTATCCCATGATCATCAGTCCTTCGCGCACGCTGTGCATTTCGCAGCGGGCACCCAAGTGGGCCGAGTTGGCGTAGCGCAAAAAGCGATAGACCAGTAGCGGATCGTCACCCATGTGGTGCTCTAAAACATCAAGCGATGCGTCGTCCTCAATGGACTTGATCAGCGCCCTCAGCACTTTGCGCGAAGGCTGAATTTGGCGAAAGCGGTAGGCATACAAAATCTCTTCTTGCGGCCAGCCGACGACTGCCCATGCGCCGTGGCGATCTAGCGCATGTTCGACTAGCGCTTGGCTGGCCAAGCCTTGGTAGAGGCTGCCCGCAACAATCGGACTTTGACTGGACGGCGGTGCCCCCCCGCCGCCTTCTTGGCGCTTGCGTAGCGATGCGCGCAATGCACCCAGGGCCTCCATCGGCGTCAGCGCGCGCAAGGTCTTATGAAATGCGTCTGCAATGCTTGCGTCTGGGGCAACGCCCGCCTCACCACTCCAGACCATCGAAAGCCCGCGTGCGCGCGCTTTGCGCACACGGTTAGCAAGCGGCGCGTCATAGAGATGGTGGTCTGCCACTTCTACCCACACATCGCCCACCGGTGCGTGGTCCAACAGGCTACTTAACAGCGATGGGTCGCGCACGCTGAGCAAGAGCCTTGGCCCTGCATCTGGCCAGAACGAGGTGATGGCTGCAACAAGTTGAGAGGTGTCCACGGCGCTGTGCCAGTCTGCATCTACAAAGAGGCGCACGCCGCAGCAGCGACGGTTCTGGTTCCAGATCAGTTCATAGCCGAGGGTGACGCTGCCAAGAACCGATGGGGTCATGTTGCCAACGGGCTCCTTGCGCGCCTGCCTCAACCGATGTAATTGAACAGCGAGAGCTTCTGGATCTGTGCGTACGACTGCAGCGCAGCTTGGTAACCCGTTTGCTGGTTTTGGAAGTCGGATATGCCTTTGATCATGTCCAGGTCCTCCGCGCGGGAGCGGTCGGACTCCATCTGGATGCTACGCTTTCCCTGGTTCGTAGTGATATCGTCAGCGCGGTTTAGCAAGTCACCGGCTTGACCACGAATGGCTGATACGCGGTTCATGCCGATGTCCAAATTGCCCAGCGCCTGTCTTACTGCTTGGAGGGCTGCGTTGTTGTTTGTCGCGCCGCCAATATCCCGGATGGCGTTGTCGATCACGCTGAAGATGCTTGGGTTCGAATTGATAGTGATGGTGTCACCTACGGCGGGGGTTCCACTCACAGAGAAGGAAAGCCCAGGAATACCCGTGATCGGCGCGGCGCTGTTGGAGGGGTAGCTGAGTGTTACTGGCGCGACCGCCGGGACGGATACCGCTGGAGTTTCGGTGACGCTGTACGTAGCCGTGGTCGTTCCTGGCACTGTCGTAGAGTCCACAGCGGTAAATTGCACAACATACTTCGGGAAACTGTTGGGTATGCCTGTGGCGATGCTCGCTTGTGTAGCGTTGGCACTCACCACAGCAGGGTTGGAGACAAGCACGTTATCTGTTGTCAGCGTGCGAGTGGTGGGGATGGTGCTAACGATAGCGTTGAACGAGCCATCCCGTGCGGGCTGGTGCATGAAAGCTGCATCGCCATCGAGTGAAAACGGTATGGCTACGTCGGTGCTTGCAGTCTGTCCGGGCAACCCGTTGAATGTGTAATCCGGCGCCGTGGCAAGAGGTCCTGCAAACGGCGTCAGTGCACTGGCCAGCGCACCAAACAGTGGCAGTCCATTGATATCTTTGCGGTTGGCCAAGGCAAATACCTGATCGCGCAAACCGCTCAGTTGCCCGGCAATGATCTTGCGCTCGGGCGACGAGAAGGAGCCATTGCCCGCACTGACGACAAGTTCGCGAATGTTTTGCAATGTGTCGTTCACGTCACCCAAGGTGGTCTCGGCTTGTGTAATGGAGCTGCGCTGGGCTTCCAGCGCGCGCTGGTCGGTTTGGATACGCCCAATGCGGTTCAGCGCGCGTTCGGCCGCAGCGGCTGCAGTAGGGTCGTCACTGGCCGTGTCCACCCTTTTACCCGAAGTCAAATGCTCTTGCAGGTTGGCCAATGCGGTCTGGCGACCTATAAGGTTGCTGCGCGCAATGTCATAGGTATTGGCAGAACCTAAGCGTGAAAACGAAGCGGTGGACATATGCTTGCTCCTGGTTCTGCCGCGTTAGCGGCCCAGTCCCTGAATAAGGGTTTCGAAAATACTTTGGGCAATCTGGATCGTCTTGGCCGCCGCCTGGTAGGCCTGCTGGTATTGCAGCAATTTTGCAGCCTCTTCGTCCAGGTTTACGCCAGACACGCCAGCACGGTCCTTCTCCAGATTGGTTGCAATGGTGGTCGAAACCTGGGTTGCGTAGGTGGCGCTCTGTGCACGAATTCCAATTTGCGAAATCAGTCCGGCATAGCCGTCGGTCAAGGCCGCACCATCGAACATGGCCACGTCGCGCAGGTTCATCATGGCGGTGGCATTGCCGGAATTGAGCTTGTAATTAATTTTGCCGGTCGCCGACAAAGTCATGGTGTTGTTGACCGTATAAGTGTCGCCCGCTTTGGGAGCGCCTTGCAACGTCACAGACCATTGTGAAAGAGGTGTTGTTGCGGGTACGGTGCCTTCAATGGGCGTACCGGATGTATAGGCGAAAGACGTTGCGTTGGGGATAGGCAATTCGTCGCTACGGGTATACGCATTGGGCCCAGTGAACGTCAAGACGACCGGAGTCACTGATGGCGGATTGGTCCGGGCAACCAATGCGACTTGCTGCAGGCTTCCGGTGTTGTTGTTGCCCATTTGACCCACAACCGGGCTCGCCACCGCCAAAGCCTGCGGAGTTGAAAACTGGCGCGTGATATTGGCGGCCGGGGTGCTAAAGGGTTTCAACAAGAAGCGGTCGCCTGCAACGGCTGCACCGCCGCCCTGAGTAATGCTGATCCCGTCTATCACTGCCAATATCGGCAGGGTCGTGGGAGGGACTTGGGGAAAGGAAATAACGACCCCATCCGACCGCCGGGTAATGGTCCCCGATGTGGGAGTGTTAAAAGCCATCTCGTAATCCGACGCGGCAAATTGGGTGCTGTTGCTGATTCCAAGGGTCAATGTGGCGGTACCCGCATTGGCGGGCGAATTGGACGCCACCACTTTGAAGCTCGACGCGGTGATAGGCGTTAGCAGGTTTCCGCCTGGATTGCCGTTCAGGTCGAGCCCCAGTTGGTGTTGGGTGTTGACGGAATCTGTGATGGCCATGGTAAGACGACCGAGCAAATTGCGACCTTCCACGAGATCGGTATTTTGAAACCGAAGCAAACCCGAAACCTCGCCGCCGCCAAGCGTATTCTCGTTCAGCGTGATCGCCACGCCGTTGCGGTTGATTGCCAGCTTGGCGTTGGGCTGACCAAAATCGTCACTCACGATGGATACAGTCGAAGCTGTGCTGCCCAAAACCAGGGCCTGGCTACCCCCGATGAATACACCTACCGTGCCATCGTCGGCTGCAATGGATGTCGTTTGCACATATTGGTTGAGATCGCGAATCAGTTGGTCGCGCTGGTCAAGCAGGTCGTTGGGCGGTTGCCCGGAACCGTTAGCGCGTGCAATCTCGGCGTTTGCCCCGGCGATGCTTTGCGCGAGGCTGTTGATGGCAGTAGCTTTTTGTTTGAGCTCTTGCGTGACGCCCGCCTGCAGGTCGTCGAGTTGCATGGAGGCAGACCGCATTCTCGAGGCGGTTTCGTCTACGCGTGTCAGCGCCACGGTTCGGGCCGTGAGGTCAGTAGGGGCGCTGGCGACGTCTGAAAATGCGTTCATCATGTCGTTGATGGATGCACCCAGTCCACTGGCACCGCCGGGAAACAGGCCTTCGAGCAACTTCAGCTTATCGGCACGGACCGTGTCAGCAGACTGGGTGGCTCCTGCCACCGTCGCCTGGCGCGTCAAAAACGCGCTGAAATTGCGTTGGATGGTCTGGATATTGACACCTTTGCCAATATAGCCACCACCAGTAAACTGACCGCCATTGGTCTCCATGACGACTCTTTGGCGCGAATACCCCGGCGTGTTGACATTGGCAATGTTGTGTCCGGCCGTTTGGAGTGCCACCTGATTGGCCTGCAGTGCCTGGACTCCGATATTGAGGATGCTCATAGTGTGTCCTGATCAGGCTTGCGCGCGCCGGATTTGCAGCGTAGTGTTGATGGCACGGCTGAGCTTGGCGGCGTAATCTGGGTCCGTCGCGTAGCCCGCTTTCTGCAGACCGCTGGCAAAGGATTGGGCCGACCCACCCGTCTGGGTCAGGGCCTTCGCCTTGGCGTAACGTGGGCTCTCGGTGATCATGCGTGCATAGTCCTTGAAGGCATCCGCATAGGAGTCATAGGCGCGGAATTTCGCCAGCTTCTTAGTGGCCACACCATCGACAAATTCGGTCGTGGTCACTTCGGCCACCTTGCCGGTCCAACCCGGACCGGCCTTGATACCAAAAAGATTATGCGACGAAGCACCGCCCTTGTGTTTGATTTCGAATTTGCCCCACCCGGTTTCATGGCCCGCCTGACCCAGCATGAAGCTGGCGGGAATGCCAGTCGTCTTTTCGACTTCGCTGGCTACATTGGAGTGCTGATGTACAAAGGTGGATTGGTTCTCGGTGGGCGCGCGGGCCGTCTTGCCAACGGCGGGCGTCGGGGCCAACGGGGCTGCGAATTTGGCAGACTTCGTGGCGCCAACCGGGGCGCTGGAATGCCCGCCTGTGACCGCTGTAGCATCCTTGGTCGTACCGGCCATCTGGCGCGTTAGCTGCAGAGCGATCATGTCAGACAGTCCGCCCGGCTGTCCGGACATTTGCACTGCGAACTGTTGGTCCAACAGGTCGGTACCCAAGTCGGCGCCGGCGCTGTCGAGCATGCCCGATTTCATGGTGGCTTCTCGCATGCTCTTCATCAGTTCGCGCATGAACAATGATTCGAACTGTTTGGCTGTTTCCTTGATGGAGGCTGGCGTGTTTTTGCCGGCTTCCATTTTCAGGTTGCCCAGGGACTGGGCGTCAGCTGCAAGTGACTGCGCGTTCGATGGCGAAATGGATCCGTAGCCCATATTAGATGACCTCCAGCTCCGCATTCAAGGCGCCTGCCGACTTGATGGCTTGCAAAATGGCCAGCAGGTCCTGGGGTGTTGCTCCGAGCGAATTGAGTGCCTTCACCACGTCGGCCAGTTGGGCCGCCGCGGGTAGCTGGATGAGTTTGCCTGCTTCTTGCTTGATCTCGATATTGGCCTTGTCAGTCACTACCGTTTGTCCACCGGTAGACAGTGCGTTAGGCTGGCTGACGACCGGAGCGGACGAGATACTGATGGACAAGTTGCCGTGTGCAATGGCGCAGGCACCCAAAGATACGGCCTGGTTGAGCACGATAGAGCCGGTACGTGCATTGATGATGACCCTGGCAGCTGCAACCGAGTTTTGCACCGGCAGCTCTTCCATTTCAGCCAGGAAGTTGATGCGGTCGTTGGCATTCATGGGCGCCTTGACCTGTACGGTGCGGCCATCAAGCGCTTGCGCTACGCCGGGCCCAAATTGCGTGTTGATAGCCGTGGCAACCTTGCGCGCGGTTTGAAAGTCGGACGCGTTGAGGCTCAAATTGATGGTCGAGCCTTCTTGCAGTGCGGTCGGCACGGCGCGCTCGACCTGGGCACCGTCTGGGATGCGCCCTGCGCTAAGGTGGTTGACGGTTACTTTGCTGCCGCCGGCTGCAGCACCCGCGCCCGCCACAATCAAATTGCCCTGAGCCAGCGCGTATATCTCTCCGTCTGCCCCTCTGAGGGGTGACGCAATCAGCATACCGCCCTTTAACGATTTGGCGTTGCCAACCGAAGATACATTGACATCGAGCATTTGCCCTGGGCGCGCAAAAGCAGGGAGTTGGGCGGTGACCAGCACGGCAGCCACGTTTTTCATCTGCAACTGGGCCAGCGTGACAGCGGTCAGTGATATGCCCATTTGTTGCAGGTAGTTGCTGAGACCCTGGGTGGTATAGGGCATTTGGGTGGTTTGGTCGCCTGTGCCGTCTAGTCCGACGACCAGGCCAAAGCCGGTCAACTGGTTGCTGCGAACACCTTCGACGCTGGCCACCTCTTTTATCCGCATGGCGTGGGCTACGCTGGTGGCTCCTAATAGGGCTGCTAGGCCAAGGGTCACGCAAGCTTGACCCAGTAGCTTGAGCCTCGTGGTTTTTGCCGGTGTGGTCCAGGGTGTCATGTGCAGAGTTGGTTAGTGGGTAGACCCGGGTGGATCTGTTACCCCTCGGCACTATTCTGGATAACTTTAGAAAGGATGAAGGCTTAAAAAGAACCTGGAAAGCCAGCCAACTGTCTGCGCCTCGCCCTGGGCGCCACGTCCACGCGATTCAACCCTTACGTTGGCAACCTGGGTCGAGCTAATGATGCTGCCTGGTTGCACTAGGCGTGGGTCTACCGTTCCTGAGAACCGCAGTACGTCCACATTTTGGTTCACTCCTATCTGTTTTTCGCCAGCTACTACCAGATGTCCGTTGGGCATGACTTCAATGACGGTTGTCGTAATGGAGCCGGAAAAGGTATTCGCGGATTGGGTGCCACCCTTGCCCGAGAAGTCGTTGTTGGTTTTGGCGCCTATGCCCAGCTTACCTAGCCCTTGAAGGCTATTAAACGGCAATGCGGTGATAGCCGAATCGATCGTCGAATTGCGATTGCTGGTGGAGGCGGAAACCTGGCTTGCCGTAAGCGCTTCCACAATTTGAATCGTGACCGTATCGCCCACCGCCCGTGCGCGACGGTCTTCAAAGCCTGGGCGGTATGCCGCGCTCTGGAACAGACTGCCGTTGGCGGGCCGCACGACCGTTGGTGCCGGCAGGGGAGTTTGGCTGACCTTGGGCTCGGCAAAATCCACGACGACCTTTTGTGGGATCTGTTGGCATGCGCTGCACAGGGATGCAACCGACACCGCAAATATTGCGCGGCGCATTGCGCCCTGCGCCGTGGTGAAGTTAAATGGATGTGTCATACGCGACCTTACAGCTGACCGAGTTTTTGCAACATCTGGTCGGTCGTCTGGATAGCTTTGGAATTCATCTCATAGGCGCGCTGGGTCTGGATCATCGTAACCAGCTCCTGCACCACATTGACATTCGAGGTTTCCACAAAGCCTTGCATCACGGTGCCCAGCCCATTGGCACCAGCCGTGCCCACATTGGGCTGGCCTGACGCCGCACTCTCTGCATAGATGTTTTGCCCTTTGGGATCCAGCCCAGGCGGGTTCACGAAATTGGCCAAGGCAATAGTGCCTATCGTCTGCGGAGCGGTGGTGCCGGGAATGCTGGCTGAAACCGCTCCGTCTGCTGCAATGCTGATGGAAGTAGCGTTGGCTGGCACGGTGATACTGCCAGCCAGTGGCAAGCCGCCAGCGGTCACCATACGGCCCTGGTTGTCGATTTGGAAAGCACCGTCGCGCGTGTAGCCGGTCGTGCCGTCGGGCAGGGTGAGCTGGAAGAAGCCGTTGCCCTGAATTGCCACATCCAGGCTGTTACTGGTCTGCTGCAAGTTGCCTTGTGCAAAACTGCGGCTGGTCGCTACCGCACGCACACCCAGTCCCACCTGCAAGCCGGTGGGCAGTGTGGACTGCTCGGACGCGGCTGATCCAACTTGGCGCATGTTTTGGTACATCAGGTCTTCAAAAACTGCGTGCGCTTTCTTGAAGCCGTTGGTTGAAACGTTGGCCAGATTGTTGGAAATGACGTCCAGCTGCATTTGCTGGGCTTCCATGCCGGTCTTGGATATCCATAGCGAGTTGATCATGGTGTCAGTGTCCTATTGAGTTAAAGCCCGTCAATTGGGCGTGTCATCCTTGCAAGCCCAGTAGCTGGCCAGCAGATCGGTCATTGGACTCGGCGGTTTGCATAAGACGCATCTGGGTTTCGAACTGCCGGGCGGTCTGGATCATGCCAACCATCGCTTCGATGGCGTTGACGTTGGAGCCCTCCAACACGCCGGTTTGTAGCTTGGCCGCTTCATCGTTTGCAAGCGGCTCGCCCGAGGCGGCCCGAAACAGTCCGTCGACCCCCCGCCTTAGCGGGTCGTCCGCATTGGCTGTTACCATTTTCAGGCGCCCCAAGCTGTTGGCAGGCTGGTTGCCTACCTTCGCGCTAACGGTGCCATCGCTGCCAATTGACAATGTTGCTCCTGGCGGAACTGTCATGGGGGAGCCTCCGCTGGAAAGAATCGGCAGGCCTGAACCTGAGACGATCGTTCCATCGGCGGAAACTTCCAGCTTTCCGTTGCGTGTATACCCCTCGATACCATCCAGCGCCTGCACGGCAAACCACGAACTACCGTTGGCCATAACGTCCAGGTTGCGGTCGGTTTTTTGGGCCGGGCCCGGTTGGTCCAGATAGCCTGAGGTTGCCTCGACCGCAAAGACCCGGGTCGGTGCGCCTTCTCCTTGCAAGGGTATTGCGCGGTAGGTGGATAGCTCTGCCCGGAAGCCGTTGGTAGGTGCATTGGCCAAGTTGTTGGATAGGACTGCCTGGCGGTTTGCAGCCGCATTGGCGCCCGACATCGCGGTGTAGATGAGGCGGTCCATGGTCGTGGTGCTCCGTTAGACGCTGTTAGCGCAGATTGACTAGCGTGGATAAAACCTGGTCTTGGGTCTTGATCGTCTGGGCGTTTGCCTGGTAGCTGCGCTGCGCGGTCATCATATTCACTAGCTCTGCGGTCAGGTCCACGTTGGATTCTTCCAAAGCTCCCGAGCGCAGTGCGCCAAACTTTCCCTGACCCGCCACGCCAAGCACTGGTTGTCCTGATGTAATGCTTTCCGTCCAGTTATTGTTTCCGGATGGCACGAGGCCTTGCACATTGCGGAAATTCATCAGGGCTATCTGACCATTTATTTGTGTCTGACCGTTGGAGTAAGTGGCAGTAATGGCGCCGGTTTCGCCAATATTGATCTTAGTCAGCTCGCCCGAGGTGTAGCCATCCTGGGTAAGATTGGAGACGGAAAAGCCTGTTCCAAATTGTGTTGCTCCGCTGAAATCCAACGCAGCTGTAAATGCCCCGATAGATGGATTGGGAGACGTAAGGGACATAGTCGTCGCAGTGTTTGTCAACAGCTTTCCGAAATTGTCGAAGGTCACAGTTCCGATGCTCGCCACGGTGACAGCTGGAGGGCCGACGCTGTCCAATCCAGGGAAGACGTTCCATGTATTGGCTCCTGTCTTCTCAAAGTACAAGGTTGCTGGCACGGCTGTTCCTTGGGAGTCAAATGCAGTCAGTGATGTGCCATAGGTGGAGCGCGGTGTGGCAGGAATTGCTGCTACAGGTGGGGGGCCAACGCTTGCCGGAACTCCGGCCGCCAACGTTGCGCCAGCAGATAAATTGAACGCTGCAACAATGTTTGAGGTCTTCTGGGCAGCAATGGGGGAGCCGACCGGCAATTGCAGTGGTCCCAATGTGCTGCTGGTGCGCTGACCTGTTGTGGTGGTAGGGTAGCCCATGATCTTGCCTCCCGAATTTGTCTTGAGCAAACCCGTGGAGTCAAGTTTGAAATCACCCGCCCGCGTATAGGCCAGTGACCCGTCCGGCATGGTCTCCTGAAAAAAACCACTACCGTTGATGGCCACGTCCAGGTTGTTGCCTGTGATCGTGATATTGCCCTGTGTAAATTGCTGGGCAATGGTGTTAACTGCCACCCCGATGCCCGCCTGATTGCCACCCGATGAGCCTAACGAGGAAGCGACTACATCAGCGAACTCCGTCCGAGATGACTTCATTCCCGTGGTGTTGGCGTTGGCGATGTTATGTCCGATAACGTCCAGGTTTTTGCTGGAGGCATTTAAGCCTGAGAGTCCGGTTTGAAAGCTCATGGTGGTTCCTCTGGTTGACAGTTATTTCGTGGGTGGTGTGGGGTGGGCAGTACTACAAGACGGCTTTGATGGCGTCATACGCCACAGCCTCGCGGCCCCTGAGCTGGAAGTTCATTGCAGTTCCTTCGTTGCTCACCGACACCACGGTGTCGCGCGCCAAGGCTGAAGTCGCAACGCTATTGCTCCCGCTGGTGGCGGTGACTTTAAAAGTTGGGTTGCCCGTGCTCTTGTAGTTGGAGGCATCCCATTCAAAGGTGTGTCGACCGGCTGTCATAGGCCCCATATTCATGGTGTCGATCACTTCCCCACTTGGTGAGAGAATTTGGACAGCAACCTTGTCGGCATTGCCGCTCAGTTCGATAGCGCCACCTGCCTTACCTGCATCTACCGATAGCACGTTGCTTTGCAAAAGTACTTCATGTCCGATCACACCTGTCGCTTGCAACATTTGCATAGATGCGAACTGGTTTCCGATAGATTTCATCGTCTCGTTGAGTTGCTGGATACCAGAGACGGTATTGATCTGAGCCATTTGGCTAGTCATTTGCGCGTTGTCCATGGGATTCATCGGATCCTGGTTGTTCAGTTGCGCGACCAGCAACTTAAGAAACCGATCTTGAGAAGCGGTCGCATCAGTCTGCGATGTCTTTTTGGCGGACGCAGGGTCCGCAAGGCTTGAAGTGCTGCCGATGGTGTTGACAGGGGATTGCATGCTGGTCTCCTTGGGTCTATTGACCCATCTGCAGGGTTTTGAGTAGAAGTGTCTTGGCGGTATTCATCACCTCGACGTTGTTTTGGTACGAGCGCGAGGCCGATATCATGTTGACCATCTCTTCGATTGGGTTGACGTTGGATTGCGTTACGTACCCATCCGCGTCTGCGGATGGGTGCGATGGGTTATGGACCTTTCGAAGCGGCTCATTACTTTCGCGTATCCCGTTGACCCGTACGCCGGAGGATGCGTCAGAACCCATTGGGACTGTCTCAAAAACTACTTGGCGACTCTTGTACCCTTGTCCATCCGGGCCCGCGACTGCATCTGCGTTAGCCAAGTTGCTGGCGACGACATTGAGCCGTTGGGACTGAGCGCTGATTGCACTGCCCGACACGTTGAAAATGGAAAACATGGACATAGGGTTACTCCGTGTGCGCTGAGACTAGACCTACTGGCCTTGAATGGCGCTCAAGATGGTCTTTGCTTGGCCGTTGATGAAGCGAAGCGTCGCCTCATAGCGGACGGAGTTATCAACAAAATTGGCCCTTTCACGGTCCATATCTACGCTATTTCCATCCATTGCGGGTTGACTCTGTGGGGTGTATCTCAAAGCATTCGAACCGAGGCTAGCGGTGCTGGCCTGAAGCGCAATATGGCGCGGGTCTGAAGTGCCGTCTGTCGTTGTGCCTGAGGTGCTCATCTGCGTTGTTGCGCCCGTGGCCGCGTTCATAGCCTCTTTGAAATTGATGTCGCGGCCAGCGTAACCTGGCGTATCTGCATTGGCTATGTTGCTCGCAATCACGCGCTGCCGTTCGGCGCGCAGGACCAGCGCTTTGGATTGAAAGTCCAGTGAGCTGGTTAGATTGGCAAACATAGATAGCCTCCGAAAGGGTTTGCGAACCCCCCGGATGGACCAGGATGTTCGGCGTGAAGCAATTATGGAAAAACCTTTAATTTTTTAGCTATGGAATACGAGGGGTAAAGCGGGCCAATTGGACGCTTTGTAGTTGATCGGACTCCCTATAGTTGACTGACCCTGAGTGACGGGTGCTGCGTAGGGTGGCATCGATCACTTGGAGCAAATGGGGGCTTGCCATGTTTGTGCTTTCTCTGCGATTGCTGCGTACACGTTTGGCCAGCCGGGCCGTGGGTGCGCTCGCCCTCATTCTTTTTGCGGGCGCAGCGCACGCTCAGTCTGTGACTGAGCCCAATTTTCAAGCCGTGGCCCAAGACTGGCTACGCGATACTACGGCCACCGCCCAATCTGCAGGCTCAAGTGCATTGCGGCTAGAAGTCAAGGTTGGGAACTTGGACAGCCGTCTGAAGTTGGCGCCTTGCGGAAATGTGGAGCCCTATTTGCCTCCAGGCTCCCGGTTGTGGGGGCGTACCCGCGTCGGTTTGCGCTGTATAGATGGCATGAGCCGTTGGAATGTCTCATTGCCCGTGACCGTCAATGCTTACGGAAACGCGTGGGTGATTAAAGGCGGTGTAGCCTCTGGCGCCACCATTGCTGAAGACGATGTATTGGAGGCTGAAGTGAACTGGGCGGAAGAAGCTAGCCCAGTAATCCGGGATAAGGCACTATGGGTTGGCCAAATTGCCACACGCCAATTGATCTCGGGTCAGACGCTGCGCCAAAGCATGGTCAGGCCTGCGCAAGTGTTTCAAGCTGGCGCCCAGGTCAGGGTGCTGGCACAAGGCTCTGGGTTTCAGATCTCTTCCGACGCGCAGGCGCTTTCGGCTGGCGTTGTGGGGCAGGTGGCCCGGGTCAAAATGGAAAACGGAAGAGTGTCTTCAGGTACGGTGCTGGATACAAAAACAGTAAAAATCGACCTTTAGATCTGAATTCTATTCAAAACCCCATGAATTTATCTCTAAAGTCAGTCACGATGCGGCCGATAACTATCGCACGAGACTACACATATTGTGGTTTTGGAGAACCTTATGAAAATCGGTCAATCGCCAGACAATTCAATCCAAATCCAAGTTGGAAACCCTGCTGCGGCTCAAAAGCCGGAGCAGACGGCCAACACGAGCGCCATAGCGTCCGGCAATGCCAGCCAGAGCACCCGCTCGGCAGGGGTGGCAGTGACAGTGTCTACCTTGGCGCGCGGACTGGAAAAGACAGGCAAGGGCGAGGCGGCCGACATCGACTTGCAGAAAGTCGCGACCATTCGTGCGGCCATCCAAAATGGGACCTATGTGGTCAATCCAGAAGCCATAGCCGACAAGCTTTTATCCAATGCGCAGGAAATGCTGAATCGAACCACCAATTGAGTTCGCGTCGGGCCTGTGCAAGTTCGTTTATGCGAAGGCCCTGATATGTCAAAGAATTTACTCGATACCCAACTCGATTGCCTTGAAGCTCAGGTCAGTGAACTGAGCGCGAGCCTGATTGGGGCAGATCCTAGGGCCGTACAAGCGGGTGGGATTGCATTGCAGCGCCTGGCAGTTGAGTTGGTTCAAATGGCCAGCGGCACGGGCCATGATCAACTGTCTTCTCTGCGCCACGTGCAGAAAACGAAAGCCTTATCCGTTGGGATAGCTGCTTTGCGTGAAACGCTTCTGCGCCGCATGTCGTATGTGGAT
>JBBQBG010000048.1:0-18722 GCA_038317285.1 Burkholderiales bacterium | reverse complement strand
GATGTATCCGCAGGCGCGCAGCCTGCACGCCCGCTACGCCCTGACCCTGTTCCTGCAGCCTGACATACCCTGGCACGCCGACGGTCTGCAGCGCGACGGGCCAGAAGCCCGCGCCGCCGTGCACCGGGCGATAGAGCGCGCGCTGGCTACCGGCGGGGACAGTGCCTGGCCGGTCGTGCGGATTGCGGGCACCGCTGCGCTGCGGCTGACGCAGGCGCGTGATGCGGTAGCTGGCGCGTTGCGTTGAGAATGGGGGAGCAATCGGCTTCAGGTTGGAGGTTTTGGTTAAATAGGCCTCTAGCCCTCGTGGAATATGACTTTGCAACTATGAAAACTATAGCTTATAAGGCTCGGTGGGTTGCTCTTTTGAGACCGAACTCTGCTGAGGTATTTGCTTGGACGGATCCGGGAAAGTCAGTGCAGGGGCAATGGCGGACTTACAGTTTGAAGGACTCTTCGTCTGTTTTGGGCCAGTAGCTGAGGGTCGCTAAAGACGTTTGTGGGGTGATGTATTTCGTAGTTCTGGTCAGCGTTGATCGACTCCAGTTGGCAGCACGCTGACCGCCGGATCGGCGCATTAGTTTTCCGAGAGCTGCACAAAACGCGAATGGCGCAATGGTTAAGCGGTCACTCAAATTGCCTGGCGGTCATCGCTTTGACGCCAAATGCCGTTGAAGCAGATGAGTGCTCTGTCCCGATGAATGCAGAGGGCATTTAACGCTAGTTAAACAACCCCCAGCTGTATCTTTCGACGCCACCCGTCACCGCTTTTTCGAAGACCCACGGCAATGTGATGCGTCACACAGAAGGTAAATATGATCAGGGCAGAATGAAGCATGTGAGTTTCCGTAAAAAAATAGAAAGAGTTCAATGCACTTTGCTGTCACATCATCCCGTCCATCGTTCAAGCCAGAGTACTTTGGTTGGTTAGGACTGCACCCCGTGGGCTTGCTCCTCGCTTGTTTTTTCATATCCTTGGTATTGACAGCCTGTGGAGGTGGAGGAGGTGGTGGTAGCCAGAGCAGCACAGTACCGGTGGTATCGTCGGCACCTGTGTTGGGCTTGTTTGCAGGCATTCCGGGAGGATCCCCAGGGAATTTGGACGGCACTGGCGTTGCCGCGAGTTTCTACAGCCCAAGCGGCGTCGCAACAGACAACGCTGGTAATGTTTATGTGGCTGATTTGTACAACCACTCGATTCGCAAGATCACGCCCGCCGGTGCGGTGACGACCCTGGCCGGTCAGGCGGGTGTAAGCGGCTCAGCCGATGGCACTGGCGCGGCGGCTAGTTTCAATCAGCCCTACGGCATCGCAACTGACAGCACTGGAAATGTCTATGTGGCTGATTCCTTCAGCCATACGATTCGCAAGATCACGCCCGCTGGTTTGGTGACGACACTGGCCGGTAAGGTGGGTGTGAGCGGCTCAGCCGATGGTATCGGCACGGCGGCTAGTTTCAATCAGCCCTACGGCATCGCAACTGACAGCACTGGTAATGTCTTTGTGGCTGACAGTGGTAACAACACGATTCGCAAGATCACGCCCGACGGTGCGGTGACGACCTTCGCGGGTAAGCCGGGGGTAAGCGGCTCAGCCGACGGCACGGGCGCGGCAGCTAGTTTCTTTTACCCCAGTGCAATCACAGCAGACAGTGGTGGCAATATTTATGTGACTGACAGTCGTAACAATTCGATTCGTAAGATCACCCCATTGGGTGCGGTGACAACCCTGGCGGGCGGGGGCGGGAGCGGCTCAGCCGATGGCACCGGCGCGGCGGCTAGTTTCTATTACCCCGTTGGCATTGCAACAGACGGCACTGGCAACGTCTTTGCGGCTGATACCTTCAACCACACGGTTCGTAAGATCACGCCTTCTGGTGCGGTGACGACCCTGGCAGGTGTGGTGGCGGTATTTGGCTCAGCAGATGGCACCGGCGCGGCGGCTAGTTTCAAACGCGTGGATAGCATCGCAACAGACAGCACTGGCAACGTCTTTGCGGCTGATACCTTCAACCACACGATTCGCAAGATCACTCCCTCTGGTGCGGTGACGACCCTGGCGGGTAGTGCGGACGTGCCCGGCTCAGCCGATGGCACCGGCGCGGTGGCAACTTTCAATTACCCACAAGGCATCGCAACAGACCGCACTGGCAATATCTATGTGGCTGACACAGGTAACCACACGATTCGAAAGATCACACCAGCCGGTGCGGTGACGACCCTGGCCGGTAAGGCGGGCGTGAGGGGTTCAGCCGATGGCACCGGTGTGGAGGCCACGTTTGATGAGCCCTCCGGTATCGCAATAGACAGCGTGGGCAACGTCTACGTTACGGGTGCCGGCAGCAACGATAAAATTCGCAAAATCACACCTGCAGGGGTGGTGACGACCCTGGTCGGTGGCTTCGCAAATTTTGGGCTCGGGCGTCCCACCGGAATGGCAACAGACAGCGCGGACAATCTCTATGTTGTAGTTAATGTGATCAACGCGAAAAACAACGTATTGATCAGTTACAGCAGTACGGTTCGCAAAATCACACCCGCCGGTGTAGTGACGTCTTTAGCCGGTACGGAGGGGGTAGTTGGTTCAGCCGACGGCGTAGGCGCGGCGGCTAGTTTCAATGTCCTACGCGGCATCGCAACAGACAGCGCCGGCAATGTTTATGTGGCGGATACCAACAACAACACGATTCGCAAAATCACACCTGCCGGTGCGGTGACGACTTTGGTCGGAACGACTGGTGGTCAAAAAGGTTTTCGAGGAGGAGACCTACCTGGTGTTCTCCAAAACCCCTTGGGTTTGGCGATATCAGGGACGACTCTGTACATTTCTACGGCAAATGCTGTGGTTCGGGTCAGCGGCTTGCCTTAGCGGGTACAGCGCGCGCAAGTCGGCAATGTGTGTGAACCAGCCCGTTAGAAGCGTGGCCTCGTTCATACTGGTCACGGTCAATCAATCCTTGGCCTGCTGCGGTAGACTGCCCAGATTGCTTCCCCCACCTTTTGCAGGACCCCCAACACCATGACCGAACTCGTCACTTACAACCTCGAAGACGGCATTGCCACCCTGGCCCTGAACAACGGCAAGGTCAATGCGTTTTCACACGAGCTGATCGCCAGCTTCAACCGGGGCATGGACCAGGCCGAAGCCGCGGGTGCTGTGGTCATCGTCACTGGCCAGCCCGGCATCCTGAGCGGTGGCTACGACCTCAAGGTGATGATGGCGGGACCCCAGGCCGCCATTGACCTAGTGGCCGCCGGTTCTACTTTGGCGCGGCGCATGCTGGCGCACCCGCAACCGATCATCGTGGCCTGTCCCGGGCATGCCGTGGCCAAGGGCGCGTTTGTGCTGTTGTCTGCCGACTACCGCATTGGTGTTGACGGGCCGTTCAGCATCGGCCTGAACGAGGTGAAGATCGGCATGACCATGCACCATGTGGGCATCGCCATTGCGCGCGACCGCTTGACCAAACCCGCTTTCCAGCGTTCGGTCATCAACGCCGAGATGTTTACGCCCCAGGGTGCCGTCGCTGCGGGCTTCCTCGATCAGGTTGTGGCAGCCGAGCAATTGCTCGGCGCTGCGATGGAAGCCGCCCAGCAGATGAAGAAGCTCAACATGACCGCCCACAAGAACACCAAGCGCAAGGTGCGCAAGGATTTGTTGGATGCGCTGGACGCGGCCATAGAGTTAGACAAGACCATCAGTTTGATGTAGGGGTCATTGGGAAAATAGCCTCTAGCCCTCGTGTTTATTGCATATTGCGCTACAAAAATAGTAGCATTTGTCATGCCGTGTGCAGCGTGCAAGCGGGCGTGCAAAGTCGCTAGGCATTTGGGTTAGATCAAGGGCAGCCAGGGTGGGGAACCCTAGAATGGGCGTATCTCCACGCCCAAAGCCCTCGCATGTCCACTCAGCTGATTCGCCGCCTTCTGCTCGCTCTGTTGGTTATGGGGCTGCTCGGCGCTGGCATATGGTGGGCCAAGCGCCCCAAGCCCATCGCCGTTCTGGTGGCTGAGATTGACCAGGGCAAGGTCGAATCCAGCATTGCCAACACCCGCGCCGGCACGGTAGAGGCGTGTATGCGCACCAAGCTGTCGGCCACCATGGGCGGGCGTATTGAACTGCTGGCGGTCAAAGAGGGCGACAAGGTCAAGAAGGGCCAGTTGCTGATGAAGCTGTGGAACGACGACCAGCAGGCCCAAAGCGCGCTGGCCCAGACCCAGGTCGATAGCGCGCGCAAACGGGTGACCGAGGCCTGCACCATGGCCACCAATGCCGAGTCCGAAGCACAGCGTCAGACCGCGCTGTTCAAGCAGGGTTTTGTGTCGGGTTCCCGTGACGAGCAGGCACGTGCCGAAGCCCAGGCCCGCCGCGCCACGTGTGACGCGGTCAAGGCTGACGTGGTGCAGGCGCAGGCCCGCGTGAGCGCCACACGGGTGGAGCAGAACCGCACGGTGCTCTATGCTCCCTTTGCCGGCACCGTGGCCAAGATCGTGGGCGAAGTGGGCGAATACTCCACGCCATCGCCACCCGGCGTGCCCACCCCGCCGGCCATTGACCTGATTGACGACACCTGCCTCTACGTGCGCGCCCCGATGGACGAGGTGGATGCACCCAAGATCTCGGCCGGGCAAACGGTGCGCATCAGCTTTGACGCACTGCCCAAGCAGTCCTTCGCTGGCAAGGTCAAGCGCGTGGCACCCTATGTGTCGGCGGCCGAAAAGCAGGCCCGCACCGTGGACATCGATGCCACGCTGGACACCGATAGGGCGCCCCCCAAATTGTTGGTGGGCTACAGCGCGGATGTGGAAGTGGTGCTGGCCGTGCGTGACAAGGTGGTGCGCGTGCCCACATCGGCGCTGCAAGAAGGGGGCCGCGTGCTGGTGGCTGCAGCGGACGGTACCCTGCAAGAGCGCAAAATCAAGACTGGCCTGGCCAACTGGGAGTTCACCGAGGTGCTCGAAGGCCTTGCCACGGGTGACCGCGTGGTGACCTCGCTGGAGCGCGAAGGGGTGAAGCCGGGTGCCTCCTACGTGGTCGACGACAAAGCCAAGAAATGAGCGCCGCCAGTCCTGCGCAAATCGAGCTAACCGGCATTGAACGGGTCTTCCACCTGGGTGACTCTGAGGTGCATGCACTGCGCAACCTCAACCTGTCGATCGCTGCGGGCGAGTACGTGGCCGTAATGGGGCCTTCAGGCTCGGGCAAGTCGACCTTGCTCAACCTGCTGGGCCTGCTGGACCGCCCCAACACGGGCCTGTATCGCCTGGAAGGGCGCGATGTCACGACCTTGTCGCCCGACGAACAGGCCCGCGTGCGCAGCCAGCGCATTGGTTTTGTGTTCCAGAGTTTTCACCTGGTGCCGCGCCTCACGGCCGCCGAAAACATAGCCTTGCCCATGGTGCTGGCCGGGCTGCCCCCGGCGCAGCGCGCGGTGCGGGTGGCGCAGGCGCTCAAGGATTACGGACTGGTCAACCGCGCAGACCACCGCCCGGACGAGCTCTCCGGCGGGCAGCGCCAGCGGGTGGCCATCGCCCGTGCAACCATCATGCAACCGGCCATGATTTTGGCCGATGAGCCCACCGGCAATCTGGACCGCAGTACCGGTGAAGAGGTGGTGCGCCTGCTGGAGGTTCTCAATGCCCAGGGCGTGACCCTGATCGTCGTGACGCACGACGCGGCACTAGGCGCCCGGGCCCGGCGCCAGTTGTTAATGGAAGATGGCGCGATCAAACACGACACACACCAGGACACGCCACGCGATGTGCAGGCCGAACCATGCGCAACGCCGACCTGATCCGCTTCGCGCGGGACGCCGCCACCGGCAACCCGCTGCGCGCTGCGCTGCTGGTCTTGGCCATGGCCATTGGCGTGGCCGCGGTGGTGGTGCTGACCGCACTGGGCGATGGGGCCCGCCGCTATGTGATGAATGAGTTTTCTTCACTGGGTAGCAACCTGGTGATCGTGCTGCCCGGGCGCTCGCAAACCGGTGGCTTCAATCCGGGCAACGCCATCACCAACACGACCCGTGATTTGACCATTGACGATGCGCAGGCCTTGCAGCGCGCCAGCGCCGTGGCCCGCGTGGCGCCAATGGCTGTGGGTACATCCGAGATCAGTGCCGCAGGCAAACTGCGTGAGGTGTTGGTGGCGGGCACCACGTCCCAGTACCTGGAGCTGCGCAAGATGGCCATGGCCCAGGGGCGCTTTTTGGCTCCCGGCGACTGGCGCCGTGGTGCCAGCGAAGCGGTGATTGGCGCCAAGGTACGCGACGAACTCTTTGGCCCCAACCCGGCACTGGGGCAACTGGTGCGTATTGGCGACCGGCGCGTGCGCATCGTTGGCATTCTGGCCACCAGCGGGCAGGGCCTCAGCATGAACACCGACGAGTTGGTTTTTGTACCCGTGTCGCTCGCGCAGTCCATGTTCAACAGCAACACCTTGTTTCGCATCTTGATTGAGGCCAATGGCCGTGAGGCGATTGATGCTGCCAAGCTACAGGTCGCTGACATCATCAAATTGCGACACGAGGGCGAGCAAGACGTGACCGTCATTACGCAGGATGCCATCCTTGCCACCTTCGACCGGTTGCTGGGGGCGTTGACGATGGGCGTGGCTGGTATTGCGGCCATCAGCCTGGCGGTGGCGGGCATTCTGGTGATGAATGTCATGCTGGTCTCGGTCACCCAACGCACTGCCGAGATCGGCCTGCTCAAGGCGCTGGGCGCGACCGCCGGCGGCATTCGCGCGGTGTTCCTGACCGAGGCCACGTTGCTTTCACTCACTGGCTCGGTGGTGGGCTACGTGCTGGGCCAAGTGGGTGCTGCGCTGATACGCCAGTTGTACCCGACCTTTCCAGCCTATCCGCCGGACTGGGCGGTGCTGGCTGGCTTGGGCACGGCCTTGGTCACCGGCATTTTGTTTGGCGTCATGCCGGCGCGCCGCGCTGCCCAACTCGACCCGGTGCAGGCCTTGTCTAAACGATAGACTCTATGTTGTTGACCGACGCCCTTCGCCTGGCCCTGCGTGCCGTCACCGCGCAGCGCCTGCGCAGCTTCCTGACGCTGCTGGGCATTGCCGTGGGTATTGCATCGGTGATTTTGTTGACATCGATTGGCGAGGGCATTCACCGATTCGTGTTGGCCGAGTTCACCCAGTTTGGCACCAATATCGCCAGCATTTCTCCGGGCAAGGTAAAGACCTCAGGGCCTGCGCCCACCGGCATACCGACCTCGGTGCGGCCACTGACGCTGGACGATGCCCGCGTGCTGCGCGGCCTGCCGCACGTCACCGGCATGACGGCAACGGTGTGGGGCAATACCGAAGTGGGCGCCAACGGCCGACTGCGGCGTACCACGGTCAACGGCGTGGGTGCGGATATGGTCAAGGTCTACAGCATCAAGGTCAAGACTGGCCAGTTCCTGCCCGATGAGGCGCTGGAAAATGCCCGCGCCTTTGTCGTGCTGGGTGCCAAGCTCAAGACCGAATTATTTGGCAGCGCCAACCCGCTGGGCGCGCGCGTGCGCGTGGGCAATTTGCAGTTTCGCGTGATCGGTGTGCTGGAAGCCAAGGGTCAGTTCCTGGGTGTGGATCTGGATGACGCCGCCTACATTCCCACTGCGCGGGCCTTGGAGTTGTACAACCGCGACGGCTTGATGAAGATTGACCTGGCGTACGAGGAAGGCATTCCTGCCTCGCAGGTCATGGCAGCCGTAAAGACCAGTCTGGTGGCCCGCCACGGCCGCGAGGACTTCACCATCACCACCCAAGAGGACATGCTGCGCAGCTTGTCCAATATTTTGAACATCCTGACCATGGCCGTGGGTGCGCTGGGCGGCATTTCGTTGTTGGTGGGTGGTGTGGGCATCGTAACCATCATGACCATTGCCGTGAGTGAGCGCACCGGAGAAATCGGCCTGTTGGTGGCACTAGGCGCGCCACGCAACACCATTTTGGGCCTGTTCCTGGGCGAGGCCGTGGCGCTGTCGGCCCTGGGTGGCATCATCGGTCTGGTGCTGGGCATGGGGCTGGCCCAGATCATCCACCTGGCGGTGCCGTCCCTGCCGGTGCATACGCCCATCAGCTTTGTGCTGCTGGCTGAGGGCGTGGCCATTGCCATTGGGCTGGTGGCAGGCGTGTTGCCGGCCCGCAGTGCGGCGCGGCTGGACCCGGTGGAAGCACTGCGCTCAGAGTGAGCTGGCGACGAAAATGACGCGTGGGTCTATTTCAGACAAAACGCCCGAGCCGCGAAATGGCCGGGAGAGATCACGCTGTGCTTATCGCATGCGCGGCATGTCACTACTAACCCAGGAGTTTTTATGCGCATCGCCTTCACTTCCTGCTTCAGCGCCCAACTGTTTCCTCAGCAACCGGTGTGGGACGAAATAGCTGCGGGCGATCCCGATGTATTGGTCCTGTTGGGTGATTCCATCTACCTTGATGTGGGTGGGCCTTACGGATCCTTGGGTGTGCAAGACCTGACGGAGTATGCCTTTGCAGAGCATGCCCACCGCCGCTACACGGAGCAAGTGGAGCAAGTCCAGTTTAAAGCCCTGGTGCAGCGGCAGAACCTCACGACCTATGCCATCTGGGACGACCACGATTTTTTGTGGGACAACGCCTGCGGTGGTGATGTGATGAAGAGCCCCGCACTTCGCCCACTGGTCTATCCCAGCCGCGCCTTGTTTGCCGCGTGGCGCCAGGCGCTGGCGCTGCGTCTTGCGCCGGGCAGCTTTCCGTCGGCACCGCCGGTGTGGGATAGCAAGACGCCTGCGCCGGGCTACAGCTGTGTAGCTATGGGCAGCGGTGTCTTTTTGCATTTGACCGACGGGCGCAGCTTCCGCAAAAGACGCGGTGGTCGCACGGCGCTGTTGGGTATGTCGCAACTCGACGCGGTGGAGGCTGCCATGGCAGCAGCGCCTCCTGGTGCAACGCATCTACTGGCATCCGGCAGCGTCGTCGATGCGAATCATGGTGAAAGCTGGCTCAGTTGCCCGCCCGAATACGACCGCCTACTGCGGTTGGCGCAGGCCCACAACATCTTGGTCCTCAGCGGTGACATTCACGACAACAACCTGGCGAGTTATGCACTGCAAGGCGGGCGCAATTTGTTTGAGGTCACGGCCTCTGGCGCCGCAGTGCGCACCAAGGTGGTTTTAGGTGCCTTGCAGCGCAATTACGGCCTGCTGGACATTGACGATGCGCAGCTAGGCATCAGCCTCTTCAAATCCGGTGCGCGCCAATACAGCGGCAGCATCGACCGGTTGACTTGGCAGTAAAACGTTCTGTCAATGGCAATAAAAGTTCTTGGGTATTGGGTGCACGCTGGCTAATAGGCAGCTATATTCTGGCATCAGTCTGCCCGCCTTGGCGCTGCGATTGGAGCACGCTCAATAGAGCCTACTGGAACCATTGCTTAGGAGTCAATCCACGTGGCAATTTCGACTATCAACCGCTTTATTTCGGTGTTCGACGCCGCGTTCCAGGCGCTGTCCAGCCCGGTCAGTATGCTGGACACCGAGCGCTTGGCCATACTGGTACACCACGCCATGGAGTCGCAAACGCGGGCCTACCACACCTCGGGCCATGTCTTTGGCATGTGCGAAGGCATGAATCCGGTACAGGTCTTGGCTGCGCTTTTCCATGACTTGGTCTATTACCAGCTCGATGCAGGCTTTCCCAAGCATTCCGCTTATCTGCTCGATGGCGTAACCCGCAAAGAAGGCGATGCGCTGACCCTGCAGCCCATACCGCCCGATGACTTGCCTCTGGCGATTTGCGCCGCGCTATTTGATTTCGCGCCTGGTCAGGCCTTACCGCTCTATGGCGGTATGAACGAATTTTTGAGTGCGGTTGCGGCAGCCCGTTTGTTGCATACCCACCTGCGCGTTGCGGACCTCATCGCGGTACTGGCCTGCATCGAGGCCACCATTCCGTTTCGTACGCCCGATGTGCAAGGACGTTCCGCTATCACTCGCCTTGCACAAAGGGTGCAGCAGCAATACCGCTTGCGCGTCGACGACCGTGACATCGGCCGGGCACAGGCGTTTGCTGACCGGGTGGCGACAGATGCCGTCACGTTAACCAACCGCGACGTGGGCAGCTTTGGCGAGACGGATCCAGGTCTGTTTTTGTCCAACACTTGGTTGCTGATCGAGGAGTCCAATGCTCCGCTGGCGGTCGCTGGCATGTATACCTTGCAAGAGTACCGTTTTGGCTTGACGCGCATGGACGCTTTTTTGCGGACCCTCAATCCCAACCATGTATTCCAGTGCTACAAGAACACCCCCAGCCCTGCGGAACTTGCACACCTGTGCGCGGCGGCCCAGCGCAATATCGCTTTTTCGGTGGATTTTCTGGGCGCAAAGATAGCCTCTGTCGCAATTGTGGAAGCGCTGGCGTTGTGTACCGGAACCGATGGGCCGATATCGATGTTCCTGGGTGAAATCCGCAGTGCTTACGGGCTCCCCGAGCGTGTGGAGGATTACCTGCCAGTCGTGCCGGTCAAGGGCGATGTCAACCTGGACCTGTTGCGGGTGTTCGAGAAAGGGCGCGCGCTGGAGTCTGCCAACGACCTGACAGCCTCGCCCATCACCGCATATGTGTATCGCTACATTGGCCACGACGGCATGCAGCAAGCGTTGGCGCAAGCCAGAACGATGTTTGACGGCAGCGTGACCCCGCTGGCGTTTCTGCAGTCGCTGGATCGCGAGATGGTCTGCGCCATCATCCGAGCTTGTGCCCACATTGCCTTGTCGCGCCGAGAAGCGCTTGGCGCGCTGCAGCAGTTGCTGTAACGTGCAGTTTATCTTCGTTGGGGCGTACGATGCGCACAGTCTTTGGTCGTAGATTGCTATAAAAATAATAGCTGCTTATGCATATCCCACGAGGGCTATCGGGTCCTTTTCCAAAAATCGTGGATGGCGAACCCTTGAAAGCATTTCTTTGGGTGGATCTGGGCCCTGTCAGCGTATCTAGGGCTCGGAGTGTCGGCCCGCGCTGATATGCCAAATCAACAGAAAAGGAAGCATGATGCCGCTTGTCCAGTGGGACCAAGACCAGACAGCGTGGCTGTTTTCTGTGACCAAGTAATAGAGTCCGTAGCCGCTGGCGCTGAGCCAGACCAACAAGGTGATCATCAACCATCCTGTGACCCTGTTTCGCCTGGCGTTGTTGGCGCGTCTGATATGGTTATTCAGCAAGCTGCCGACAAAAAACCAGGCGACCATCGAAATGCCCCCATGCATCTGCATGGACAGATGTTCCACGGGGTGAACCGTCACACCGAACTCGCCGGCTGTTCTCAACAAGTAGTGTGCGACGAGCCAAAGTAGCCCAGTCCCTAGCATGCCCATGCCGACACCGTAGATCGTCCAGCGATGCCAGCGTTCTAGTCTGAACATGACCGCTCGGCTGTGCGAATGAGAGAGTTGATGTGATTTGTGTTTCACAAATTATGTGGTGCGAGATTGGGGGTGCAACTAGCCAGTTACGTTCAAGTGATGTAGGCCTGTGCGCCAAATTGGGCCAAACACGGATGCTTAACATTGGCGCTGGCCATCACCACTTTGGTCAGTGCATCGGCCACCATGCATTGTGGCGCCGAAACGGACACGCTGATGCGGTTCATCATGGCCTCGCCCGTCTGGCCATTCACCAGCGCGCTGTATCGACCATGCACTGTCTGGTGCAATGAAAAATAGCTGGCAGACGTGGCCAGTGCATGGTTTCGCAAGACCAATTTGTAGGCCATTTTGGAAGGATCGCTGGGATTGCGCAACAAGACTTCGTTGGCACAATCCCCGGTCACACGCAAGTCTCCACCGGCGTTGACGCAGGCATTTTGCACACCACCTTGTTGCAAGCTTTCAATAGCGAGGTCCACCGCATAGCCTTTTGCTATCCCGCCAAGATCCAAGTAGTCTGCACTGAGTTTGTGTACCGTTCCCTCTGGCATTAGGCGAAAACTGGCTTGCAGAGGGGCATAAGGGGGAGGCAGTTGATCTGGCGCTGGAAGAATTCCCCAATCGATCAAGCGACCAGCGACCCTGACGTCAAACAGCCCCGCACTCGCCGCAGTGATTTGCAGTGCCGTTTGCAATACCGTATGTGTGTGGGGATCGACGGCGATGTGGCTACCAACCGGCGCTCGGTTGATGCGGGAGAGATCGCTATCCGGTGCGTGAAAGCCCATCAACCGGTGGACCCGCGCGATCTGTTGAAAAGCTCGGTCGTACGCCGCCGCTAAATCAGCATCTGCCAGCGGATCGGCAATGCTGATTTCAACGATGGTTCCCAACCAGGGCTGGGCTCTGCGCCTTAGCGCTTCCATGCCACCTGGGCCAGCGCAGCGATTCTGCGCACGCCGTCGGTGAGGTGGGTGCAAGACAAAGTTGCACCACTGATATTGGCAATGCCTTCGCCCACACGGAGTTGACCTGACGCTGATTTGCCGACAAATTGCTGGCGCCAGTTGGCATTGCGTATCTCGAAGCCGTGGCTTTCGCGGTAAGCCAGTATCTCCACCTGCTTGATGCTGGCATCCGGTTGCAATCCCACAGCATAGGAAATCAGTTCGAACTTGCCCAATACATCGTCCAGAACGATATACCCCAAGACCGTGTCGTCCTTGAGTGCAGTGACCGTGCGCCAGGCCGCTGAACGCGCGGGCAGACCGGCCAGCTTTTCCATTTGCTGCATCTGTTCCAGCGTGAGCTGAACGGTAGAGGCCTTGAATGCCGTAGCGTCCGGGAAGATCACTTTTTGCGCCTGCTCCACCGTTAGGTATTGCGTTGCAAAGGCGGCGCTGTTTGCCCCTGCCAAGCTGACCAATACCAAGGGCGCGATCGCAGTGGTTCTCACAATTTTTGACCCCTGTTAGAACGAGTAGCCGACACCTAGGTTAAAGCGGTCGCGATTGCTATCCAGCTGGAATTTTTGGAAGTCAAACTTGACCACAACGCCTTCACCTATTTTGAAATTGGCACCGATGGTAGCCACCTTTTGGTCCGCCAGCGGAGCAACGCCCAAGCCTTGTGGCACGGCCTCGTAACTGGCAGCGGTGTTGAATTGCTCGTAGCGAACGAATGGGCTCAGACTGTAGTCTGCGCTTTTCCACAATTGATAGGCCGCTTGCGCATACCAACCATAAAAGGTGGATGGCACGGGGGTGGGCTGGCCGACAAAAGTCAGGTTCAGGGCCTCGGTGTTGCTGATCGTGCCGGCGCTATAGAGCGCTGTCAGGTCCCACAAACCCGGCGTGTAGCGTGCATGCAAGTCCCACAGATTGACACGCGCAGCATTGGCTGCGAAATCGGAGGTGGCGTGCCCGGCCTTGCCAGTGAATACTGAGCCGCCCAGCAGCAGACCCGGGATGCCTCGCCAATTCAGCGCCGCATGCAGGCTCAAGTCGTTGGCTTTGGCCAGTTGGCCCTCTTGGTGGATGCTGCCCAACGGTGACTCGGTGCCGTCGGTAGATGCCGCATCCCATTTGCTCAGATCAAAACCGGTGGTCACGCCAATGTCCCAGCTCAAGCCATTGTCATGGGTACGCGACAGGCCAAAACCCGCTTCACGCCAGGTGGAAGGGATGATCGCCGTTTCCACAAAATTGCGTTGCACGCCGTAGAACGCAGTGGGTTCGTGGTTGGTATTGATCAGGCCCACGGGCATCAAGTACAGACCGCCTTTGACGCGTAAACCGTTGCTCAATTCGTGCTCGACGTAGAGCTGTTCAACTGCCGCTTCGCCTTTGTCGCCCGCCGACGTGACCGCGTGTTCCCATTCAAACTCACCGACCATCTTGGTCCTGTCGTCAAAACGGTGGGTGATGCCAAATACTGCACGCGCCACATCTGCCTGCGCTTGGTTGGTGGCGTTGTTGGGGCGGGTGTAGTTGATTTCTCCGTAACTGCTGATCACGGTGGACTGTGGCCGTGCGGCCGGGCTGCCGGACGAAGCGCCCGCTGCGCTGGGGCCGGTTGCGGCGACCGTGCTGGCCAGAGCCTCTTGCTTTTGCTCAACGGTGTCCGTTTTTTTGCGGGTGGCTGCAAGCTCGGCCTTGATGGCATCTAGCTGCGCCGCCAAAGCTTCTATTCTCTGCAGCAATTCTGCTTCACTGGCGATGGCGGGCATGGACACTAAGGCGCAGAGAAAAGCCGCGCTTAGTGCTTGGGTCAGTCGTGTTTTTTTCATGGCGGTTTTTCCTATTTTTGAATGGTTTATTTGTAGCCATCTGTGAGCGTTCCGAGGAACTGGATGACATCGTCGATTTCTTGTGCCGACAGCGCGGGCGCCATACCGCGCGTGCGGTTGTAGGGCACCTCGGTGACATTGACGTTCGCTTTGTAGGCGTCCGGTAGGTCGTTGAATTTCATGACCGTGCCATCAACGGCCACCGGGTACCACTCTTCAGGGTTGGTGTCCCGCCGGACGTAGAACCCCAAGACATCGCGTAAATTCTTGAAGCGTCCGTTGTGAAAAAAGGCCTTGCGGGTCGCCACATTGCGCAGCGTGGGCACCTTGAAAGCCCCGCACAGACTGGCACGCTCAGCCAGATCAGTGCGGTCGGGCCCGCACAGGCCGAGATCGAAATACGTTGCATCGGCAGTGGCTGGAATGTCCGGGTTGCGCGGCACGCCGATGTTGTCAAACGTGAAGTCGGTGAACAAAGGGGCGGAGCCATCTGCACCCTTTTTACTGGTGTGGCAGGCCGCACAATTGCCTTGATTGGGGTTGTTAAACAGTGCCAGGCCCCGCAATTCAGCACTGCTTAGCTTTACTTTTCCGGCCAAGAACTGGTCGTACTTGGAGTCGTAGGGATGAAAGTCTGGGTCTTCTTTTTGGTACTGCTGCAAAGCAAAAGTCATGCGGTCTAACGCGGTGTCTGCATTGTCCAGAACAGACGTGCCGAAAACTTGTTTGAACTCTGCCGCGTAGCTTGCGCGCTTCAAGCGGGCGAGCACATCATCTGCGTTGGTGTTCGCCATCTCGTGAGGGGCAAGCAAGGGGCGTGCGGCCTGGACAGCAAGCGATTGCGCCCGGCCGTCACGGTCAAAGCCACCGGTAGCCGTACCGTCTTTGGCAACCGAAAAGGCAGGTGTCAGGTGCAGGTAACGCAATGACGGTGCTGCGCGAAATCCTGGCGTCAGCATGTCTGGCCCACCGAACTGCACCGCCAAATCGTTGGTGGGTGCGTGGGCGTTGTCGGGATTGTGGCAACTGGCGCACGCAAGTTTGCCGGAAGCCGACAAGGACGTATCCCTAAAAATCTTTTCGCCGAGCTTTGCTACTGGGCTCAGGCTAACAGCCCCCGCTGGCTCTGACGTGTTCGCTGCGCTGGTACCCGCGCCACCCGAACTTCCGCCGCAGCCTGACACCATGGCCGCCATGCACAGCGCAATCAACTTAGCCAGTATTTTGGGGTCAACACCCAAGCGCAGCACCCCACCGGAGCCGGAATTTCCCCGAAACACCATACGCTTCAATCCTTGGAATCAAGACCGGGCTCTGCTGACTGAAGTACGCCCACCTTTGGAGAAGTCGGTGGCGGCACTCTGTATCCAAATCGCAGGGCTAACAGGTCGAATATAAAAATGCAATGAGAATGATTCGCATTGTAGTCATTTGAAGTGAGAATCCGTTGATCTTTGTTCACAGTTTGCATTTTTCTTTTTTGCTTCTGGCTTTTGTTCTTGCTCTTACATCGCAACGAGTGCGTGCGGTGTCGTAGCAACACTTCCTTACAACCAGGACCTGTCGCAGGTCAGCCCGGACTCGCGCGTGGAACGTTGCACAGGGAGTCTGTCGGTCCGTGTGTCACATTGAAAAGGGTGAGTATGAAAAAAATGTCGCTGGCGCGGCTAGCTGCCATGGGCGCTGCGGGGCTGTTTATGGCGTTTACCTTGAGCGGATGTGGTGGCGGTGCCAGCCTCGACGTTGCCGTTGCGCAGCCGTTTGACATCAACGTCGTGGTTGGAGGTCGGCCCGTTGGCGGTGCTCCCATACACCCTGGCGCGACCCAATCTGTGTTTTTGCCGGTTGGGGAGTCGATTGAATTGGATGCAAGCGAGCCCGTCGCCTGGACACTTATTGTCGGAGGCACCACGATCAATGGGACGGGCGTAACTGTCGACTACGGGGGTGTTGGCATCAGGTTGTCAGCACAAACGCGATCCCGAATATTGATAGACACCGATTCGCCCTTTCCTTTGGGTGCGCCGTTGAGTTTTACCCTTATCGCTACTTCAACACTCGATTTCGCACAGGTCGCAACGATTCGGGTTGTATTGACCAATTGAGTCCCCAGGCAGCATCTGCTGCTGCCGCTGATACCTGGGAGATTTCGGGAATCGTAGACTTGTCGCGGTTTGCAAATTTGCTCCCCGCGTAACTCGTCGATGCTGCTCAAATAGACATAGAACCAGTAACTCCAATCCAAAAAAAACCCGCCAAGTTCGCACCAAGCGGGTTTTTTGTTGTTTCCGGTCGAGAGCAATTAAGCCACTCGACGCAGCATGAGGGCTTAGCGCAAGGCGCTTGGGCGCTGACAGTACCAGAGGTACGGCAAGCCCAAGCAAGGCGGCGATCAGCCCTCAGGCAAGGAGCAAAGCAATTACATGCCCATGCCGCCCATACCACCCATTCCGCCCATGCCACCCATGTCACCGCCGCCCATGCCGCCGCCGGACTCAGCCTTTGGAGACTCAGACACCATGCACTCGGTGGTCAACATCAACGATGCGACAGACGCTGCGTTTTGCAGGGCTGTACGTGTCACCTTGGTTGGGTCCAGGATACCCATGTCGATCATGTCGCCATAGGTTTCGTTGGCTGCGTTGTAGCCGTAGTTGCCCTTGCCAGCCATCACAGCTGCCACGACCACCGACGCTTCGCCGCCGCCGTTGAACACGATCTCGCGCAGGGGCGCTTCGATGGCCTTCAACACCAGCTTAATGCCGGCGTCTTGGTCAGCGTTGTCGCCCTTGATAGCGCCAGCAGTTTGCTTGGCGCGCAACAGTGCAACACCGCCACCAGCCACGATGCCTTCTTCGACTGCAGCGCGGGTAGCGTGCAATGCATCTTCAACGCGGGCTTTCTTCTCTTTCATTTCGACTTCGGTGGCAGCGCCCACCTTGATCACGGCAACACCGCCAGCCAACTTGGCCACGCGCTCTTGCAGCTTTTCACGGTCGTAGTCGGAAGTCGCTTCTTCGATCTGCACGCGCACTTGCTTGACGCGGGCTTCGATGTCGGCAGCAGCACCAGCACCGTCGATGATGATGGTGTTTTCTTTGCTGACTTCGATGCGCTTGGCAGTGCCCAGATCGGCCAAAGTCACTTTTTCCAGCGACAGGCCGATTTCTTCAGCAATGACCTTGCCGCCGGTCAGGATGGCGATGTCTTCCAGCATGGCCTTGCGACGGTCACCAAAGCCAGGCGCCTTGACAGCCACAACCTTCAGGATGCCGCGCAGTGTGTTCACGACCAAAGTTGCCAGGGCTTCGCCATCGACATCTTCAGCAATGATCAACAAGGGACGGCCAGCCTTGGCGACTTGTTCCAGGGTAGGCAGCAGGTCACGGATGTTGCTGATCTTCTTGTCGAACAACAGCACAAACGGGTTGTCCAGCAAAGCGGATTGCTTTTCTGGGTTGTTGATGAAGTAAGGCGACAGGTAGCCGCGGTCAAACTGCATGCCTTCAACGACTTCGAGTTCGCTGTCCAGCGATTTGCCGTCTTCCACGGTGATCACGCCTTCTTTACCGACCTTGTCCATTGCGTCCGCAATGATCTTACCGATGGTCTCGTCGCTGTTAGCGGAGATGGAACCGACTTGGGCGATTTCCTTGGAGGTAGTAGTAGCCTTGGAAGACTTCTTCAGCTCGGCAACCAGGGCTGTCACAGCCTTGTCGATACCGCGCTTTAGGTCCATGGGGTTCATGCCCGCGGCCACGTACTTCATGCCTTCGTGCACGATGGCTTGCGCCAGCACGGTAGCTGTTGTGGTGCCGTCACCAGCGATGTCAGACGTCTTGGAAGCAACTTCCTTGACCATCTGCGCGCCCATGTTTTGCAGCTTGTCTTTGAGTTCGATTTCCTTGGCCACGGACACACCGTCCTTGGTCACGGTAGGGGCGCCGAAAGAACGCTCCAGAACCACGTTACGACCCTTGGGGCCCAGGGTCACTTTGACCGCGTTGGCCAAAATGTTCACGCCTTCAACCATGCGTGCGCGGGCTTCGCCGCCGAAAACTACGTCTTTTGCTGCCATGATGATTTCTCCAGATATTTCAATAAATTACAAACGGGTTGTGGGGGAAGAAAGTCTCTAATCAGTTGGGGACAGAGCTCCGCGTTGCTTCGGTATGTCCCGCAATCAAATTACTTTTCAACAACAGCGAAGAGGTCGTCTTCTTTCATGACCAACAGCTCGTCGCCATCGACCTTGACGGTCTGGCCGCTGTACTTGCCAAACAAAACGCGGTCACCGACCTTGACGTTCATGGCCAGCAGTTCGCCCTTGTCGTTCTTCTTGCCGGGGCCTACGGCCAGCACTTCGCCTTGATCAGGCTTTTCGGCGGCACTGTCAGGAATCACGATGCCGGAGGCAGTCTTGGTTTCATTTTCGACGCGCTTAACAATCACGCGGTCTGCCAAAGGACGCAGTTTCATGGGGAATCTCCTGGTTTTGAAAAAATTTGGATCACAAACTTGCACCGGCTTCC
>JBBQBG010000047.1:0-18854 GCA_038317285.1 Burkholderiales bacterium | reverse complement strand
GGCAAAGACTGGTTGTTGATAGGCACGCACTGGCCGTTGATCTTGATCAAGGCCGGTGAATTGGCCGACAAATAGACGTCCGAGGCCTTCTTCTCGCTCATCAAGCGCAGGATGCGCTCCATGGTGCCGGGTGGGGTGGGTGTCGTCGTCGTTGCCATAGGTTCAACCTCGGTTGGGGATCAACTAACTGGTTCAGTCGCGCAGCAAATCGTTCAGCGAAGTCTTGGCCCGGGTCTGGGCATCGACACGCTTGACGATGATGACTGCATACATGCTGTATTTTCCGCCGTCTTTCGGCAGTGTGCCACTGATAACGACTGAACCCGATGGAACGCGGCCATAGCTGATCTCGCCGGTGGAGCGGTCATAGATCGGCGTGCTTTGGCCGATGTAGACGCCCATGGACAGCACCGAGTTCTCTTCGACGATGACGCCTTCGACCACTTCGGATCGGGCGCCAATGAAGCAGTTGTCTTCAATGATGGTGGGGTTGGCTTGCATGGGCTCCAGCACACCACCAATGCCGACGCCACCGGACAGGTGGACGTTTTTGCCGATCTGAGCGCAAGAGCCCACGGCGGCCCACGTGTCGACCATGGTGCCCTCGTCCACAAAGGCACCGATGTTGACAAAACTGGGCATCAAAATAGCGCCTTTGCCGACAAAGCTACCGCGACGAGCGACCGCCGGTGGCACCACGCGGGCGCCAGTGGCCCGCATTTCTTCGGCCGACAGGTCGGCAAACTTGGTGGGTACCTTGTCATAAAAGCCCAGGTGACCGGCCTGGATGATTTCGTTGTCGCGCAGGCGAAAACTCAACAGCACAGCCTTTTTAATCCACTGGTGCACGGTCCATTGACCCACGGCCTGGCGGGTGGCCACGCGCAGGCGGCCGCTGTCCAGTTCGGCGATCACGTGTTCCACAGCATCACGCACTTCTTGTGTAGAGGACTGGACCGAGATGTTGGCGCGGTCTTCCCATGCGGCGTCGATGATCTGCTGGAGTTGTTGGCTCATGGCGTATTTTTCCTAAATTGTCAGTAACTGAAAGAAGAAATGGGTTCCACGCTGGTTTAGCGGCGGGATTGCACAAATTGGACGATGCGCTGGGCGGCTTCCACACATTCTGAGGTTTCGGCCACCAGCGCCATGCGAATACGGTTGGCGCCGGGGTTGAAGCCTTGCGCCTCGCGGGCCAAAAAGCTACCCGGCAAGACCGTGACATTGTAAAGAGCGAGCAGGTCGCGGGCGAAGTTGGTGTCGCTTTCTTTCACTTGGGCCCACAGGTAAAAGCCGGCGTCAGGTAACGCCACGTCCAAAACACTGGCCAGAAGAGGCGTTACCTGGGCAAACTTGGACCGGTATTGCTCGCGGTTGTCGCGCACGTGGGCTTCATCGTCCCATGCGGCAATGCTGGCGGCCTGCACAACGGTGCTCATGGCACTGCCGTGGTAGGTGCGATACAACAAGAATTGTTTGATGAGGGCCGCATCGCCTGCGACGAAGCCGCTGCGCATGCCGGGCACATTGCTGCGTTTGGACAGGCTGGTGAAGGCAACCAGGTTCTTGAAATCGCTGCGGCCTAGCTTGGCTGCGGCTTCCAGGCCACCCAAAGGCGGCTCTTCGCGAAAGTAGATTTCGCTATAGCACTCGTCTGACGCGATGACGAAGCCATGGCGGTCGCTGAGGTCAAACAGTTTTTTCCATTCGGGCAACGGCATGACCGCGCCCGTGGGATTGCCGGGTGAGCATACAAACAACAGTTGGGTGCGCGCCCACACGTCTTCAGGCACGCTGTCCCAGTCTTGCGCGAAATTGCGGGTCGGGTCTGAAGGCACGTAATACGGTTGTGCCCCTGACAAAAAGGCTGCACCCTCATAGATTTGGTAGAACGGGTTGGGACACACCACCACGGACGACTGGCCATCAGCGTGCTGCTTGGTCGGGTTTATCACGGTTTGCGCGAAAGCAAACAGGGCTTCGCGCGATCCGTTGACGGGCAATATCTGGGTGTGTATGTCCAGTTCCAGGCTATAGCGCCGCTGCAACCAGCGACCGATGGACTGGCGCAGACCCGGCACGCCGGCAGTGGCGGGGTAGACCGACAGGCCACCCTGTGGGTCCATGATGGCATCGCAATAGGCACGCTTGATCAAAGCAGGCGTCGCATGGCGCGGCTCACCAATGCCCAGGCTGATGGGCGCATAGTCGGGGTTGGGCGCGACCGTGGCAAATAATTGCCGCAGACGCTCAAAGGGATAGGCCTGCAGGCTGTTCAAATTCGGATTCATGGGCCGCCATTATCTCTGAGCACTTGATACACTGGGCCGCATGGGTGTGGGCACCGCATCAATTCTTAGCCTCTCAGCCTGTCAAGGAGCAATCAATGGCTACAACTTCGCCCGAGGGGCAAGTTAGGGTTCATCTCGA
Organism: Burkholderiales bacterium; assembly: GCA_038317285.1. Taxonomy (GTDB): domain Bacteria; phylum Pseudomonadota; class Gammaproteobacteria; order Burkholderiales; family Burkholderiaceae_C; genus Allorhodoferax. Next base: position 16,424 of record JBBQBG010000047.1, on the reverse strand, counting down.
TATAGCGCGCGCTTTGGAGCAGATTGGCGATGAATCGGCCATGCGGGGTATGTTGCCCATGCTGCAAGAGCTGCTGGAGCGCGACCTGCCCAAGATCACGCAATTACTGGCCGACCAGGATGCGCGAGGCGCCAACCCCCTGCTGCATTCTCTGAAAGGCTGTTTGCCTATTTTTTGCGCACCGGCATTGTGCGGGCAGTTGGCGCAGGTTGAGCAACTGAGCAAGGCCGGTACCGGCACAGAAGTGGCCGATGCCTTTGCGCCTCTGCTTCCCAAACTTCAAGCGCTTCAAACCGAAGTGGCACAGTACTTGGCTATCGCCTAACCGTTGGAGCTGTGAAGTGGATATCAAGAAAGCGCGCGTCATGGTGGTTGAAGATGAGAGCGTCATGAGCACCTTTATTTTGAACAGCCTTTTCCGTATTGGGATAAAGGATGTGCATGCCTTCAGGGAGGGCGGCAGTGCGTTGCGCGAAGTCACGCGGCTCCTGCCGGATTTGATACTCACCGACATCCATATGCAGCCCGTCGGCGGTATCGAGTTCGTGCGCCAACTGCGGGCTATGCCCACGAGCAAGGTCAGTAGCACCAAGGTTATTTTTCTGAGCGCGGACTCCAGCGCTGCAACCGTTGGAGAGGCTCTGCCCCTGGGGGTTGCTGGATACTTGGTCAAGCCCCCAGTGTTGAGCGCATTGCTGGCCAAAATTGAAGCCGCTCTGCGGTAGTAAACCGGCGTCATGGTCCGTAGGTGCGCCATAGCGCATAGCCCGGGGTACCCACACGGTATCATTGCGGGCCGATCAACCCCTTAGCCCTAGTTTTTCCCTCCCGTGCGTCTCAATTCCATCAAGTTATCGGGGTTTAAATCCTTCGCCGAACCCACCAACTTCCTGTTGCCTGGTCAACTGGTGGGCGTGGTGGGGCCTAATGGGTGCGGCAAGTCCAACATCATGGACGCGGTGCGCTGGGTGCTGGGCGAGAGCAAGGCCAGCGAACTGCGTGGCGAGTCCATGCAAGACGTTATCTTCAACGGCACCACGACCCGCAAGCCGGCCAGTCGCTCCAGCGTAGAACTGATTTTTGACAATGCCGACCACCGGGCTGGCGGCCAGTGGGGCCAGTTCGGCGAAATTGCCGTCAAGCGCGTGCTGACCCGCGACGGTACCTCCAGCTACTTCATTAATAACCAGCCGGTGCGCCGCCGTGACGTGCAAGACGTCTTTTTAGGCACGGGCCTGGGGCCACGGGCCTACGCCATCATTGGCCAAGGGACCATCAGCCGCATCATCGAATCCAAGCCCGAAGAGTTGCGCCTGTTTCTGGAAGAGGCTGCCGGGGTATCCAAATACAAAGAGCGCCGCCGCGAAACCGAAAACCGCCTCTCCGACACGCGCGAGAACCTGACCCGGGTCGAAGACATATTGCGCGAACTCAATGCCAACCTGGAAAAGCTGGAGAAACAGGCCGAGGTGGCGCTCAAATACAACGGCTTGCAGGCCGATGTGACGCTCAAGCAGCACCAACAATGGTTTATGAAGCGGGCCGAGGCCTTGGCCGACCAATCCAAGGTCAAGGCCGATGCGATGGGCGCCGTCAACGCACTTGAGAGCCGCATGGCCGATCTGCGCCACATCGAGGCAGACCTCGAAACTGTGCGCCAGGCCCATTACGCGGCTGGCGACCAGGTCAACCAGGCCCAGGGCCTGCTGTACGAGGCCAGTACCGACGTCGGTCGCTTGGAGGCCGAGATCCGCTTTGTCGTCGAAGGCCGCCAGCGCGCCGAGCAGCGCCTGGCCGCATTGCAAGAGCAAATTGGTCAGTGGGCCGCCCGCAAGGATGACGCCCAGGCCGAGATCGAACGGCTGGCTGAATTGGCTTTGCTGGGTGACGAACAGACCGAGCTACTGGCCGCGCAAGTGGAAGAACAAGCGCAGCAGTTACCTGATTTGGAAGACGCGTTGACCGCAGCGCAGTCTGCCGCCAATGACCAGCGCAGCAGCGTCATGCAGGTGCAGCAGCAGATCCAGGTGCTGGCCGCGGAGCAGCGCAGTATTGAAGAACAATCGCGCCAGATTTCTACCCGGCGTGAGCGCCTGGTGGCGGATCGCGGTGCGCTGGCCGAACCCGATGAAGCCCGCCTGCAGACCCTAGAGGCCCAGTTGGCCGAAGCCCAAGAGGCGGCGGGCACCTCCGAGGCCCGCCTGCACGAGCTGCAAGACCTGCTGCCGCAGCGCGATGAAGCGCGGCGCACGCAACAACAAGGCGTCAACGATGAATCGGCCCGCCAGGCGGATCTTTCTGCACGCTTGGAGGCGCTAAAAGCCTTGCAGGAAAAGGTCAAAACCGACGGCAAACTGCAACCCTGGTTGGTCAAGCACGGCTTGGACCACTTGCAGGCTTTATGGACCCGCATCCATATCGAGCAGGGTTGGGAGAATGCGCTGGAAGGCGCCTTGCGCGAGCGGTTGTCGGCGCTAGAGGTCTCGCGCCTGGATCTGGTCAAAGCCTTTGCCAACGACGCGCCACCGGCCAAGCTGGCTTTCTTTAGTCCGCCGCTGGCCGCAGTGCCAGAAGCTGCTTCCACTTTGCCGCGTCTGGCCGACCTGTTGCGCATCAACGATGCCGGTCAAAAGGCGGTGTTCACCGAATGGCTGCATGGCTGCTACACCGCAAACCATTTTGAAGATGCGCTGGCACAGCGCGACAAGTTGCAGCCCGGCGAAAGCATTTACCTGAAGTCCGGCCACGTGGTCACCGCGCACAGCGTCAGCTTTTATGCGCAAGACTCTGAGCAGGCAGGCCTGCTGGCCCGTGCCCAAGAGATTGAAAATCTGGAGAAACAGCTGCGCGCCCAGGTGATGATTGCTGACGAAGCACGGGCCGCGCTGGTGCGGGCCGAAGCGGCCTATGCCGATGCAACCCAGCGCCTGGTCAGTGTGCGCCGCGAGGCGGCTGAGTCGCAGACCCAGGCCCATGCCTTGCAGGTCGAGGTCTTGCGCCTGTCGCAACTGGCCGAGCAGGCCCGCATGCGCAGCGCGCAGATTGATGCAGACCTGTCCGAGGTCAACGCGCAACTCGATGACTTGCAAGAGCGCCGCGAAACTGCTGAAGGCCGCTTTGAATCCTTAGACATGCAACTGGCCGACAGCCAGGAGCGCCACGCTCAACTGGACGAACGCGTGATTGAGGTGCAACGCAAGCTGACCCAATGCCGTGAGCAACAGCGCAGCCTGGAGCGCCAAGCCCAAGAGGCCCAATTTGCGCAGCGCAGCCTGCAGGCGCGCAATGCCGAGTTGGCCCGCACCATTGACACGGCTAACCAGCAAACCGAATCGGTGCATTCCGAGGCCCAACGCGCCCGCGACGAGTTGACCCGTTTAACCGACGCTGCCGCCCAAGCCGGTTTGCAAAATGCGCTGGCCTTGAAGTTGGAGCGCGAACAAGCCCTGGGTGCCAAGCGCAGCGAATACGACGACCTGACCGCCAAGCTGCGCGCCAGCGACGAGCGCCGCCTGCAACTGGAGCGCGAGCTAGACCCGCTGCGCCAGCGCATCACCGAATTCCAACTCAAGGAGCAGGCCGCGCGCCTGGGCTTTGAGCAGTACGAACAGCAGTTGCTCGATGCCCAGGCTGACCTGGAAGCCGTGGAGTTGTCCATCAAGGACGGCAATGTGCGCTTGGTCGGCATGCAAGGCGACATCGACCGCCTGCACCGCGAGATTGCCGCGCTAGGGGCTGTCAACTTGGCAGCCGTAGATGAGCTGGCTGCATCGCGCGAGCGCAAGCAGTTCTTGGATGCGCAGAATGAAGACCTGGCCCAGGCCATGCAAACGCTGGAAGACGCTATCCGCAAGATCGACGCCGAGACGCGCGAGATGCTGTCGGGCACCTTCGAGCAGGTCAACCAGCATTTCGGGCGCATGTTCCCCGAGCTGTTTGGCGGTGGCAATGCGCGCCTGGTGATTACCGGTGACGAAATTCTGGACTCCGGCGTGCAGGTGATTGCCCAGCCGCCAGGCAAGAAGAACCAGACCATCCACCTGCTGTCGGGTGGTGAAAAAGCGCTGACCGCCATTGCGCTGGTGTTCGCGATTTTCCAATTGAACCCGGCACCATTTTGTTTGTTGGACGAGGTAGATGCGCCGCTGGACGACGCCAACACCGAGCGTTATGCCAAACTCGTGCGCAGCATGAGCAAAGAAACCCAATTCCTATTCATCAGCCACAACAAGATCGCCATGGAAATGGCCGAGCAACTGATTGGCGTCACCATGCAAGAGCAGGGCGTTTCACGCATCGTTGCGGTGGACATGGAGTCCGCCCTTACCTTGGCCGAGCTGAGTTAACACCCCTATGAACCCCCACGCGCTTATTCACTTGCTGTACCCGCTGGAGGCCGCATGAGCAATTTACAAATTGGTTTGGCCATTGCGGGCGGCGTGGTGCTGGCTGCCGTGGTGGCCCATGGTGCCTGGAGCACCCGCAGAAACTCGCCCCGCCAGGCCCAGCCGGAGCCCGCCGGTGATCCGCTAGGCTCCCTCCAGCGCGAACCAACCCTGGATGCCGAAGGCCAAGGCGACACCCAGCCGATGACGTTGCCGCCCGTTGCGCGGCGCTCGGTCATGGATTCACTGATTGATGTCATCGCCACCATCGCGCTGGACGGCCCTGCCCAAGTGGTCTCGGGCGAAGCTGCGATTGCGGCCATGCCAACCACGCGCCGGGCGGGTACCAAGCCCTTCGCAATAGAAGGCTATAACCTGACCACGCTAAATTGGGAAGTTCCGGTAGCCGGGCAGCGTTATGGCGGTTTTCAGGCCGGTGTGCAACTGGCCAACCGCTCGGGAGCGCTGAACGAAATCGAATACTCCGAATACGTGGTGAAAACCCAGGCCTTTGCCGACGCTATCAACGCGACGCCCGAGTTTCCGGAAATGCTGGAAGAAGTTGCCCGTGCCCGAGAGCTGGACCAATTTGCCAGTGCGCACGATGCCCAGTTGGGATTCACGATCCGTGCCCGCAACGCATCCTGGAGCCCGGGCTACGTGCAGCAGAACGCGGCACGCCTGGGCTTTGTAGCCGGTGTCATACCGGGGCGCATGGTGCTGCCTGGCAGCGCCGAAGGCATGGCGCCGGTGCTGGTGCTGGGTTTTGACTCTCAGGCCGCCCTGGCCGAAGACCCAGCGCAGTCCGCCATTCGGGAGATTGCGTTGCATCTGGATGTAGCCCAGGTGGACCGTACCGAGCAACCGTTTGACCGCATGCGTGAGATGGCTGCAGCGCTGGCCCAGACTATGGACGGCGTGGTGACCGACGACAACGGCCAATCGTTGACGGCCGAGACCATGGACGTTATCGGCACCGAACTACAAGGCCTCTACGACACGCTGGAGCAGCGTGACCTGGCTGCAGGTTCTGTGTTGGCTCGGCGTCTATTCGCCTGATTTTTTTGAGGGGCTAAGGCCATGGAATCCGCCACCCACCCCGACCAGGCCCGGATGCAGACCCTGCACAGGCTGCTGCATACACATGCCCATGCCTACTACGTGCAAGACGCGCCCCAGGTGCCCGACGCCGAGTACGACCGGCTGTTTCAAGAGCTGCAGGCCCTGGAAGCGGCCCACCCTGAGTGGCGAACACCCGATTCACCAACCCAGCGCGTGGGTGGCAAACCGCTGGACCAATTTGCTCCCGTGCGCCACGCGGTACCCATGCTCAGCATTCGCACCGAGACGGATACCGAAGCCAGTGGCGCGCAAAACTTTGATACCCGTGTCCGCAAAGAGCTTGGCCTGGCTGAGGCCGACGCGGCAGTCGAATATGTAGCCGAGCTCAAGTTTGACGGCCTGGCCATGAACCTGCGCTACGAACACGGTGTGCTGGTGCATGCGGCCACGCGCGGCGATGGTGAGACGGGTGAAGACGTGACGCAGAACATCCGCACCATTGGGCAGATACCCCTGAAGATAGGTGCCCCCACGCTTGGCGAGACCGCGCTTGCGGTGCCCGCGGTGCTGGAAGTGCGGGGCGAGGTCTATATGCGCCGTGATGACTTTGAGGCACTCAACGAACGCCAGCGCGCCCGCATTGCAGCCGGTGAAAAAGGCGAAAAAACCTTTGTGAACCCGCGCAATGCAGCGGCCGGTGCGGTGCGCCAGTTGGACCCCGCCATCGCCGCCCAGCGCCCCTTGAGCTTCTTTGCCTATGGCCTGGGTGAAGTCACCCCCGTGGACCAGGGTGGCCCGGCCTTTGGCACCCATTACGACCTGCTGCAGACCTTGAAGCATTGGGGTTTTCCGGTTGCAGCCCTCGTGGATCGTGCGTATGGCGCTACTGAATTGATAGCGTATCACCAGCGCATCGGACGAACCCGCGACCAGCTTCCTTATGATATCGACGGGGTGGTCTACAAGGTCAACAGCCTGGCCCTGCAACAAAAACTGGGTTTTGTCAGCCGTGAGCCGCGTTGGGCGGTGGCCCACAAATACCCGGCGCAGGAGCAGATGACCACCGTCTTGGGCATCGGTGTGCAGGTGGGCCGCACTGGCAAGCTCACGCCGGTGGCCAAGCTCGCTCCCGTTTTTGTCGGTGGCGTGACCGTAACCAATGCCACGCTGCACAACGAAGACGAGGCCCGCCGCAAGGATGTGCGCATTGGTGACACCGTGGTGGTGCGGCGTGCTGGCGATGTCATCCCCGAAGTGGTCAGCGTGGTCCTGCCTGCCGAGACCATTGAGCGTGGTGCGGAGTTCACCATGCCCCGCGTCTGCCCGGTGTGCGGCTCAGCTGCGGTACGCGAGGAGGGCGAGGCGGATTACCGCTGCACGGGCGGCCTGTTTTGCAGTGCACAGCGCAAGCAGGCCATTCTTCATTTCGCGCAGCGCCGCGCCGTCGAGGTGGAAGGCCTGGGTGACAAGCTGGTGGAGCAAATGGTCGACGCGGGCATCGTAAAAACCTTGCCAGATTTGTACCGACTGGGCCTGACCGCATTGGCGGCGCTGGACCGCATGGCCGAGAAGTCTGCCCAGAATATCGTCGACGCGCTCGAAAAATCCAAACAAACAACGCTGCAACGCTTTCTGTTCGGCCTGGGCATCCGCCATGTGGGTGAGTCCACCGCCAAGGCCCTGGCCCGGCATTTCGGCAAGCTCGACAGCATCATGGATGCCACCGTAGAGCAGTTGCTGAAAGTGCCTGACGTCGGACCTATCGTTGCGCAAAGCCTTCGCACGTTCTTTGAACAACCCCACAACCGCGAGGTGGTGGAGCAATTGCGCGCGTGTGGCCTGACCTGGGAGGAGGGCGAGCCTGCGGTGCAGGCGCCCAAGCCCTTGGCCGGAAAAACCTTTGTGCTGACCGGCACCTTCCCCACGCTGAGCCGCGACGACGCCAAGGATTTGTTGGAAGCGGCCGGTGCCAAGGTGGCCGGCTCGGTCAGCAAGAAGACGGACTACCTAGTGGCCGGTGCAGAGGCTGGTAGCAAGTTGGACAAGGCGCTGGCATTGGGAGTGGCCGTTATAGATGAGGCGGCGATGGTGGTTTTGCTCAGGGCTTAAACTGCAACCATGAACCGTGCCACCGCACTCCGTACCCTGTCTGAGCACAAAGCCCAGATTGTGCAGCGCTTTGGCGTCGCGTCCCTCGCCCTATTTGGATCTACCGCCCGTGATGCAGCGGTGCCGGGTAGCGATGTCGATTTGCTGGTGAGTTTTGTAGGCCCAGCCACTTCGGCCCAGTTTTTTGGCGTGCAGTTCTATCTGGAGGATGTGCTGGGCTGTCCTGTTGATCTTGTCACTGACAAAGCATTGCGCCCCGAGTTGCGTCCGTATGTACTGAAGGATGCGGTACATGTCTGAGCGCGAGTGGCGGTTTTACGTGCATGACATGGTTGGCTTTTGTGAGAAGGTCCTTTCGTTTACCGGCGGATTGCAGCAAGCGCGGTTTGTGGCGGACGCCATGCGGTTCGATGCAACGGTTCGTAACCTTGAACTGATTGGGGAGGCGGCAACCCATATCCCCCAAGCCGTGCGCGATGCCCATCCCAGCATCCCGTGGCGAATGTTGATTGCCACCCGAAACCAGTTGATTCATGGTTATCTGGGCTTGGACAACGATATTTTGTGGAGCATTGTGCAAACCGATGTGCCTGTTCTATTGCAACATCTCAAAAACCTTGAAGCGGAACAAGCATGACCGTCCGTGACATCCTCAAAATGGGCGACCCCCGCCTTCTGCGCGTGGCGCAAACCGTGCCTGCAAGCGACTTCGACTCCGATGCCCTGCACCTGCTGATCAGCGACCTGCTGGACACCATGAAGTCCGCCAACGGTGCCGGCTTGGCTGCACCGCAGATTGGTGTGGACTTGCAGGTTGTCATCTTCGGCAGCCGCGACAAGAACCCGCGCTACCCTGATCGCCCCATCGTGCCGCCCACTGTGCTGGTTAACCCCGTGATCGCGCCGCTGTCTGCAGACGGCTGTGCAACAACAGGCGACATTCCTCAAGAAGACGACTGGGAGGGCTGCCTGTCGGTGCCCGGCTTGCGTGGCCTGGTGCCACGTTGGTCCCATATACGCTACACCGGCTTTGACCAGTACGGTGACCCCATAGACCGCACCGTGGAGGGCTTCCACGCACGCGTGGTGCAGCATGAGTGCGACCACCTGTGGGGCAAGCTGTACCCTATGCGGGTTCGCGATTTCACCCAATTTGGCTACACTGAGGTTTTGTTCCCCGAACTGACCTGAAGCCTATGAGCCCAGAACTCGCAAAAAAGCTCGCCACCGCCGTGGACGGCATGCCGGCCTTCCCCAAAAGCGTGCAAAGGGTTCTGGAGCTGACGCGCGATGTCAACAGTATGCCCAAGGACTTGGTCGAGGTCATCGACAAAGACCCGGTGCTAACGGTCAAGATCCTGAAGGTCGTCAATTCGGCCTATTACAGCCTGCCCAAGCAGATCACGTCGGTCGGCCACTCGGTGGTCTACCTGGGCTTCAACACCATCAAGAACCTGTCCCTCAGCATTGCCGCCATCGGCATGTTGCCCAAGACCAATGAAGCCGGCTTTGACGGCCAACAGTATTTGCTGCACTCATTGGCGACCGCGGCCATTGCCAAGCAACTGGCGCTCAAGGTGGATGATGCGGACCCGATGGACTGTTTCATCGCGGGGCTGCTGCACGATTTTGGCAAGGTGGTGTTGGCCCAGTTCATGCCCAAAGAGTTTCGTGCGGCACTGGACGTTAGCGCCAAGCAGGGCACATCGCTGCACTTGGCCATGCGTGAGGTTATCGGCGTGGACCACGCAGTGGTAGGCGCAATGCTGGTCGAGAAATGGCGGTTCGCACCCAAGCTGGTGGAGACCATCCGCCACCAGTACGGCCCCGAGCTGGCCGATTCCGACATGATTGCCTGCGTGTTCGCCGCCAACCAGATCAGCAAGCAGCTCAAGTTCGGCTTTGCTGGCAACCATTTGGTAGAGGCGTTTCCGCCCTCAGTGGTAAAGCGTCTGGGTGGCACTCTGGACGAAGTGATAGCCGGCTTGGGTGACTTGACTTCGTTGTTTGAAGAAGCCCAGGTTTTTTCGAAAATGTAGAAGCGCTTTTAGCCAAGAGCCTCTACGGCAAATTGGCCTCTAGCCCTCGTGGGACATGCGTAAGCAGCTACAAAATGTGTAGCATCTCTACTGCGCTGCCAAAGCTTCCAGCAACTCTGTCTCGATCTCGATTTGCTTCTTGTTGTGCTGCAACTCGGGCCCGTCGATCAAAAACGTGTCTTCCACTCGCTCGCCCAAAGTAGCGATCTTGGCTAGCTGCACGTTGACCTGGTGCCGCGCCAGCACCAGGGCCAGGCTATAGAGCAGGCCGACTCGGTCGCTGGCCGACACATTGAGCAGCCAGCGCTGGCCTTTCTCGTCCGGCGTCAAAGTTACGCGCGGTGCGATGGGGAAGCTCTTGACCCGGCGCGACACGCGGCCGCGGCTGGGGTTGGGCAGGGGGCCCGCATCCGCAATCACCTTGGCCAGGCCGTTCTCGATCATGCTCGTGATTTCGCGGTATTCCTCAGGGCTGGCCGAGGTGACCACCTGGAAGGTATCCAGCGCATAGCCATTCTTGGCGGTATGCACGCGCGCATCCAGAATGCTGAAACCGCGCTGCTCAAAATAGCCGCAAATGCGGGCAAACAAATCGCTTTGGTCTGGCGTGTACACCAGCACCTGCAGGCCGTCACCCGCGGGTGAGCGCCGCGCCCGTACGACGGCATTGCCGGTGCCGACCAGGCGTGACAGGTGGCGCGTGTGCCAGGCAATGTCGACCGCGTCGTGCCGCATGAAGTAGCCCACATCCAGCGTATCCCACAGTGCCTTGTGTGCCTCAAAGGGCAGGGAGTGCATGTTGACGATGACCAGAGCCTCGCGTTTGCGGGCCTCCACCTCGGCGTCGGGGTCTGGCGCATGGCCGCCCAGAGCACGGCTGGTGTAGCGGTACAGGTCTTCCAGAAGCTTTCCCTTCCAGGCATTCCAGACCTTGGGCGATGTGCCGCGTATGTCGGCCACCGTTAGCAGATAGAGTGCGGTCAATTGTCGCTCGTTGCCGACGCGTTGGGCAAAATCTGCGATCACCTGGGGGTCGCTCAAATCTGACTTTTGCGCGATGCGGCTCATGGTCAGGTGCTCGCGCACCACAAACTCGATCAGTTGTGCGTCTTCGCCAGAGAACCCATGCTGCTTGCAAAACCGCCGTACCTCGGTACCCCCTAGTTCGGAGTGGTCGCCGCCGCGGCCCTTGGCAATGTCATGGAAGATGGCGGCTATGGACAGCAGCCAGGGCTTGTCCCAGCCAGCCGCCAACTGCGAGCAAAACGGGTATTCATGGGAATGCTCGGCGATGAAAAAACGCCGCATATTGCGCAGCACCATCAAAATGTGCTGGTCTACGGTGTAGACATGGAACAGGTCATGCTGCATCTGCCCCACGATGCGCCTGAACACCCACAGGTAACGCCCCAGTACCGAGGTCTGGTTCATCAGCCGCATGGCATGGGTCGTGCCTTGGGGCTGCATCAGAATCTGTCGGAAGGTCTGGCGGTTGACGGGGTCACTGCGAAAGCGGGCATCCATCAGGTTACGCGCGTTGTACAGGGCGCGCAGCGTGCGAGCCGACAGACTTTTGACGCCGACTGTGGTCTGGTAAACCAGAAAGGTTTCCAGAATGGCGTGCGGCTCGCGCTGGTACAGGTCGTCGCTGACCACATCGATCATGCCGGCCTTGTCGTTGAAACGGTCGTTGATGCGGTGCGGAGCGTGGGTTGACGGGTTGAGGCGCTCTTCAATATTGAGCATCAGAATCTGGTTGAGCTGGGCCACGGCCTTGGCCGCCCAGTAGTAGCGCTTCATCAGCGCCTCGCTGGCCCGCACAAATTTGCGCTTCGGGTTGGCTCCGGTGGAAACCAGTGTCTTGGTGGCGTAACCAAAGGATTCGGCCACCGCGTTTTGCATATCAAAAATGAGACGGTCTTCGCGCCGGTTGGCAATGAGGTGCAGTCGTGCACGCACCCGCGTTAGCAAGGATTCGTTGCGCTGTATTTGCTGCACCTCGAACGGAGTAGCCAAGCCGTTGACGGCCAGCGCATGCCAGTTGTCACCAAAACCCGCCGCTTTGGCCACCCACAAGATCACCTGCAAGTCGCGCAGGCCGCCCGGAGATTCCTTGCAGTTGGGTTCCAACGCGTAGGGCGTGTTCTCAAACTTGGTGTGGCGCTGGCGCAGTTCCAGTGTCTTGGCTACAAAAAAGGCTCTTGCGTCCATGGCCTTGAAGAAGTCTGCCTTGAATTGCCGTAGCAGAGCAGGGTTGCCGGTGATCAGCCGGCATTCGAGCAAGGCGGTCTGGATGGTGACGTCCTTGGCCGCTTCGGCCAGGCAAGTGCCCAAGGTGCGCACGCTGGAGCCGATCTCTAGCCCGACATCCCAGCAACTACCGATGAAGGCTTCTATTTGGCCCTTCAGAGCCGTGTCGTGGTGAGGGTCAAACGCGTCGGGCAATAGCACCAGCACATCGACATCGGAGTGCGGAAACAACTCGCCCCGGCCAAAGCCCCCAACTGCCAGCAACGCAAAGGGCTGCTGGAGACCCGCATGGTCCCACAATTTTTTGAGTACGCCATCGGCCAACTGCGATAGGCGACTCAAGGCTTTGCGCACATCACGCCCGGTTGCATCGCCTTGCCCCAGGCTTTGCAGTAGTAAAGCCTTGTCGGCGCGGTATTCGGTACGAATTGTCTGAAGATAAGCCATGGGTGCCGTGGCGTCGCCCTGCCGGGATCAGGCGGCGGCTTGCGCAGGCACAAAGGACGGCGTGGGCGGCGAGCCCGCCGACAGCGTCATTACCTCATAGCCGGTGGGGGTGACCAGCACCGTGTGCTCCCATTGGGCGGACAACGAATGGTCCTTGGTCACAATGGTCCAGCCGTCTTTTTCAGGGCCTTCCTTGATGTCTTTTTTGCCCGCATTGATCATGGGCTCGATGGTGAAGGTCATGCCTTCGACCAACTTCTCCAGCGTGCCTGGGCGGCCGTAATGCAGCACCTGGGGCTCTTCGTGGAAGATCTGGCCGATGCCGTGGCCGCAGAATTCGCGCACCACGCTGAAACCATGGCCTTCGGCAAACTTCTGGATCGCAAAGCCGATGTCACCCAGGTGAATGCCGGGCTTGACCATCATGATGCCCTTCCACATGGCCTCATAGGTGATATGGGCCAGGCGCTTGGCGGCAATCGACGCCTCCCCCACCATGAACATACGGCTAGTGTCGCCGTGCCAGGTGTCTTTGATGACGGTGACGTCAATATTGACGACATCGCCCTTCTTGAGCAGCTTGTCATTGGGAATGCCGTGGCAAACCTGGTGGTTGACTGAAGTGCAAATGGACTTGGGATAGGGAACGTCGCCACCGCCCTTGTAGTTCAACGGGGCCGGAATGGCGCCTTGCACCTGGGTGATGAAGTCGTGTGCCAGCTTGTCCAGTTCGTTGGTGGTGACACCGGGTTTGACGAACGGGGTCAGGTAATCCAGCACTTCGGAGGCGAGTTTGCCTGCCACGCGCATGCCTGCGATGCCTTGGGCGTCTTTGTAGGTAATGGTCATGCCGCAATTATCCCAGAGCGGGCGCGCGCGTGGTTTCCCGCCACATCGAAGCGCCCAACAGCACCACCTGCAACTGTTTGACAAAGTTTTGCGTCATCTCTGTCTCTAGCAGGGGTTGGTCCGGTGGCAGGTCCAGAATTTCGGGTGCGGCCGCCAACATCGTGGTGACGATCAGACCGCAGACCATCTGCAGGCTGGCGGTTGACAGGTCCTTGTAGGTGCCCAGGCGGCGGAAATCCTGTGCCATTTCGTTCGTGAAGTGCGTCACTTCGTTGCGTATGGCCATGCGCAAGATGCGGCTACCGCCCGATCGTTCGCTGGAAACAAACAGAAACAACAGGCGGTTATCAATGACGTACTGGTGGTAGACCTGGACCGAGCGGCGCACGATATCGGTGGTGGCGGCGCCCGTCTGGCGCGCCTCGCGCAGCAGGCGGCGCAGCGCAATGCCCATTTCCTCGACCAGTTCCAGCCCCAATTCGTCAGTGTTGCGAAAGTGACGGTAAAAGGCGTTGGGCACCATCGCGGCCTCTCGCGCAATCTCACGGATGCCCAAGCTGGTGAAGCTGCGACCCTCGCCCATCAAGGCCAACGCCGCTTGCAAAAGGCTGTTGCGGGTAAGGTCCTTGCGCTCGGTGCGGGTGAGCTTGTCTTTGGCTTCGGTAGTCGCGGTAAGTTTGGTCATGTAGCGTTGATTTGTGTACGATTGTATTTTAGTCTGTTTGGTGAAACCGGGTTTTTTAGCTGTAAACCGGCCTCTCAATTGGCTTTGCTCTCTAAAAATTCCTGTCCCTCTTGACGTTTAGTGTACATATGTACACAATACAGGCATCGCAACCAGGAGCCCCCGTGCAGTCTTCACCCGCATCCATTCGCAACACAACCGTACCTGTCGCGGCACGCACCCGTTGGGCGCAGGCTGTGAACAAGCCCTTGGTGAAAGCCCTGCGCCACCCCTGGGTGGAATCGATTGTTCGACTGGATGCGGTCGAAGATGCACTTACGGCCCTGCACCCACTGTTGTCCCTCACTGACGTACGGGCCCGCGTGGTTCGGATCGTGGACGAAACCGCCTCGACCAAGACATTTGTATTGCAGCCCAATGCACTGTGGGCCGGGGCGCAGGCTGGCCAGTTTGTGCGGGTGCAGCTTGAGATTGATGGGCGCCGGGTCGAACGTGCTTACAGCCTTTCGTCGCGGCCTGGTGCGCGGCGAATTGCCTTTACGGTCAAGCGCCAGGAGACGGGTTTGGTCTCGTCACACTTGCACACGACGGTAAAGGTGGGCGATGTGTTGACGATCAGCCAAGCCTTGGGTGAGTTCACGTGGGCCCAGAGCCTGCCGGCCAAGATGCTGCTGCTTAGCGCCGGTAGCGGTATCACACCGGTGATGTCGATGCTACGCGATCTGAAAGCGTGCAATTACCAGGGTGATGTGGTGTTCTTGCATGTGTGCCGGGGGGCAGACGATTTGATTTTTGCCCAGCATCTGCAATCATTGGCAGCAGACTTCCCCAGCCTGCGCTTGGTGCTGCACTATGACAACAGTGCCGGCAGTTTCTCGCCCGAGGTGTTGACCCAGCAGGTGCCAGACCTGTCCCAGCGCAGCACCTGGATGTGCGGCCCCGCGGGCTTTATGGATGCGATTAGTGCGTACTGGGAAGCTAAAGCCCTGCCCGCGCCGCTGTGGAGTGAGCGCTTTGTCGGCGCACCCATCCTGCCCAGCACAGCGCCCGGAACTCCCGTGGTTGTGTCCTGCTCCGGCAGCAGCACCACATTTACAACCCAGGGAACAGATCCTTTGCTGGTGCAAGCCGAGCGCGCGGGCCTGTCGCCCAAACACGGTTGCCGCATTGGCATCTGCCGCTCGTGCCAGTGCGTCAAGACCAGTGGCACGGTGGAGAACCTGCAGACCGGCGAGGTGTCCTCTGCACCCAATGAACTGATTCGCCTGTGCATCTCGACTGCGCGCTCCGATGTGGCCTTGTCACTCTGACCGCATCCCCTACGCATTTCGTTCTAAAACCCTTTCTTCTTAAACCCTTTGGAGCCCTCCATGAGTTTTGCCAAACCCACCACCTTAAGCCGCGAGCAAGTCGCCGAAATCGAACGCGAAATCAACGTGGTCCGCGACAGTGTCATGAACAACCTGGGCCAGGCTGACGTGGACCATATCCGTAACATGATGCGGATCAGCCGCGCCAGCGAAATCGGCGGCCGCGCCTTGTTGCATTTCGGCATGGGTCCACTGAGTTGGGTGGCCGGGGTATTGGCCCTGGCCAGCGCCAAAATTTTGGACAACATGGAGATCGGCCACAACGTGATGCATGGCCAGTACGACTGGACCGGCGACCCTGCGCTCAACTCGCAGACCTTTGAGTGGGATATTGCCTGCGACGGTGAGCAATGGCGCCATTCGCACAACGTGACCCACCATACCTACACCAACATCCTGGGCAAGGACCGCGACCTGGGCTACTCGCTGTTGCGCATGACGGACGCGCAGAAATGGAAACCCCGCCATTGGTTCCAACCCCTGGCGAATTTGATGCTGGCCATGGGCTTCCAGTACGGCGTGGGCTCGCACGATTTGGAGATTGGTCGCTACAAACACGGCGCCATGCCCAAGGCCGAATTCAAGGCAAGGCTGGACCGGTTCTTGACCAAGGTGGGCAAGGTTTGGTTCAAGGACTACCTGCTGTTCCCGGCGCTGGCGCTGTGGAGCGCACCGCGCGTGCTGGCAGGTAACTTCTGCGCCAATTTGATCCGCAACCTGTGGACTTATCTGATCATCTTCTGCGGCCACTTTACCGAGGGCGTGGCGATCTACCGCGAGGAAGATACCCGCAATGAAACGAGGGGCGACTGGTACATACGCCAACTCTCGGGCTCCAGCAACCTTACGGGTGGCAGGTTCTTTCACATCATGAGCGGCCACCTGAGCCACCAGATCGAGCACCATCTGTTCCCTGACATGCCGGCTCACCGCTACCCCGAGGTGGCGCCGCAAATCCAGGCACTGTGTCGCAAATACGGTTTGTTCTACAACACGGGCAGTCTGTTCAAGCAGTATTGGACGGTGATGACGCGCATCGTGACCTATACGTTTCCGCCAAAGCGCCAACCTATTTGACGCACTGCAATATCCGGTTAGGCAGAGCGCTCTACGTTTATTGACCAATTGGTCGGTACCATCGCGCTCCCACAGGAGCTTCCCCCGCATGACCGATTCTTACCTTGGCTTTGCCAACTCGACCCTGGGCTCACGCATCGCAACGATGCTG
>JBBQBG010000046.1:0-18913 GCA_038317285.1 Burkholderiales bacterium | reverse complement strand
CACAAAACTTTCTGCATAGTGGTCGGGCAAGAAGCCCAAGAATTTCCCCGACAGCACCAATGTGGCAATGGCCTCCTGGTCAAAGCCGGTCGCCTTGCGCGTCAGGCGCACCTGCTGGCTGATCTCCATGTTCGGCGAGTGATAGCCCAGGCCGGCGAACTGGTGGGCGCGCAAGCCATCCCAATCGCTTGGCGGGTCGGTGGCGTCAAACAGTGGGTGCGAGTGGCCGCAGTACAGCAGCATGACTTCGTCAAATAGCCGTGCGTATTCCAGCGTGTCCGAACTGCGGTGGCCGGGGATGATGCCAATTTGGTACTGCCCGTCCAGCACGCCGCGCTCTATGGCGGTCAGCGTCGCCACGTGCAGGTTCAGGGCTACATCGGGCGCCTGCTCGGTGAAAAGCGCGATGGCCTGCGCAATATGGGCCTGCGGATTGCTGGCCGTCTTGTCGAACATTGCCACATGCAATTGCCCACCCATGCGTTCGTGGATTTCGTCTACACCACTGCGAAAGGCGTCGGTCGCGGCCAGCAGCGACGTGGTTTGGGCATAGATCTTCTGGCCCTCGGGGGTCAGCGCAAAGCCGGCCCGCCCCCGGCGGCATAGCGTTAGACCGAGTCGCGTTTCGAGGTCCTTAATGTGGCGGCTGACGGTCGAGGTGCCGATGTTCAGCTCCAACTCCGCCGCCGCCATGCCCCCGCAGTCCACGACCGCGCGGAACACCCTTAGCAGGCGCAAATCCATGTCGCTGATCTGGCCCAGCACGGCTCTCTTTTTTACTTGCATAAACTGCGAACCAAGTAGTGATAAATGATACTTTATAAGAGTAACAGAGCGAACCACAATGGTCGAATCTCTTTCGAAAGACCGCCATGAAGCTCTACGAACCGACACCCACCTCTGCCGTCACCAGCACCAGCCCCTTCCCCGGAGACGCGGCGTGGATGGAATCGCACTGGATGCCCTACACCGGCAACCGCAACTTCAAAGCCAACGGTGCCGCCAGTGGCTCGCGCATGATGGTTAGCGCCAAGGGCGCTTACTACACCGACAGCAATGGCCGCAAGATTCTGGACGGTCTGTCGGGCCTGTGGTGTTGTGGCCTGGGCCATGGTCGTAGCGAGATCACCGAAGCAGTCAGTCGCCAGATTGGCACGCTGGACTACTCGCCGGCCTTTCAGTTCGGCCACCCTTTGTCATTTGAATTGGCCAACAAAATACGCGATTTGACTCCGGATGGGCTGGACTACGTGTTCTTCACTGGTTCTGGCTCCGAGTCGGCTGACACGTCGCTGAAGATGGCCCGCGCCTATTGGCGCGCCAAGGGCATGGGTACCAAGACCCGTTTGATTGGTCGCGAGAAGGGCTACCACGGCGTCAACTTTGGCGGCATTTCGGTGGGCGGCATTGTGGCCAATCGCAAGGCGTTTGGCCAAGGTATCGAAGCCGATCACCTGCCCCACACACAGCCTGCGATGGGATCGTTTTACAAAGGCATGCCACCGACCGGCATAGAGCTGGCCGACGACTTGCTGAAGCTTATTGCGTTACACGACGCGTCCAATATTGCAGCCGTAATCGTCGAGCCGATGTCGGGTTCAGCGGGCGTCGTCGTCCCACCGATGGGCTACCTGCAGCGCCTGCGCGAGATCTGCACAGCCAACAACATTCTGCTGATTTTTGACGAGGTCATCACCGGCTTTGGCCGCATGGGTGCCTACACCGGCGCGGCGGCCTTTGGCGTGACCCCCGACATCCTGAACGTCGCCAAGCAGATCACCAACGGCACGCAACCGCTGGGTGCCGTCGTTGCCAAGAAGGACATCTACGACACTTTCATGTCCCAGGGCGGCCCGGACTACATGCTGGAGTTCCCGCACGGCTACACCTACTCGGCGCATCCGGTGGCCTGCGCGGCCGGTATTGCGGCGCTGGATGTGCTGGTCAACGAAAACATGGTCGAGCGCGTCGCCGCCCTGGCACCGTATTTCGAACATGCCGTGCACGGCCTCAAAGGAGCCAAGCACGTGGCCGACATCCGCAATTATGGGCTGGCGGCTGGCATCACCATCTCTGCGGTGCCGGGTGAACCCGCCAAGCGGCCCTACGAGATTGCCATGCGCTGCCTGGACAAAGGTTTCTACGTGCGTTACGGTGGCGACACCATTCAGCTGGCACCGCCTTTTATCATCGAGAAGGCTGAGATCGATAGCTTGGTGAATGCGCTGGGCGAAGCCTTGAACGCCACGGCATAAATTGAAGTGCTCTCATAAAGATAGCTGCTTACGCAGTGTCCACGAGGGCTAGCGGCATCATTTGTATACAGAAACTCTGGAAAACCCATGTCCCAACTCCCCACCATAGGCCATCTGATCGACGGCAAGCTTACCGACGGAAATGCCAACGCGCGTTCGCAAGGCGTTTTCAACCCTGCGACCGGAAAAGAAGAAAAGCGTTTGTTACTGGCGGACAAGACCACGGTGGAGCAAGCCATCGCATCGGCGCAAGCGGCGTTCCCAGCCTGGCGCAACACTCCGCCGCTCAAGCGCGCCCGCGTCATGGGCAACCTCAAGGTGCTGCTGGAGAAGCATGCCGATGAAATTTGCGCAATGATTACCGCCGAGCATGGCAAGGTGCTCAGCGACGCCGCTGGCGAGTTGCAACGCGGTATCGAGAACGTGGAATACGCCAGCTACGCGCCCGAGCTGTTGAAGGGCGAACACAGCAAGAACGTGGGCCCGGCCATCGATTCGTGGAGCGAATTCCAGCCCCTGGGCGTGGCCGCCGGCATCACCCCCTTCAACTTCCCGGCCATGGTGCCGCTGTGGATGTGGCCCATGGCCGTGGCCTGCGGCAACACCTTCGTGCTCAAGCCGTCCGAGCGCGACCCCAGCAGCACCTTGCGCATCGCGCAATTGGCGCTGGAGGCGGGTCTGCCACCGGGCGTGCTCAACGTCGTCAACGGCGACAAGGAAGCGGTGGATACGCTGCTGACCGACCCGCGCGTCAAGGCGATTAGCTTTGTCGGCTCCACGCCTATCGCCGAATACATCTACTCAACCGGTTGCAAACACGGCAAGCGCGTGCAAGCCCTGGGTGGCGCCAAGAACCACGCCGTGGTGATGCCCGACGCCGATATCGCCAACGCAGTCAATGCGCTGATGGGTGCGGCCTATGGCTCGTGCGGCGAGCGTTGCATGGCCATCCCGTTGGTCGTCGCCGTGGGCGATGCCACCGCCGACGCCGTGGTGGCGGCCTTGAAAGTGGAAATAGCAAAAATGAAAGTCGGCCCCGGTACCGACGCGTCCAGCGACATGGGTCCGCTGGTCACCAAGCCCCATTTTGAGAAGGTGCGCGGCTATGTAGACCAGGGCGTGAAAGAAGGCGCGGTGCTGGTGGTCGACGGTCGCGGCGTCAGCGTGGCAGATCATGAAGATGGCTACTTCCTCGGCCCCTGCCTGTTTGACCATGTCAAACCCGGCATGGTGGTCTACCAGGAAGAAATCTTCGGCCCGGTGCTGGGCGTGGTCCGCGTCAAGACCTTGCAAGAAGCCATGGACATGATTGACGCCCATGAGTATGGCAATGGAACCTGCATCTTCACCCGCGATGGCGAGGCGGCCCGCTACTTCAGCGACAACATTTTGGTCGGCATGGTGGGCGTCAATGTCCCGCTGCCTGTGCCTGTGGCTTACCACTCGTTTGGTGGCTGGAAGCGCTCGCTGTTTGGTGATCTACATGCCTATGGCCCGGACGCGGTACGCTTCTACACCAAGCGCAAGACCATCACGCAACGTTGGCCATCAGCCGGTGTGCGGGAGGGAACGGTGTTTGCGTTTCCGAGCAGCAAATAGAGTCAAACCACGGTCAACTGGGAAGCGATCGAATTCGTCAACTCAGTTGCCAAAGCCACTGCCTTGGGATTGCGGCGCATCACCTCAGCTACCAGCGCCTCGCACAGGAGCTGCACGCCGACATAACTTGAGGGCAGCATTGCATGCGCAGCAGAGGCGAAAAGGCGCAAGTCGGCCTCGTTGGCCAAGGGCGCCGCATGTGAATCGACAATAGCCAACACTTTTGCGCCATGTTCCCGTGCAAAACGTGCCAAATGTACGGTGTCACGCGAGTAGCGCGGAAAACTGATGGCCACCAGCACATCGCCCTTGCCAATATTGCACATGCGGCTGGCACTCTGCTCGGTGCCACCCGCACCGCCCAAGGCAGTCACCGAAAAACTGTAGGGCGTCAACGCGTCAGCCAGCCACCCGCAGACATAACTGGTCAAACCAAAGCCCAAGACATAGATGCGTCCCTTGGTGGCCAGCAATTTTGCGGCGGCATCCATATCTGCTGCCATATTCACCCTGATCAACTGCTCCAGGTTGGCCTGCCCCATGGCAACATACTGTGCCAGCGGTTCGACCTTGCTGCGATGCTGCTCTTCGCGCAGTTTTTGCACCGGGTCAATGGTGGCACGCATCACCACGGCCAGTTGCGCTTTCAATTCGGCAAAACCAGCATAGCCCGCCAAACGCGACAGCCGATTCACGCTGGCTGGCGAGCTGCCGCATGCACGGGCGATGTCTTCAATGCCCAGCGTTGCAGCCTGTGCCGTGTGCCTGAGCATCCACTGCGCGACCGCTGCCAGGGCTGGCGGCGCGTCGGCCGCTGCTTGGCGGATGCGATCTAGAGGATGGGGTTGATTTGACATGATGGTGTCCGATGTATCCGAACAATGTACCACCGGAAAAACGCCTTTGCTTCACGCTGCAGTCACGGTGCAGTACGCAGGCGATACATCGGGGTCGACATGACAATAGGTCGAACATCGAGGTAGATGTTGACGACGGAAATGTCCTCACCTCCCAACTTTCCGGTATCGTAGGCTGCGCTGTCCTTGCCTTTTCGAAACCGGAATTCGAAACCGAGTTCGGGGCTCGGGTCTTGCGGCCCGCCAAACGCCAGACCCACCGCCTCGGGTTGCACGTTGTCAATGAGGTTTTGCATCAAATCCACTACGGTCGTGTTGCCCAAAATGTCGGGGTAAAAACGTGCTACGGTGTGCTGGTGCTTGCTGGAATCGAGCATGCGCTGGCCTTTTTCAGGCGTGGGGACAAACGTTTTTGTGGCAAGGTCGAATCGGTCACCCCGGCTCAAATACGATAGCTTGATGTTACTCAGATCCAGTGCGGTGCCAGCCGGGCCCCGCCGTGCTTCTGCAAGGTCCACCACCAGCGCGCCCTTGTAACCGATCACCTCGACCTTGTTGCCCCCAGTCACCACGGCAGCGCTGTTCTCATCCACCCCTAAACCCAATCGGTAGCCATGGGCCAGCATCGCTGGCAACATGCGCGCGAAGCGTCCACGCGTCAGCAAATGCTGGTCTGCAAATATGTCGGGGCCTATGAACCCCAGCCCCTGACCCATAACACCTGGGCGTCCTACGCCGTCCTTGAGGGTTGCAAGCACCGGCATGGCGTCGTGGAACATGGTGGTGCTCATGATCGCCGTTCCTGCACTGGTGCCAGCAATCACGCCGCCCTTGCGGTATACGCTCCAAACCGCGTCGAGTATCGGCGTGGGGTTGCCATTGGGCAAGCGCAAAGCCTGCGTAATGCGACCCTGGTCACCTCCGGTAAAGAAGACGCCCTTGGCGGTGCTGACTCTGGAAACCCACTCCGGGTCCGCTGCCGCTTGGCGGTAGTCGGGTTCGGCAAGCTTCACGGCAACCGGCACGAAGAATGCCTTCGCGCCTGCGTTGTTCAATGCATCTACCACTGAAGCACCCGAACCCTTGGGATTGATCGATGCGGAGGCGAAGACGGCGATCGGTGCGTCGGGCCCGCCGGCCAACTGGACGATGCGTTCCCACACCTCCGTGTTGTCTTTGCGCAAGGCCCCTCCCACCAGGACCAGGGACCCGGGAGTCTCTGGCGCTGCGAGCGCGACGACGCCGGCGCACAAAAGGCCCAACGCGATGAAGCGGCGGACGACAGATTTGGTTTTGACAGATGTGTTCATTGGATGCATCTCGTGATTGGATGGATAGACGTTCAGAAAACCAGTGTCTGCAAGGCTTGCCCCTCGCGCACGACACCGCGGTACATGCCCGTGGAATTGAATGGCATCGAAAGGGTGCCGTCGCGTCCCAGTGCAATGAAGCCCCCTTCGCCACCGATGGACGCAAGCGACTCGTTCAGGGTCGCGCGGGCTGCTTCATCCAGCGGCATGCCGCCGTAGAGCATGCGAGCATGGATGTCATAGGCCACACAGGCGCGGATGAAATGCTCCCCCGTTCCGGTGGCGGACACGGCACAGGTCGCATCATTGGCATAGACACCGCAGCCCACCAACGGCGTATCCCCAACGCGCCCTGGATGCTTGTTGGTCATGCCACCGGTGGACGTGGCAGCCGCCAAGTGGCCCTCGCGGTCCAGCGCTACAGCGCCTACCGTTCCGAAGCGCGAATGGCTGAGCAATGGGTTCGCCGCCATAGTCGACGGCTTCGCAGCCGGTGCTCCAGAATGATCCAGTACCGCCTGCCCAGGTTGATGCGCCTGGGCCGCGCGCAGTTGCGCCATGCGATGCTCGGTAGAGTAGTAGCTGTTGGGGACGACCGTCAGGCCCGCCTGGCCTGCAAAGTGGTCTGCGCCTTCAGAACCCAGCAGAACGAAGCGACCATCCGTCAGCACCGCACGGGCAGCCAGGATGGGATTCTTGACGTGGCGCACGGTGGCCACCGCGCCAGCCCGTAAGTCCCTGCCGTCCATCAAGGATGCATCCAGTTCATGGGTCTGATCCGATGTAAACACCGCTCCATGGCCGGCATTGAACAGGGCGCAGTCTTCCAGGCTGACGACGGCTGCCGTCGCCGCATCCAGCGCAGTCCCGCCTTGGCGCAGGATCGCGTCGCCCGCTTCTAACGCTGCCCTGAGTCCAGCGTGGTAGGGTGTCTCATCGCCGCCGAGTCGGATGGTGCCGGCTCCGCCGTGCACTGCTAAAACATAGTTCATGTGGTCTCGTGGTGTTGAAGAATCTTGTCCAAAAATGCTTGGGTTCGTGCGCTCTGCGGACGCTCAAAGAACTGTTTGGTGGGCTGGGTCTCGACAATGCGGCCCGCCTCCATGAACACAACCCGGTCGGCCACCTGCCGTGCAAAGCCCATCTCATGCGTGACCACGATCATGGTCATGCCCTGACGCGCAAGATCCTGCATCACGTCCAGCACTTCACCCACCATTTCAGGGTCGAGGGCCGAGGTCGGTTCATCGAACAGCATGAGTTCGGGTGCCAGCGCCAACGCCCGTGCTATAGCCACCCGTTGTTGTTGTCCGCCAGAGAGTTGCCCGGGGAACTTGTGGGCCTGCTCGGCAATGTGCACGCGCTCCAATAGCGCCATGGCCGTCGCACGTGCTTGAGGCTCAGGGACGCCTTGCACCAGAGTGGGTGCCAACGTCAAGTTGTCCAGCACCGTCAAATGCGGAAACAGGTTGAATTGCTGGAACACCATGCCGATGCCCTTGCGGGCCTTGGTCGCGGCTGCCGAGTGGTCGAGTTCGACACCCTGGAAACGGATGTGTCCGCCATTGTGGTTTTCGATTTGGTTGATGCACCGGATCAGGGTTGACTTTCCCGAGCCCGATGGTCCGCAAATGACAATTTTCTCGCCACTGGCCACGTCAAGACTGCAGTCCACCAGGGCCTGGAATGCTCCAAAGTTTTTGTGCAGCCGCGAGATACTGAGCAAAGGAATAGGTGCCATCTACTTCAGCGCGTAGCGCCGCTCCAAAAATCGTCCGTATTGCGCAATGCCAACTCCGATAACCAGGTAGACCGAACTGACCAGGATGTAAATCTCTACAAAGAAAGGCCGCCACTCCGGGTCGCTCATGGCCAGCTTCAAAGCCCCGGTCATGTCGTAGATGTTGACGATGGCTACCAAGGAGGTGTCCTTCACCGCGCCAATGAAGTTGTTGGCAACCGGGCCGATCGTGATGCGCAGGGCCTGCGGCAAGACGACGCGGTTCAGGCTCTGCCATTTGGTAAGGCCCAGCGCATGCGCCGCCTCGTACTGCCCTTTGACCACGGCCTGCAACCCGCCCCTGAAGACTTCCGCCAGGTATGCGGCCGAAAACATCGTCAGGCAAACGCCTATGCGCAGCATCGCGTCGAAACGCCAACTGGGCGGCAAAACCAAGGGCAAAACGAAGGCGCCAAAGAACAACAAGGTAATGAGCGGAACGCCACGTATCAGTTCCACGTAGCCGGTGCTGATCCAGCGCAAGGCTGGCAAGCGCGAGCGCCGCCCCAATGCCAGCGCAATGCCAGCCGGTACACCAAGAAGGCAAGAGATGACGGCCAAGAATAGTGTTAACGGCAAGCCGCCCCACAGCTCAGTTGAAACCGTCGTCAGGCCAAAGAAGCCTCCCGCCATCAGCAGTCCGAAGCTGGCTATACCCGCAACCAGCAGGAGCAATCCCTTGCTGCCAAAAAAGCGTGGGTGGGCGGCTGCGCCCAGAGCGAACAGCATCAGCGCGCAACCCAAGATCGGACGCCATTGTTCGCCTTGCGGAAAGCGCCCCAGCATGACCAACGCACCCTTTTCAACCACCACGCCCCAACAGGCACCACTGGAGGCTCTACAAGCCTGCGCGTCTGGCGCGATGACCGCACCGAACGCGGCCCACGCCAGAAACTGCCAGACGATCCACAGCACCGCGCACAGCAGGGTAAGCGATAGCAGCGAGGTCCCAGGGCTTTGAGCGAGCCGACCGCAGCCGCGCTGCACCATGGATCGCAATGGGCTGGGTGCGGCGAGCATGAGCGTCGACGAAGGAGATGCTTGCATGGTGGCCTACCGTTCCTTGATTTGCACGCGGCGGTTGACCATGCCCATAACCAACGCAGTGACCAGGTTCAGCATGAGGTAGACACCCGCAATGATGGCGATGCATTCGATGGCCTGTCCGTTTTGGTTCATGGCGGTGGTGGCCACCGACACGACATCCGGGTAGCCCACGGCAACCGCCAACGATGAGTTTTTGATGGTGTTCATGACAAGGCTGGTGTAGGGGGGAACCATCACGCGCAGCCCTTGCGGCAGAATCACTTTGGACAGGGTCTGGCCCCAGGTCAGGCCCAGTGCATGGCCAGATTCCCACTGCCCCTTGGGTACCGCCTGCAAGCCGGCCCGAACCACCTCGGCACAGTAGGCCGCTCCGTACAACGACAGCGTCCCGACCAGTGCCACCCATTCAGGACTCAATGTGGTACCACCGGTTATGCCAAACGACGAAACCTGTGGCAGCTCCCACTGCAGCGGCACTAGCGCCCACATGCAGATGCCTGCAAGCAGTATCAGGATCAGCAGCGCAGCCCGCATACGCCGGCTTTGGTGCTGTACGACAGTCCGGCCGACCCAACCCAGCGCCAGCGTGCCAGCCAGGGCCACCCACAGCATGCTTGCCGACTCTGGCAACGCAAATGCCAAACCGCCCTTGCTCAGGAACACCAGCCCCATCCACTGCATGGGCTGGTCTGGGCTGGGCAGCCATTGCGTCAACGCGAAGTACCACAGGAGCACTTGCACCAGGAGGGGTATGTTGCGAATCACGTCCACATAGAGCCGCGCCAAGCGACTCAGCACCGGATGCTTGCTGATCTGCGCCAGCCCGAGGGCAAAGCCCAATGCGGTTGCCAACACCACGGCCGGCAATGCCGCACGCAGGGTATTGGCAAGGCCGGCGGCCAGCGCGCGCAGATACGAGTCCTCCATGTCATAGGTAAGCCACCCCTCCGAGATGGCAAACCCAGCGGTATCCTTCAGAAAGCCGAAGCCCGACGCAACGTTGCGTGCCGCCAGGTTGGTGACCGCGTTGCGCACCAGCCACCACCCGAGCACGACTGCCCCGAACAACACCAGGCACTGCCCCAGCAGCGAACGCCAGCGCAAGCCAGGTGATGGACGCAAAAGCCGCATGAACCGCATACCGCGCGACGACCTTAGCGCAAAGGCGGCGACATCATCAACCCGCCGTGTGTCCACAAATTCATGCGGCCACGTGGCAGTTTGATCGTAGATTTGGCGCCCAGGTTGCGCTCAAAACTGTCGCCATAGTTACCGACCGATTTGACGATCCGGTAGCTCCATTCCTTGTCAAGCCCGAGGAACTTGCCCAAGTCATCGCCAGCCCCCAGGAAGCGCCGAATATTGGGGTCGGTGCTGTTGCTTTTCAGATCATCGGCGTTGTCCTGCGAAACACCCAGTTCTTCCGCCTCGACCATGGCATTGAGCGTCCACTTCACGATGGTGAACCAGTCCTCGTCACCGCGCCGAACTGCGGGTCCGAGTGGCTCCTTGGAAATCAGGTCCGGCAGGATGACGTAGTCGTCAGGGTTCTTCAGGTCCTTGGCCTTGAGCACGGCCAAGGCACCGTTGTCACCGGTGTAGGCCTGGCAGCGTCCGCTGGCAAACGCCTGCTGTGCGGCCTCTGCCTGGTCAAACACGACTGCCTTGTACTGCAGCTTGTTGGCCCGAAAATATTCGGCCAGCGTGCGTTCGGTGGTGGTGCCAGAGTCCACGCAAATGGTGGCTCCGTTGAGCTGCTTGATACTGGTCAGGTTGGGCCGCTTCTTGGCAATGAAGGCCTGTCCGTCATAGAAGTTGATACCAGCCCACATCAGCCCCAGCGACGCATCGCGGTTGAAAGTCCATGTCGTGTTGCGCGCAAGAACGTCAATTTCTCCGGCCTGCAGCGCCGTGATGCGGGTCTGTGCGCTGGTGGGCACAAACTTGACCTTGGTCGCATCACCGAGCACGGCTGCGGCTAAAGCGCGGCAGAAGTCCACGTCGAGCCCCGACCAGTTGCCTGCGCCATCTGCCAGTGCAAAGCCCGCACGGCCCGTGTGCACGCCGCAGGTTACGAAACCCTTTTGTTTGACGCCATCGAGCACTTTGCCTGCATGCGCTGGGGCGATGCCGGCGCAGACCAGCAGAATGGCGCCCGTCAGTTTCTTGACCGTGGGTTGAAATTTCATGAAGAACTCCGTTTGGTTGAGGGACGATGGGTAGGGGGTTACAGGTTCTGCCGCTGTGAACGGCGTGGGATCAGAACGCATAATTCAGGTCGACGTAAACATACCGGCCGGTGGCATCCACACTCTGGTCAAAGCCGCGGAAGTAGCCGCTTTGGTTCGATACGTTGGGTGCCCGGTTGAACAGGTTGATAACCCCCATTTGGAGGCGCGTGTTTTTGAGCCCCCGGTACGCCAGCTGCAGATCAAACGTGCTGTACGAGGCGACATTCGACGACACAGACCCTGGCGTGCCGTGGGCTACGCTGGCGACAAATCCTGTGACCGGATCCGTCTGGTTGGCGTAGGCGTCGCGGTAGTCGGACTGGAAGTTGTTGGCCAAGGCGAGGGTCCATGTGCCCACATCCCAGTCCAGCGTGGCCCGGTGCCTCCAGCGCGGCGTGGGATACAGGTTGGCGTACTTGCCAAGGTTGTCCGTGACCTCCCCGCCAGGCACCAGTTGCTCTTCGCTCTTGAGCAGATAGGTGCCATTGAGCTTTACCTTTACTTTGCCCATGTCGCCGAAGTTGGATCGGTGCGTAAGGGTCAAGTCGATGCCGCTCACGTTGCGCGCGCCTTGGTTGTCAACCGGCAGCAGGATTTCAACAATCTGGCCCGGCAAGCCAGGGTAGGCCGGATCTGCCACGTCGCGCACGACGTACTTGGAGACGTAACGAAAGTTGTTTGCAATCAACGACTCGCTCAACTGCGAGATCACACTCTCTTTGTTGATCTGCCAATAGTCCACGGTGGCCGAGATTCCGTTGCCTGGCTCAAAGGCAGCGCCCAAGGAAAACTGCCGTGAGGTCTCCGGCTTCAGGAATGGGTTGCCACCGGAGCGAATGGCAAACGGACCAGGCTTGCATCCCGGGCCTACGTTGTTGATGCAACGTTCTGGGTCAGAGTAGAAATTGGACGTCGAAGACAGCCCGCCCGATGCGCTGATGTCCGCGAGCGACGGGGCCCTGAAGCCAGTGCCAATGGCGCTTCGAATCAACACCTCCCTACTGGGCTGCCAACGCAGCGCCAGCTTGGGGTTGGTGCTACTGCCAATAGAGCCGCTGTCGTATGCGTCGTAGCGCACCGTAAAGTCCATGTCCAGCGACTTGACAATCGGCACGTGCACCTCGCCAAACAGCGCCTTCACGTTGCGTGAGGCCACCGTGTCGGGCGAAGAAGTCACGTTGTTGAGCAGCCCGGACTTGGCCTCGTCGGACTGGATGTCAGACAAGGTTTCGCGGCGCACTTCAAAACCCACCGCGACCGCCAACGGGCCGGCGGCAAGCTGCATCAGTTCCCTGGATGCATGTCCGTCTATGCTGTCGCTGGTGGCGCGCCCGGTGCGCCCTGCTACGTTGTGGGCCTGCGTGGCCTCCAGTTTCTGCAGGGTTTCAGGAGTGTTGTCACCCCACAGGTTGACAACACCGGAGGCGATCAACGGGCCGAGTTTGTTGCCGTAGACAAACCCGTTGTTGTACTGCTCAGTGGTCGCCGAGACGGAATGGTTGAGCGCCGTGCTGTAGTCCCAACCCGCCAACTCGCCCTCTGCACCGAGCACCAGACGGTCTTGTGATGTCGCCTGAACGCGCTCACGCTGACCCAATGGCAACAACCGTACAGCGACGAAGATGTCCTTTGTATTGGGGGTGGCAACCGGCGCACCCGTCGTGATGCTGGTGTACGTCGTTGGGAAGAAAGGGCCGCCCTTCGGATAGGTCAGCGATATGCGCGGGCCGTTGGCGGTCAGGCGGTAGCTGGTAAATGTCGCCGGTGATATCCGGTAGAACGCGTCGTTACGGGAATGCGCTGCCTCCAGAAACAGGTTGTTGTTGGCATCCAGCGTCATCACTCCGCGGGCAAACGCGTTGAGCTTGGTTGACTCTGGCACCAGATCGGCGGTGGCCTGGTAGTCAAAACTGCAATAGCCACCGCTGAACACACTGGCTGGTGGAGCGCACTTGCCACCATTGGTGCTGACGCTGCCCAACAGGGAACTGGCTGAGCTGGTGGTAAAGAGGTTGGATGGCCAGTTGGTCGTGGACGTGCCCACGCTGCCCACATCGGAGCGCAGTGCGGTTTTTGACCAGTCGCGCTGTACGGCGCGCAGTTGGGCGCTGCTCTGTATTTGCAGCGCACCAAATACGTTGTATCCATCGCCCTGCAGGTCACCTGCACCTGCGGAGCCGGTGAATTGCTTGCGCGAACCGCCACCCTCTTCATAAGCGCCCGCTCTCAGCGACAGTTGTGCGCCCCGGAAGTCTTTGCGTGTAATGAAGTTGATCACGCCGCCCACCGCGTCGGCACCGTAGGTTGCCGATGCGCCATCTTTCAATACCTCTACACGCTCCAACGCGGCGATGGGAATAAAGCCCAGATCGACCCCCTGCCCCCCGAAGGCGTAGTTGGCCATGCGTCTCCCGTTGAGCAACACCAACGTCGACGAAACACCCAGGCCCCGCAGGTTGGCGCCCGAGAAGCCGCTGTTCTTTTGGGTGTCAGTGTTTTGCTGCTTTTCGTCGATGGCACCCAGACTGGCGGTCAACTGCCCCAACAACTGCTCGGCCGTGGTGGCGCCGCTGCGTTCGATCGCGATACGGTCTATGACTTCTATCGGGAGCGAGGTCTCTGACTCCAGACGCTTGATGGAAGAGCCGGTGATTTCGACGCGATTGAGGGCAGGCGCATCGCTCTGCGCCAACGCAGCCGCAGACGCACCCAGTGCGGCCGTGAAGCCGAGTGCGAGACGGACAGCCAGCGCGATCGCCGACGGCCTGGGGTTGGACGCATACATCGCTTGGGACATTCGGAGAGTCTCCTGTTGTAAATAATTATATGAATTTATTATTCCACAAAAGTACAAACTTGAAAATGTATTTTCAGGCGCGATGTAAGCAGGACCCAATCAGTTAACCAAAACGCAAACGAGAAATGCCCCCCAAGACCTGAAAAGGCAGGGGCAGGGGCAGGGGTGCTGGCGGTTGGGAGCGGCTTATGCGCTTTTGGGTTGCCGATAAACTGATCGGACCGATGATTTGGTAGCTACAAAATTCATAGCTACTCAGGCACATTCCACGGGCGCTAGAGGCTCAAGTGACCTAGGCCTTCAGATGAAACCTATGCCGTCTGCTGCTGGCGCGCATCCCATGCGTCACACCATGCCGCAAAAGTATGGGCCGCGATTGGCTTGCTCATGAAGTAGCCCTGCGCCTCGTCGCACTGCAAGGCCTTGAGCTTCTCCCATATCAGCGCGTTTTCCACGCCCTCTGCCACCACTGTCAGGCCCAAGTTGTGGGCCAAGTCCACCGTGGAGCGCACGATCTTGGCATCGTCTTCATCTGTCTCCATGTTCATGACGAAGGACTTGTCGATTTTCAATTCGTCCACCGGCAGGCTCTTGAGGTAGGCCAGTGACGAGTAGCCGGTGCCGAAGTCGTCAATCGACAACTTGAAGCCGCGTTGCGACAGCAGGTTCAACGTGTTTTGGGCGCGTTGGGGGTCGTCCATGATGGCGCTCTCGGTGATCTCCAGGCAGAAGGCGCTGGCCGCAATCTCATACTTGGCCAGCACGGCATCCAGACGCGCAGGAAATTCCAGATCGAGCAGGTCGCGGGTGGACAGGTTGATGGCCAGTTTGAATCCTTCCTCGGCGCGTACCAAGGTCTTGCTGATGCGGGCTGACTCTTCAAACATCCACATCGTCAATTGCCGTACAAAGCCAGTCTGCTCCGCAAAGGGTATGAACTCCATTGGCGGCACCAAGCCGCGTTGCGGGTGTTGCCAGCGAACCAGGGCCTCGGCGGCCACTACTCGGCCCGTCGCCAGCCCGATCTTGGGTTGCAAGAACAGGCGCAGTTCGCCCTGGGCCACAGCATTGCGCAACTCTGACAGCATGGACAGGGTCTCGCTGCTAGACGAATCCAGCGATGGGTCGTAAACCTGCATCAGCGTGGTACGCGACTTGGCGGCGTACATGGCCACCTCGGCCCGCGACAACAACGCGTCCACGTCTTGTGCATGCTGTGGAAAACAGGCAATGCCCATGCTCGCGCTCATGTCCACGGTCTGCTCTTCAAACGCCAGGGGTAGTTCGAACGATTTGGCGATGCGCTGGGCAACATTGACAGCGGTTTCCGCATTGCTGCCGGTCAACATGACGGCAAACTCGTCGCCGCCAAGGCGCGCCACGATGTCGCCGGCCCGCATGTCCTGCTGCGTAAGCCGCTTGGAAACCGCGATCAGCAACTGGTCGCCAAAGGCATAACCCAGCACATCGTTGACGTGCTTGAAACGGTCGATGTCCAGCATCAGGATGGCCATGCTCTTGCTGGGATCGCCCAGGTCGGCACTGGCTACTTGGATCTGCGCTTGCACCGCTTCGCGAAAGCGTGCCCGGTTGGGCAGACCGGTCAGTCGGTCCCAATAGGCCAGCGTACGGATCTCGTTTTGCTGTGCGCCGATGTTGATGCGCATGGCGTCAAAGGCCTTGGCCAGGCCACCGATTTCGTCGTGTCGGTCGGTGTGCTGCATGGGCTCGTCGTACTGGCCGCGCCCCAGGGCTTCGGTGGCATGGACCAGGGAGCGCAAGGGCGTGGTCACGCGCCGAGCAGCAAACACGCTGCCAATGGCAAACAGCATTACACCCAGGGCGGTGATCCAGGCGAGCGCCACCTGAGCCTGCCGAAACGGTGCGACGACCTCATTGGTTGAGCGGAACAACAGGGTGCGCACACTGCCAAAAGAGCCAGTATCCAGTTTGACGCTGCGGGCAATCAACTGGTCGTTGTCCACCAAGAGCTCTGAGACATCCTGGGCAGAGTTTTCAAGCATGCGCAGGGCGCCGAAAGGCAAGGTCGTGGACACCACGTGGCGGCCTTCGCTCGGGGTCTCGCTGATAAGGGCCAAGTGCATCTCGGAGATGGCGCGCATGTCATCCAGCAGTTTCTGGTTGATCGGAAAACCCATCAACACCCAACCTACGACAACGGGTGCCCGTATCGGAACCAGCACAAATTGGTAAGGTGTGCGGCCGATCAGTGCAACCTGGCTACCTTGCGCGTCGCGTACGCCAGGGCTGGTGAGTCGGCTCAGCACGCCCCGCAACTGGTTGCTGTCCTGCCCTTCGCCGACTGCGCGCAGGCCCATATTGGTGTCCATCAACGCGGTAACCGTGGCGTTGATGCGGGCCCCGTTGTTTTCGAGGGCCGAGCGGATAGTCGCCTCGTCCTGTGTGCTGATGGCGGCGCGAAAGCCGTAGTCAGCTGCCAGCACCGTGGCGCCCTGCGTCAAAGTCTGCGCGTTCTGGTCTAACAGTCGGCGCCAGACCCGCTCCCCAACCAACAGCTCCTGCTCAACCTGGCGTTTGGCGCTTTGCTCAATGCTGATGCGCACCACACTGAACACGGCGGCTTGCACGATCAACAGCAGCAACAAAGACAAAGCGACGATGCGCGAGGACAAGCCCCAGTAATCCGGTCGCCATTCCATCTTCACGGTGTTACACCTGCCAGGCGGTAGACCATGGAAACATCGGCCGTGCTCACGGTGAGCGCCTGTTCGGTCGCGGGTGCGCCCACTGCCAGCCCGGGGTGCCAGATGCGCAGACGGTAGTTGCCTGCGGGCACATCCCGCATCGTAGTAACACCCTTGGCGTCACTCAATGCGAAAAAGGGTGTCTCCACCACCACGACCCAGGCCGCCATGTTGTCGTGGATATTGCAGCCCAAGATCGCAATACCGGGCTTGTCAAAAATCACGGGGCTGGGCGAAGTGCCGGTATACAGCTTGAGCTCGAATGTCTTGTTGGGCGAGAAGGAGTACACGTGGTGGCGAACGGTGTCGCGATTCGGAAAGCTCACTGCCGTACCTATTGGAACTACCAGCACCCTGGGTGTGAACTGTTTGCTGATCTGTGCAATCTCGGCCCCGGCGATCGGCTTGGCCAACAGCTTGGCTTCACGCGATTCGAGAAAGACTACGCCTTCGGGCAGTGGCTTGCCGGCCGGGTCTTGCAGTTGCACCGACACGTTGGCCGCATGCGCAAGCGGCCCCATTAGCGCCCAAGTCGACAGCAGAATCCAGAGGTTCGTGTGCATGCGCTGAAATTTGTCGGTAAAAGCCCAGTGTATAGCGCTTGTTTGAAACACCAACTGCAGGCGTAGCGAGAGCGAATTCGCCGCGTTGCGCGTGCAATGGGTGAAGTTGACCAGCATATACCTGTATGGCACGGGGAAAGCTGAGAAATGGCTGCATGTAACGGCGGTCTTGACTATTATGATTTGCAGATCTACGGCATTGACGCCGCATCTTCTTCTCATTGACAGACCGTTGTAAGGCCGACCATGTTGCACCGCTGCACCCCGACCCCCACACCTACGCATGGACCGGGACACCGCTTCGTCGCTTGGCGCCGCACCGGTTTTATGGTGTTGTTGGCTGCAATCGGTGCCGGCGCATCCGTGCAGGCGCAAAGTCTAACTTCCACGGATACATTGACGCCTCCCCATCTGGCGCTCTACAACGCGTTGGGGCAAAAAGAGGGCATCCGCCTGTTGATGGACGATCTGGTGGACCGCTTGCGTGCCGAGAAGACGATTGGCCCCCTGTTCAAGAACATCAAACCGGCCTACCTCAAGGAGCAACTGACTGACCAGTTATGCCGCGTCAGCGGCGGGCCCTGTGTCTACGAAGGTGAAGAGATGAAGAAGTCGCACGCTGATCTGAAGATCGGCACGGGCGAATTCAACCTGCTGGTGGAGATCCTGCAAGACTGCATGAACGCACGGGATATCCCCTTCGCGATACAAAACCGCTTGCTGGCCCGCCTGGCGCCGATGCACCGCGAGATCATCACCGAAAGTCCTGCTGCCAACCGCCAAGGCAAATTGTTGTTGACCGCAGGCGTCAGTAGTGTGGATGGCGCGGCCGGTGGCGGCCTGACCCCTTGGGCCACGATAGGCACCTACGCCAGCGACCAGGCTACTGGTTTGTCGGCCCACGCAACCCGTGTGACAACCAACGACTATGGCCTGAACACCTATGGTCTGACACTGGGTATTCGCAACCGGTGGGAAGTGTCCTTGGCCCGCCAATCCTTTGATACCGGCGTTACCGGGCCGGGGCTGGGCATACCCGGCCTGCAGTTAACGCAAGACATCTTGGGTGCGAAGTGGCGTGTGGCGGGCGACGCCGTGCTGAACAGTGACAACTGGCAGCCCCAAGTGGCCGTGGGGGTGGAGTTCAAGTCGCTGCAATCGAGCGGGCTGGACGGCACGTTGTCGGCCTTGGGCGCCAAGAAGAACGGCACCGATGTGTACGTCAGCGCCACCAAGCTGTTCCTGGCGCAAGGCATTCTGGTCAACGGCACCCTGCGTGCCACCAACGCCAACCAAAACGGCCTGCTAGGATTTGGCGGCACTTTGGGCGGTTCGCGCGACCCATACCAATTAATGCCCGAGCTGTCGCTGGCTTGGCTGGCCAACCGCAACCTGGCTGTAGGCATGGAATACCGGCGCATGCCCAACAACTTGCAAGACCCGGGTGCCGCCGCGGGGTTGGGCGATGGCCTGCGAGCGCAGGACTGGAAGGACGTGTTTGTGGCCTGGGCGCCGAACAAAACGATTTCCTTGACGCTGGCCTATGTGGATTTGGGCGTGATCGTGCCTGCCACTACCGGTAACCGCACGCAGAATGGGGCTTATCTGTCGGTGCAGTTGGGGTTTTGAATCAGCGCTGAGCTGTTGCTAGATGGGGTTCAACGTTGGCGCTGCCCGGCACGCAGCAGGCTGCGCGAAGCGCCAATCTGCGGCTGCGTGTCCGCGCCGAGCAACCTGTTAAACCGGCC
>JBBQBG010000045.1:0-18984 GCA_038317285.1 Burkholderiales bacterium | reverse complement strand
TACTGCTTCTGGGCTTCCAGGGCAATGCTGATCGTCACGTCGTCACCAACATTTGGGGCGTATTTACCCGCATGAAAGTCTGAGCGTTTGATGACCACAGAGGCGTCTGCGCCTATCGCATTACGCTTGGAGATCGGATGGGCTTTATTGGTATAGCTGGAGACATTTAGCGTGACTGGCTTCGTCACGTCTTTGATGGTCAGCTCGCCCTCAATCGATTTTGGCGTATCGCCGTCGAACACGACCTTGGTGGATTTGAACGTGGCCGTGGGGTATTTCGCGGTGTCCAAAAAGTCTTCGCCTTGGATGTGACTGTTAAAAACCGCCAGACCGGTGTAAACCGTCTGCATGTCGATGGACACATCTACCACCCCAGTCTTGGCGGTCTGGTCCAGAACTACGGTGCCAGTTGTCTATTTAAACCGGCTCAGTTGGGTTGAGAACCCAAAGTGGCTGTATGAAAACCGCGAGAACGTATGGCCACTGTCGAGGGTGTAAGTCTCGGGTGTGGCAAATGCTGAGCCATGAAGCATGCCAGCAAGGGCGAGCAGTGCGCTGAAAGGCGGGGTGAAGTTCATGTTGGTGTCTTTCTGAGGTTTCAATTAGATTTTTGCTACGCCTGACATTGCCAGTTTGAACTTGACTTGCACGTCATCAGCAACCATGGAGGTATCGGCCCACTCGTTTTCACCAATCTTGAACGCGAGGCGTTTGATGACGAAGGCCCCGGCGGCGGTTGTGGTGGAGCCGCTTTGCGCCAGCGACAAAGGGACGACCGCATCGCGGACGTTGCCTTTGATGGTCAGCTTGCCCGTCACTTCGAATTTGCCGCCGCCAAGATTTTTGATGGCAGTGGATTGAAACGTAGCCTGTGGGAACTTGACTGTGTTGAACCAAGAGGCCTTGGGCAGTTCGGCGTCGGTCTCTGGTGCACCTAGTGTGGCGCTGCCAATGTCTACGGTGAACGCGATATTGCCGCCTGCCGGCTTGGCAGGGTCGAACGCGATTTGTGCGTCGAACTTCTTGAATCGCCCTTCCAACGGAACGCCCATTTGTTTGGTCACAAAGGAAATTTCACTCTGGTTCGCGAGCAACTTTTGCTCCGCTTGTGCGGCCGTACTAGCAAGCGCGGCCAACAGAAGCCAACCGGCGTTGCGTGCAATGCGTGAATAGTTTGTCATTTTTCGATGCAACATATCTTATTGGGCGGCCGGTTGGTACTCTGCAATCGCCTTGACCAACTGCTTGGTCTCGTCGCAGCTGGCGCAGCTGGTTTGCAGTATTGAGAGTTGTGCCTCTGCTTTAGGTTTTTGATCGGTCTTCAGGTATGCGATACCAGAGTAGTTCAAGGCCCCCTTGTGCGTGGGATTAAGTGCCAGTGCCTTGTCATAGGCTGCAAACGCTGCGTCGTATCGGCCCAACCAGCGGTTGGAAAAGCCGAGGTAGTTGTATGCGTCCGCATTCGTAGGGTCTTGCGCCACGACCTTGTTAAAGCTGCTGACTGCCCGTTCCCAATTCTTGGCATCAATTGCCTTCTTGCCAGCTACGAAATCGTCGACCCGTGTGTTTTGAACAGGGGCGGCTTCGGATGGAGCCGCCAATGCGGCGCCGGCCAGAGCCAGGCTAAAAGCGGGTAACAGGAAGAGACTACGGATGAAAAATGCGGTCATATGGGACTCCAGTTGTTGATCAGTTAAGGCTTGCGCTGCAAAGCGGCACCTAAGACAAACGAACGATCCGGTGATTTGGATGCAAAACAACAGAAGAAATTGAACGCATAGGCTTGGGCGCTCAATTTACCGCGTCTGTCCGGCAACGCACGGATGGGTCTGAGGCCTCCACGTATGGTTGCTGCTTATATTTTTTAGGGAAATGACCATGCCGATCGATGTTGCCCAACACCGTGGACGAACAATGGATCGCCTGCGGCGCGGTGGATACGGCGCAGTGGGCAACACCTTGTCACCGTGCGCAAGCCTGTGATAAGTCGTCGTATGTGGATTGTTATAGGCATAACCGCGGTGCTGAGCATCCTGGGCGCGGTGATCGCATTCAATTTTGTGACGGGCGAGAAGCGCATTGAGCACCGCATCTCACGCCAGTATTCCCTTGACGATCCTCGCTTCAGCGCAGAACTCGGTGTTTTACTGGGGCCACCTTTTTTGCAAGGCAACGCCTACCAGGCGCTACAAAACGGCGAGCAGATCTTCCCAGAAATGCTGGCCGCCATACGCGGTGCGAAACAGTCCATCACGTTTGAGACCTACATCTATTGGTCGGGTGACATTGGCCGCGAGTTTGCCGACGCTCTGGCGGAACGCGCCCGCGCTGGCGTGCGGGTGCACGTCTTGCTGGACTGGGTCGGCAGTGCCAAGATGGACGACGCGCTGATGAAAGCCATGGCCGATTCTGGCGTGCAGGTTCTGAAGTTCCACCCACCGCACTGGTCCCATCTGGGGCGTATGAACAACCGTACGCACCGCAAGCTGCTAGTGGTGGATGGCAAGACGGCATTTACCGGTGGCGTGGGCATTGCGCCCGAGTGGACCGGCCATGCACAAGACCCCGACCATTGGCGCGATACCCATTTCAAGGTTTCAGGACCTGTGGTGGCCCAGATGCAGTCGGTCTTTTTAGACAACTGGATCTCGGTTAGTGGCGAGGTATTGCACGGCCCAGCCTACTTTCCTACATTGGTGGTGGCGGGCGACGGCGTGGCCCAGATGTTTAGCAGCTCGCCCACTGGGGGCAGCGAGAGTATGGCGTTGATGTACCTTTTCGCCATCACTGCAGCTTCGCATTCGATTGACCTGGCGGCGTCGTACTTTGTGCCCGACAAACTGACGATCAACGCCTTGCTGGACGCGATGAAACGTGGCGTCAAGCTGCGCATCATCGTGCCGGGCGAACACATGGACAGCGACATGGTGCGCAGTGCGTCGCGTGCAAAGTGGGAGCCGCTGCTGGCAGCAGGCGCAGTCATCGCCGAATACCAGCCCACCATGTTCCACTGCAAGATGCTAATCGTAGATCAGTTGCTGACGTCGGTTGGTTCAACCAATTTTGACAATCGATCGTTTCGTCTCAACCATGAGGCAACCCTCAACATCCTTGACGCTGCATTTGCCAAGGAACAGACCGCCATGTTCAACGACGACTTGCGCCATGCGCGTCCCATGACACTGGCGGACTGGCGGGCACGGCCCCGATGGGAGAAGCTGCAAGATTGGATTGCCGCACTCATAGGCTCACAGTTGTAGATAACATCCATCAAGCAGCCGTTTACCATCCATAGACCATCCATATGGATGGTGTTATGATGCTGCCATGCAACTGAAATCCAGCCCACTGGCGCCCCCTCCCAAGCTCGCAGAGTCTGAAAAGATCACCATCAATATGGGGTTTGTCGACCTTGGGCAGATCGATTTGTTGGTGGCCGAGCGTTTTTACAGCAACCGAACCGACTTCATACGTACCGCCATTCGCAACCAATTGGCCACACACGCCGACGCGGTCAAGCAGGTGGTGACCCGCAAGATGCTGGTGCTGGGTCTGCAGCATTTCAGTGTTCAAGACCTCACCGCATTGCATCAGGCGCAAGAGCAACTGCACATACGCGTGTTGGGCTTGGCCAGCATTGCAAGCGACGTGACTCCCGAGCTGGCCACGGCCACTATCGCATCGCTGCACGTGCTGGGGGCTTTGCACGCCAGCCCTGCCGTCAAGGCTGCGTTGGCGGACCGAACCACTTGATCCCTCACACAGCCATTGCATAAACCAAAAACCCCACGAAAGACCGCATGAACGAAACACTGCAGACGCTGATGCGCGAAGCGACCCGGCTGACCCAGGCTGGCCGCTTGAATGAGGCTACACAAATCCTACGACGCGCACTGGACGGCAAAGCGGGTAACAGAACTGCCGCAACACCTTCAGCGGATGACACGGCACTGATCCTCGATGGCTGCGTCTTTGAAAGCGGTGTGCACCCACTGCCGCAACCTCCCGCGCAGCGGGGCCGAACGGATCGAGATACCGAAGCCGAAGCCAGCATTGGCAGTTTTATAGCGGGCAACCATGCGCACGGCGGGCTGACGCGGCGCTACAAGCTCTACACCCCTGCACGTTCCACAACACAATCGGCAATGGCCTTGGTGGTCATGCTGCATGGTTGTACGCAAAATCCTGACGACTTTGCCGCTGGAACCGGCATGAACGAACGGGCGCGCGAGCAAGGCTTTATGGTGCTGTACCCCGAACAGGCGAAGGACGCCAACCCCCAGCGATGCTGGAACTGGTTCAAGCACAACCACCAGCGCAGGGGTAGCGGCGAGCCAGCCTTGATCGCCAGCCTGACCCAGCAGGTGGTACGAGAGCACGGCATAGACCCACGCCGCGTGTACATTGCCGGGCTATCGGCAGGCGGCGCGATGGCAGCAATTGTGGCTGCGGCTTACCCAGATGTGTTCGCGGCAGCGGGGGTGCACTCGGGCTTGCCCGCAGGCTGTGCAAGCAGTGTGGCCGAGGCCATGGTGCAAATGCAAAGCGGCGCTGCTGCGGCCGGGCGTAGTCAACAGGCGGTAGCCACCATCGTCTTTCACGGCGACCAAGACCACACAGTGAATCCTCGCAATGGCGAGCAGGTGCTTGCGGCCGCGCTGGCCAACCATGCCCCGGGTGGAGCATGGCACTCCGGCGCTGATCAGTCGTCTGGCGCTGCCACACAAGGCGTATCGTCGCGTGGGCGCCGCTATACGCGTACGGCCTACAGCGATGGCACCGGCGCGCCACTGGCAGAGCACTGGGTCATCCACGGTGCAGGGCACGCGTGGTCCGGTGGTCAGTCAACGGGGTCCTATACCGACCCCACAGGTCCTGACGCAACGCGGGAAATGCTGCGGTTCTTTTTTTCGCAGCAGCGCGGCCAGACGCACTGAAACGGCCATCACCAGCCCGATGAATGGGCTAATTATTCAGTTCTTCGTCTGCTTCAATGGCTTCCCTTTCCACGAAACCCCACTGCGCAAAATTTTCCCCCAAGCCATGCTTGGCTTTCTATACTGGATGTATTTAGATACCAACCGGCCACGCTGCGGTGTATGGGCCGTGAAAGGACTTTTGGCATGGTCTACCCCTCACATGTTGGCGACTTGAAAAAGCGGTGGCGACGCGGGGCTGTTTGTGTCGCGCTGGCGCTGGTAGCGCCCTTGGCCTGGGCCGATGTAGACCAAGCCTTGTTGGAGAAGGCGGAAGGCCTGATAAAGGCCAACGACCACGAGGCGGCCTACGCCCTACTGGAGCCCTGGGAGGTGGCCGGTGCTGGTGACCCGGTGTACGACTACTTACTGGGCACAGCAGCACTGGAGAGCAACCGGCCCAGCAAAGCCAGCTTCGTCTACGAGCGCATACTAGCTGTCACGCCCTCGTACATTGGAGTTCGGGCCGATATGGGTCGGGCCTATATGGCCTTGGGTGACTACGGCCGCGCCAAGATAGAGTTTGAATCCGTGCTGTCCATGCAAAGCCTGCCGCCTGATCTGCGCAGCGCGGTGGAGCAATACGCCAAGGCTGCCGAGGCGCGATCGCAAAACAAGCGCACCGTGGTTACAGGCTATGTGGAGGCGGGCGTGGGGTCTGACAGCAACATCGGCAGCGCCACCCCCCTAGCATCCATCAACCTGCCGTCCACCGGTCTGTATGCACCGGCGCCGCCCACGGGCCGACAAACTCCCGACAACTACAGCACACTGGGCATTGGCGGCGAGGTCAATCACCAGTTTAGCGACCAATGGGGGCTGTACGGTGGTGGCGATTACAGGGGCCGCGCCTACCAACAGTATTTCGATTCGGGATACGCCACACTGGACGGCCGGTTTGGCCTGAACTACAGCGGGGGCCCCTGGCTGCTGCGCGCCGGGCTAACCGCCCAACAATACTATTTGAACCAAGCCCGCATACGCGACACTGTGGGCGCCACACTCGACTGGCGCCTAGCCTTGAATCGCAACAGCCAGTTGTCGCTGGGCAGTTCCTACGGTGACGCACGCTACCAAGCCGCGTCGTCCAGCAGCCAAGACACACAAACCACCACACTGACAGCGGGTTGGCTCACTTCACTGAGTGAAGGCACCGCCGTCTTCGGCCTGTCTGGCTCCTTCGGTATCGAAAGGGGCGTGGGTGGGCGTGACGATGGTGACCGGCGTTTTTATGGCCCACGGCTGACGTTGCAAAAGAGCTTTGCCGAGAAGTTTGGCGCCTATGCGTCACTGGGAGCCACCTTCTCCAAATACTCTGGCACCAATAGCCTGTACCTGGTGTCGCGGGACGAGTCACTCTATGACATTGCATTTGGGGTGACCTGGACCGTTGGCAAGGGTCTCTCGGTTCGGCCGCAGTTCAGCACCTTACGCAACACCAGCAATGCAGATCTGTATTCCTATGACAAGAACGACTTCTCGGTCAACCTGCGGTTTGATTACTGATTGACTCACCCCTTAGCCACTTTCCTAAAAGCCATGCAAATCTCCAGTTTTTTTGCGCGCGTCAGTTTGTTGTTGGCGTTCGGCCCAGTGTGCTGTGCCAACCTGGCATCGGCACAGAGCGCCGCCCGCGTGATGGCCGTAACCGGCTCGGCCAAGGCGGTGGAGCCGAAGGGCAATGAGCGCCTCTTGCAAAAGGGTGCCGAGCTGTTTGCGGGGGACAAGGTGGTAACCCAAGACGATTCGCTGGTGCAGCTGCGTTTGAACGACGGCGGCTATATGTCGGTGCGTTCCAACACCGAGATGGTGATTGACCGCTTTGTGTACGACGAAAAAGACTCCAGCAAATCAAATTTTCTGGTGTCTTTGCTGCGCGGCGGTTTCCGCTCGATCACCGGCCTGATTGGCCGCACCAATCCCAACGGTTACCAAATCCGCAGTTCTACAGCCACCATTGGCATACGGGGTACCGACCATGAGCCGGTAGTGATTCTGGATATACCTGGTGCGCAAAACCTGGGTGCTCCCGGGCTGTACGACAAGGTCAACGATGGTGAAACCTTTATTCGCAGCAACGGTGGCGTACTGTCACTCAAGCGGGGGGACGTGGGTTTTGCCCCATTCGCCACGGATGCGCCGCCCCAAGTTTTACTGAAGATTCCAGACTTCTACAAAGTAGACCTCAAGACCGATGCCCGGGATGGCAAGGACAACGGTGACGACAACAAGGCCGATGGCAGCAAACGTGGCGCCAACGGCCTGTTGCGCCCCTCAGTGGCGGCCCGGCGCGAGGCCTTGTCTGGCTCCACCACCGCCACACCGGGCGCGCCCGCAACCAGTGCGCAAACCAACGGCGATACGCCCACCAACACACAGCCCGCGCCGACCACCAATGGCACCCGCATCACGGCACCCGCCGCTGGTACCAACACAGGATCGGCAATACCTAGCGGCACGACGGGCACCAGCGGAGTCACGGGCAACAACAACGGTACGGCTGTAGCACCGGTCTTGACCCCGGAGCAAAAGCGGGCGATCCTACAAACTTTGACGACGCCGCCCACCTTGCAGAATGCACCACGCACGGCCCCTACAGCCGCCCCGAAGTAGCGCATCCCCCGGAGACCCGCATGAAGCATTTTCGAATCACCAGTTGCGCCCTCGCGGCCTTAGGTCTTGCACAAGGCGTCGCTGCGCAACCCGCGGGCACGCTGCTATTTACCCAGCCCGGAACGCTGATCGTCGGCAACGGCGGCGGCGCCCGCCCTGCGGCCAAGGGTGACGTGCTACAGACCGGAGAGCGCCTGGTCACTCCCGCTGGTGCGATTTCGCAGGTGCTTCTGCCCGACGGCAGCCTGATAGGCATGCGGCCCGAGTCCGAATTGAAGATTGACGCGGCGCCTGCGGGCTCTGACAGCAAGGCGCCGGTGGTGAATTTGGTCAACGGTACGGCCCGCGTGATAGGCGCCGAGTTGATGGACACCAAAAGGGCGTCCAACTTCACATTGCAATCAGGCAGTGCCACGGTCAAGCTCAGGGGAGCGGATATGGAGTCTGCCGTGGTCAAGGCAGATGCGAAGTCAGGCATGGGTGAGGCCGCACCCGGCAGCTACCAGCGTCTGCTGGCGGGCACCGGCACCGTCACCAACGGCGGTCAAATGGCCGCATTGGCGCAGAGGCAGGTAAGTTATTCTGGGGGCGCCAACGCTACACCCGTCACGGTGGTGACTCCGTCGCAAAACCTGTTCGCTAGCAACAACCGGGGCACGACACCACTTCGATTGGTCAATCAGGTGACGCCGCTAAGGCCCATGACACCGACAATTCCGGTGGCCCAGCCTGGGACGGTGCCATTTCCCATGCCTGCGGTCAGGCCCTGCACCCGCTTCATCGGCAAGACCTGCATCCAGTAAGCCCTATGCGGCGTCGCTAGCACTAAATCCACAGATCCAACGGCGGGTCGGCCACGACGGCACGCAAGATGTCGGAGCGCGATACAAAGCCTATCACCTGACCCTCTTCATCGGCTACGGGGAGACCGGGCAAGCCCGAGTCCAGAAGCACGCGCGCCACGCGGCGGATATCGGCATCAGGCGATACGCTGGGCACGGGCGTCCACATCACATCGACCACACTTTGCGCCAGCATCTCGGCCCAAGCCTCGGCATGGCTGTCGGGCCCGAGTAGGCGCTCGGGGCGCAATAGGTCAGCCCGAGTGAAGAGACCAACCAGCAGGCTACCCGCGTCCACCACGGGAGCTTGGCCGACGTTGTTGTGCGCCAACACCTGCCATGCTTGCTCTACCGTTGACGCGTCGGCGATGGTGACCACATCGC
Source organism: Burkholderiales bacterium (assembly GCA_038317285.1). Classification (GTDB taxonomy): domain Bacteria; phylum Pseudomonadota; class Gammaproteobacteria; order Burkholderiales; family Burkholderiaceae_C; genus Allorhodoferax. The sequence continues at coordinate 10,169 of JBBQBG010000045.1, read as the reverse complement.
TGCTCATAACGGCATCGACACGTGTCAAGGGGTGGCGCGGCAGGCCAGGGTTGCGGGTCTGTTCATAGGCGGCTAACGCGGTGCGATGGGCCACATCCATTGGCGCCGGTGGCGGTGTGGCGGGCACCAGTTCCGCAAAGCGGCTGGGATTTTGGTCTTGCGGGTCCATGCCTATCGGCGCCACTACGGGCGTGCGCGTGGCGCGAGTTATGGGCCCGACCGTGCGCAATTCCTCCAGCGAGCCCCTGAAGGTGCGACCGGCCTTGCCGTATACCGAGAACATAGTGCAACTCCTGTTGGTGCGTCGCAGTGCGAGGGTGAGTACTATTTTTGCAGGAAAAGTGACTGTAAGTCACTGAGAAAATCGAAACCCTTCACGGTGGGTCGCATACGGGCAAAATCGCGTTCGATCAAACCCTTGCGCTCAGCCTCTTCCAGCGCGCTGGCAATCGCGGTCACTGCAAGGCCGGTACGCTCGGTAAAATCGCGCAGGCCAAAGCCGTTGCGCAGGCGCAGCGCATTGAGCATGAACTCAAACGGCAAATCGCCACGCGACACTTCTTCATTTTGCGCCACTGCGTTACCCGCCAGCGCGTGATCCATGTAGAGGCGTGGTTCGCGAAAACGCACCTGGCGAACGACGCGGTGCGCAAAACTGAGCTTGCTGTGGGCGCCTGCCCCTACGCCCAAATAATCGCCAAACTGCCAGTAATTGAGGTTGTGCTTGCAGCGGTGGCCAGCTTTGGCATAGGCTGAGACCTCGTAACGCTCTAGCCCCGCAGCGCCAGTCAGGTCGGTGATGTGGTCCAGCATGGCGTAGGCCATGTCGTCCTCTGGGATCACCGGTGGGAACTTGGCGAAGTAGGTGTTGGGCTCAATTGTCAGGTGGTAAATCGAGATATGCGGCGGCCCAAACTGCAGGGCCGTGGCCATGTCCTCGCCCGCCTGCTCCAGCGTCTGACCGGGCAGCGCGTACATGATGTCCAGGTTGAAAGTGTCAAACGACTGTGCGGCCTCCTCCACCGCCGCCAGTGCCTGCGCGCGGTCGTGCACGCGGCCCAGGGCCTTCAGGTGGCCGTCGTTGAAGCTCTGCACGCCAATGGACAGCCGCGTGACGCCCGCCTGGCGGAAAGCGCGAAAGCGGTCTTTCTCAAAGGTGCCGGGGTTGGCCTCCATCGTGACCTCGCAGTTGGCCTCCAACTTGAGCCGGGCGCGAATGTCGCCCAGCATCCGGTCGATGGTGGCCGGTGCAAACAGGCTGGGCGTGCCGCCGCCAATGAAGATGCTGTGGATGGTGCGACCCCAGATCAAGGGCAACGCGGCCTCCAGATCAGCGATCACAGCGTCTACATACCGCTGCTCCGGCAGGCCACCGCTATTAGGTTGCTCATGCGAGTTGAAATCGCAGTACGGACACTTCTTCAGGCACCACGGCAGGTGCACGTACAACGACAGCGGCGGCAGCGCCGTCAGCTGCAGCGTGCCGGGGCGCATGTAATGCGTCACGTCGTGCACCACAGCGGCGTCTTGTGTAGTTTTCGCTGGCGAAATCGGAATCATGCCAACACCCCGGGAGCCTGGGCGGCAGAGTGTTCTGCGCAGGTAAAAGGAGGAGCCCGCAAAGCGGGCGGGGCCAACCGATGTGAGGGAGCAGAGCACTCTGGCGCGCAGGCTCCTAGCGAACGCAAGCCTTGAACCAGCATGGAACTGCTGTGCATCATGCGGCCAACCAATACTCGCGGATCAACGCCGACATGGCCTTGGCCGAACGCCCACGGTGGCTGTTGGCATTTTTGACGTCGATGGGCAGTTGCGCGAAGGTCTGGCCGAACTCCGGAATCCACATCACCGGATCAAACCCAAAGCCGTTGCTACCCACCGGTTCGCGGGCAATCTGCCCGACCACGCGGCCCACGGCAATCAGCGGCTCCGGGTCGTCGGCGCTGCGCACGGCCACAAGCGCACTGACCATTGCGGCGCGGCGGTTGTCGATGTTGCGCATTTGCTCCAGCAGAGCCACCACGTTGTTGTCGTCGCTCTTGGCGTAGCCGTATTGCGTGGCATAGTAGGCGGTGTCAACACCGGGCAGGCCTCCAAAGGCGTCCACGCACAGACCGGCATCGTCGGCCAGCGCGGGCAGGCCGGTGTGCCGGGCCGCATTGCGCGCCTTGGTCAACGCATTTTCGACAAAGGTGCGGAAGGGCTCGGGCGCTTCAGGCACGCCCAGCTCACCCTGGGGCACCAGCATGCAGCCCAGGGGGGTAAGCATGGCTTGCAGCTCGGCGAGCTTGCCCTGATTGTTGGATGCGAGAACTATTTTCATTACCGATACCTTTGCGGGACATATCTATTGCGCTGTCCTGAACCGTTTAAATCTTCAAACTGGTTCAAAAATAACCATTCTTTGGACTTTATAGAGGTAGTCGAACCAATTACTTTATGGAATTGGCTTCTAGCCCTCGTAGAATGAGCGTGAGTAGCTACTATATTGATAGCGATTGCTGTTGCAAGCCCATCAGCTCGGTGATCCCTTTTTCGGCTAGCGTCAGCAGCTTGTCCATCTCCACACGGGTAAATGCCACGCCTTCGGCGGTGCCCTGCACTTCGACAAAATGGCCGGCACCGGTCATCACCACATTCATGTCGGTGTCGCACGCGGAGTCTTCCACGTATTCCAGATCCAATAGCGGTGTGCCCTGCACAATGCCGACCGAGATGGCGGCCACGGATGCAATGATGGGCGACTCAAAAATCTTGCCCGCTTTCAGCAAACCATTGACCGCGTCCTGCGCCGCGACAAAGGCGCCGGTGATGGCCGCGGTGCGCGTGCCGCCATCGGCTTGCAGCACGTCGCAATCCAATTGGATGGTGCGCTCGCCCAGCTTCTTCAGATCAAACACCGCGCGCATAGAGCGACCGATCAGGCGTTGAATCTCTTGCGTGCGGCCGCTTTGCTTGCCGCGCGCGGCTTCGCGGTCACTGCGGGTGTGTGTCGCGCGCGGCAACATACCGTATTCGGCGGTGACCCAGCCTTCGCCGCTGCCGCGTTTGTGCGGCGGCACGCGCTCTTCTACCGACGCGGTGCACAGCACCTTTGTACCGCCAAACTCGATCAGCACCGAGCCTTCTGCATGCACGGTATAGGCACGGGTGATGCGCACCGGGCGCAACTGGTCAGCGGCGCGTGCGTTGGAGCGAACAAATTCGGTCATGTGTGTTCCAAAAACGGACAAACTTCAAAAAGCAAAAAAACGGCGCGGCGACAAAGCCGGCCGTCTGTGGACGCGATGGCGTGCGGGGCCGCAGCAGTGGCTGCTACAGCTACGCCTTGCGGGCGGCAGAGCGGCGGATAGCCTCGTTGATCTCTGCAATCGAGCGCTCGATCGCAGCGTCGTCCAGATCGTCCACACCAGAGTCGAGCCAACCGGCCTGGACGGTAGACGCAAACACGCCGTCTTCAATGGAGTCGGTCGAAATGCTGCCGCGCGTGGACTCGAAGGAGTCTGGCGTTTCCCACTCCATAGCGATGACGGTGACGTTGTCGCTGTGCGCACCGGCCTTGATCAGAGCGCGATCAACCAGTTCGGGTGCAGCAGTACCCACGGGCTTTTGGCCCAGTTGGTAGACGATGTCCGCATCGTCCAGGCTCCCCCACAGGCCATCCGAACACAACAGGATACGGTCGCCCTGTTGCAGCGGCACGGGGCCGGTCACGTCAAACACAGGTTTGGTCGGGGAGCCCAGGCAGGTGTAGAGCACGTTGCGGTTGAATTTGTCGGGCAGCGGCACATCGGGCTTGGCGTCCTGGTGCTGCTCGATATAAGAGTGGTCTCTAGTGCGCGCCAGCAGCTCGCCATGGCGCACAAAATACAGTCGCGAGTCCCCGCAGTGCACCCAGTGGGCGGTGCCGCCTTGCACAATGGCTGCCACCAGCGTGGTCCGGGGCGTGTCCATCAAATGCTTCTCGGCGGCGTAGCGCAGGATCTGGCGGTGCGCCGCCATGATGGCCATGTTGAAGAATGCTTTGGGGTCTTCGATCTCGGGCTTGGCTTCTTTCTGGTACAGCGCAGAGATGGCCTGCAGCACCATCTGGGCGGCGACTTCGCCCTCAGGGTGCCCGCCCATGCCGTCGGCCAGTAGAAAAAGACCGGATGTCTTGGTATAGCAATACCCCATCCGATCTTCATTCTTCTCGCGCCCACCCTTGCGGCTGATTTGGAATACGGAAAACTTCATATCGACCTTCGCTGAGCCGCCTCAAGGAGGTCGACGCCCCCTTGGGGGGCAGGGAACACAGTGACCGTGGGGGCGATCATATCGACCTTCGCTGAGCCGGCTCAAAGAGGTCGACGCCCCCTTGGGGGGCTGGGAACATAGTGACCGTGGGGGTGCTCATTTTGGCTTGGCGGCCACGTTAGAGACACCCAACACACTGCGCTTGGTGTCAGTCACCATGGTGTCAAACTGCATGCGCACTTTCTCGCCAACGCTGAGCTTCGTGTAGCGGCGTTCGCCCTCACGGCTCAACTCTTTTTGCAAAGCAAAAACCGATTGCGGCCTGGACAGCGGGTCCAGCGACATGCACCACTCGACCACTTCGATCAAGTTGTCGGAGTAGACGCCGCGCAATCGGGCCAGCGCAACCGCAATGCGGTCTTTCTCCAGGCGCTGGGGCGCTTCGTTGGGCGGGAATCCCTGCATGCAAGCGTAGATACAGGCGCCAATTGCGTAGATGTCGGTCCACGGGCCCATAGAGGCATCGCGCCGGTACATCTCGGGGGCCGCAAAGCCGGGCGTGTACATGGGGCGGATGAAGTTGCCTTCTTTGCTCAGCACTTCTCGGGCGGCACCAAAGTCGATCAATACTGATTTGTTGTCGTCGGTGATGAAGATATTCGCCGGTTTGATGTCCAGGTGCAGCATCTTGTGCTGGTGCACGATACGCAGGCCGCGCAGTATTTCGTCAAACAGCGACCGTATGGTGGACTCACGGAACACCTTGCTTTGCTTAAGGTCGCGCGCGGTAACGATGAAGTCCTGCAGGGCGGCGCCCTCCAAGTAGTTCATCACCATATAAACGGTTTCGTTCTCGCGGAAGAAGTTCAGCACGCTGACCACCGAAGGGTGGGATATCTGCGCCAGAGAACGGCCTTCTTCAAAAAAACTTTTGAGACCCAGGCGGTACAACGACAGTTTTTCCGGCTGTACCTGCGGAAGCAATTCGCCCGGCGCCCTTGTTGCCAGGGACGACGGCAAGTATTCCTTGACGGCGACACGCTGGCCATCGGCATCCAGCGCCAGATACACCAAGCCGAAACCGCCCGCAGCCACTTTGCGAATGACGCGGTAGCCGCCAATGGTGGTGTCGGGGGGTAAGGGTGCTGGTTTGACCTTCGACATAAATTAAGAGTTACACGCCTGTCTGATCCGTCTGAACCGGGTTATTCTCGGGGCCGTTTCACGAACTGAGAATACACAATGCCAGTTTATAGCATGACAGGTTACGCCAGTGCACAGCACAGCACCGGCACCGCAACGCCCGAGAGTGACGTCAAAGGTCCGGCGGGACAACTGGGTTTGGAGATACGCTCGGTCAACAGCCGTTTCCTGGACTTGTCGTTCCGCCTTCCTGAAGACCTGCGCCAATTTGAGCCAGTCCTGCGCGATCTGTTGGTGGGTTGCCTTAAGCGCGGCAAGGTCGAAGTGCGCGCTTCTATCGAGATGCAGGCTGCCAGCACCATCGCCGAGCCCACGCCGCGCTTGCTGCAGCGGCTCAACGCAGTGCAAGACAACGTCAAGGCCTGGCTGCCCACCGCAACACCACTGAGCGTGGCCGATGTGATTCGCCTCTCTGCCGCCGAGCAAACGGGCTCCCACGATTGGGCAGCAGTGGTCGTGCCACTGGCCGACAAGGCGCTCAAGGCCCTGCTGAGTTCGCGCCAGCGCGAAGGCGCCCGCCTTTCAAGCATGCTGCTAGACCATATTTCCCAGTTGCGTATTTTGGCCCAGCAGGCCGTGCCACTTGTACCCCAATTGGTAGAGCAGAATCGCCAACGTTTTCTGGCACGCTGGAAAGAGGCGATGGCCCTGACCGCCGGAGCCACGCTGCCTGAAGCTGCAGAAGACCGCGCGTTGACAGAAGCCACTGCCTTTGCCATCCGCATCGACGTGGCAGAAGAGATCACCCGACTTGGTTCGCACTTGGACGAGATCGAACGCCTGATCAACAAAGGCGGCGAGATCGGCAAGCGGCTAGACTTTTTGATACAAGAGTTGCACCGCGAAGCCAACACGCTTGGCTCGAAATCGGCTGCACTGGAATTGACCCATATTTCAGTGGACATGAAGGTGCTTATCGAGCAGATGCGTGAGCAGGTTCAGAACATAGAATAGGGCGATCTTCAAATCGCCCCCTGGTGCCACTGTCTATGGACTACCCCGGAAACCTCTTTGTCGTCGCAGCCCCCAGCGGGGCCGGTAAATCCAGTCTGGTCAAAGCCTTGCTGGAGCTGGATTCACATGTGCAGCCCTCGGTGTCGCACACCACGCGACCCCCTCGGGGCCAGGAAAAACATGGCCGCGAATACTTTTTTGTATCCGAGCAAGAGTTTGATGCCATGGTGGCTGCAGACGGTTTTGTCGAATGGGCGCGTGTGCACAACTTCCGCTACGGCACGTCTAAGCGCGCGATCGAAGAGCGCATGGCCCAGGGCGCCGATGTGATCCTGGAGATCGACTACCAAGGTGCGATCCAGATCAAGAATATCTTCGCAAACGCGATCTCTGTTTTCATCCTTCCGCCCAGTTGGGAGGAATTGCGGTCGCGGCTGGAACGCCGGGGCGAAGACGCGCCCGAGGTGATTGATGTGCGCATGAAAAATGCCGCCATCGAAGTGGCGCAGGCCGGGAAATTCGATTTCGTTATAATCAACGAATTGTTTGACCGTGCGCTTTTCGATTTGAAGGCCATTGTTCACTCCCAACGGCTCAAATTTGCAGCGCAGCGCCGTGCCAGAGCCGAAACATTCAAAGCGTTGCTCATCCCCTAGTCTTTCGGAGAACTCCATGGCCCGTATTACTGTAGAAGACTGCCTGATGCAGATCCCCAACCGTTTCCAATTGGTGCTGGCCGCCACGTACCGCGCCCGCATGCTGAACCAGGGCCACACGCCCAAGATTGAGAGCAAAAACAAGGCTGGCGTCACCGCATTGCGCGAAATCGCAGCCGGCAAGATTGGCATTGAAATGCTGAAAAAAGTCCCCCTCTGAGCGTTGACGCTCCCTAAAAAGCACCGCATGCGGTGCTTTTTTTTGGCCACTTTAAGTCCTGGCAGACCAATGTTTTTGGAGCGCGCTACATTTACACCATGGGTACCCCTGTCAAACCACCAACGCGCAAAGATATTGCAGCAACCAACGCCGACGCTGGGTCCGCTTTAGGCCCGGCTGCCGCCAACGCCGCAGCCGCCAGTTTTGCCGGGCTAATCTCCAAGCTGGACTACCTGTCACCGGAAGACCTTGGAAAGGTGCGGCAAGCCTACCGCTTTGCCGACGAGGCCCATTTGGGCCAACTGCGTAACAACGGTGAACCCTACATCACCCACCCGATTGCCGTCGCCGCGCAATGCGCAGAATGGAAGATCGATGCCCAGGCACTGATGGCCGCGCTACTGCACGATTCGCTGGAAGACTGTGGCATTACCAAGGTCGAGTTAATCGAAAAATTTGGCTCTCCGGTAGCCGAATTGGTCGATGGATTGACCAAGTTAGATAAGCTGCAGTTCAACACCCGTGAGGAAAACCAGGCCGAGTCCTTCCGCAAGATGTTACTGGCGATGGCGCGCGATGTGCGTGTCATCCTGATCAAGCTGGCCGACCGCTCGCACAATATGCGCACGCTGGGCGATGTGCCACGCAGCAAGTGGGGCCGTATTGCATCGGAAACGCTGGAAATCTACGCCCCCATCGCGCACCGGCTGGGTCTGAACCAGACCTACCGCGAGTTGCAGGATCTGTCCTTCCGCTACCAGCGGCCCTGGCGCTACACCACGTTGTCCAAGGCAGTCACCAAAGCCCGCAGCCGACGCCGCGACCTGATCCAGAAGGTGGAGAAAGAGGTGGAGGCCGCGTTTGCCGACGCAGGCATCAACGTGCGCATTGCAGGGCGTGAGAAAACGCTGTATTCCATCTACAAGAAAATGGACACCAAGCACCTGAGCTTTGCCCAAGTGACCGATATCTACGGCTTTCGGGTCATCGTACCCACCGTGATTGACTGCTACACCGCACTGGGCGTGCTGCACCAACTCTACAAACCGCTGCCTGGCAAGTTCAAGGACCACATCGCGATTGCGAAGCTCAATGGCTACCAGTCCTTGCACACCACGCTAGTAGGGCCGTCTGCCGTGAATGTCGAGTTCCAGATGCGTACTGAGGCCATGCATGTAGTGGCCGAATCCGGCGTGGCTGCGCACTGGCTGTACAAGGTCAACAATCCTGAAGACGCACCATCAGACCGCTTGGGCAACAAGTGGCTGCAATCCCTTCTGGACATCCAGGATGAAACCCGAGACGCTGGCGAGTTCTGGGACCATGTAAAAGTCGACCTATTTCCCGATGCAGTTTATGTTTTTACGCCCAAGAGCCAGATCATGGCCATGCCGCGGGGCGCTACGATCGTCGACTTCGCCTACTCCATTCATAGCAACGTCGGTGATAGAACGGTCTCGGCCCGCATCAATGGCGAACAGGTTCCCTTGCGCACCGAGTTAAAAAATGGCGATGTGGTCGAAGTGTTGACCGAACCCATGGCTACACCCAACCCGGCCTGGCTTGGTTTTGTGAGGACCGGCCGCGCACGGTCCAAGATTCGGCACCACCTGAAGACGTTGGCACATACCGAGTCAGAAGACTTGGGCGAAAAACTCCTGGCCCAGGCCTTGCGCGCCGAAGGTATAGAGCGATTCCCGGACGCAGAGGTGGAACCCGGTTACGAGCCCATTTGGGAAAAATTGCTGCGGTTTACCGGCAGCAAGAATCGCCAGGAACTGCTCACAGACATTGGTCTAGGAAAGCGCATTGCCCACATTGTGGCAAAGCGCTTGGTGCTTTTGCTGGCCGACAACGGCCAAAAACCCGACGCCCTGTTGCTGACCCGTGAACGCTTTACTGCTCACGAGTCCACGTCGCAGGGCTCCATCACGCTGGACGGGAGCGAGAACGCTTCGGTGCAGTTTGCCAGCTGCTGCAGGCCCATACCGGGCGACAGCATTGTGGGCTACTTGGGACGTGGCGAAGGGCTGGTCGTGCACGTACACGATTGCCCGGTCGCCAAGAAACTGCTGTACAAAGACAGCGAACGCTTCATCAATGTGGATTGGTCGGACGAACCGGTGCGCTCGTTCGAAACCGGCGTCATGGTCACCGCCAAAAATGGCAAGGGCGTGCTGGCCAAAGTCGCAGCGGCACTGGCGGCGGCCGAGGCCGACATCGTACATATCGACATGGGTACGGAAGGTGCGCAGGAAGAAGTCGACTTCCGCTTTGTGATTGGTGTGCGGGACACCGCGCACCTGGCCGTGGTGCTGCGCAACCTGAGCCGCACGGCGTCGGTCATGCGCGCGGAACGGCGCAAAGTGGCGGTGCCCAAATACGTCGGGGATCTTAGCTAGCGTCTGGCGCCGGGTAGCTGACATTCAAGACTTCGATGTCTTCCACCTTGCCAGGCATCACCAGCTTGAGCACGTCGCCCACGTGGGCCTTGAGCAGTGTCCGGGCGATCGGCGAAATCCAGCTCACTTCGCCCAATGCGCTATTGGCCTCGTCAATGCCCATGATGGTGACGGTGCGCTCTTGCCCCGCTTCGTCTGCATAGGTCACGGTGGCCCCAAAGAATATCTGGTCATTGCCGTGGTGGACGCAGGGATTCGCGATCTCCGCAATCTCCAGTCGCTTGGTCAAAAATCGGATTCGGCGGTCAATCTCGCGCAGGCGCTTTTTGCCGTAGATGTAGTCCCCATTCTCTGAGCGGTCACCATTGCTAGCGGCCCAAAAAACCGCCTCGACGATCTTGGGACGCTCGTTGTCCATCAGGTCCAGCCATTCACCCCGAAGCGCGGCGTAGCCATTGGGCGTGATGTAATTTTTACCACCGCCGGGAATGGGGGGCA
>JBBQBG010000044.1:0-19103 GCA_038317285.1 Burkholderiales bacterium | reverse complement strand
CGACGTGAGGCGTGTAAATGGCCTTGTGTTTGCCGCGCAAACGGAGAGCAACTTCGCTGGCTACTCGTCCGAGGACCTTGTCGGTCGCGTCAATCACAAACCACTCGTGCACGACCTCAGCGGGTTTTGCGCTGAAAGTTGTCATGAGTTTTCTCTTTTTAAAGGAGGGTTTGGAGGGCTCTTTTCCACGGTCGGCGTTCCTTCTATTCCAAACCCAACGGGTTTATGCGTCAGGTTCAGTGGGAATCTCTTAGGTGGGGATACCTTGTAAAAGGCCTTCGCCGCGGAGCCACAAAAGCGCTGCGAAGCCCAAGATTATATGAGATTTGGCTAAAAACAGCCAGTATTCCAAGCATGCCCGAAGCCCAGGGCCTCAAAACCACTATCAAAACGATAGCTGCTTGTACATATTCTGCGAGGGCTGGGTGCCAATTTGGCTGGTACAACTCCGACGGGAAGCCAAGGCGGTTACCATCCAAGCATGTTCAGTTATCGCCACGCCTTCCACGCCGGAAACCACGCCGACGTCTTTAAACACACTGTTTTATTGGCCGTTTTGCGCTACATGACGCAAAAAGACGCCGCGTTGACCATTTTCGACACCCACGCCGGTGCCGGCCTTTACCGCCTGGACGGTGACTACGCTCAGACCAGCGCCGAGGCGGCCGAAGGCTTCCTCAAGTTAGTGGCCGGCAAACCGTCCCAGCCTTTTGCGCCCATGCTGCAAGATTATGTGGACGTGGTGGCAAGCTTCAACAAGGCTGGTAGCCATAAGGTGTATCCCGGTTCCCCTTTCATCATTCACCGCGTCATACAAGAGCGCGACCGCGACAAGCTCAAGCTGTTTGAACTACATCCGACCGACACCAAAACGCTGACCGCCAATGTGGCGCAGTTGGAAGCCGGGCGTCAAGTGGCAATACTGAGGGAAGACGGCTTCGAGGGCGTCAAGAAGTTTTTGCCACCACCTTCGCGGCGTGCATTGCTGCTGTGTGACCCCAGCTACGAAATGAAAACAGACTATGGCCGCGTCGCCGAGATGGTGGCCGACGCACTGCTGCGTTTTGCGACCGGCACTTATGCAGTCTGGTACCCCATCATTCCGCGTCCCGAAGCACACGACCTGCCCAAGAAGCTCAAGACGCTGGCCAACAAGGCTGGCAAGGCTTGGCTAGGCGCCACGCTGACCGTCAAGAACAGCAAGCTGCTACAAGATAATGCCGGCGAAGTGATACGCCCAGGCCTTCCTGCCAGCGGCATGTTCATCATTAACCCGCCCCATACGCTCAAGGCCGGCCTGCAGAAGGCCTTGCCGCAAATGGTGGAGCTGCTCAAGCAAGACGCCAACGCCACGTTCACTGTGGAATCAGGCGGCTAAGGCCTACTCTAAGGACCGGCCATGCGCGTGCTTCGCGATGCATTTGCGATTTTCCGCATGGAGGCAACGCTGTTCCAGCGGTTTCCGAAGCTTAAGGTTTCAGCTATTGGGGTGATCATCATTCCGGCGCTGTATGCTCTGATTTACCTCTCCAGCGTACGCGACCCTGCCGCCCACACCGGCGACCTGAAAGCTGCGCTGGTTAACCTGGACCAGGGTCTGAACTACCGCGGCCAGGATGTCAATATAGGCAAGACGGTTGTTACTGCAATCAAGGACAAGCACACCTTTGGCTTTGTCGATTACAGCCAGGAAGAAGAAGCCAAGTTGGCCGTTCGACAAGGCCGCTTGTCTTTTGCGCTCATCATTCCCAAGGATTTCAGCGCCAACGCGGTACCGGGTCAGGAAGCCGCCGGTGGCCGTCTGGTCATGTATGTATCGGAGGGCAATAATTACAACGGCGCCAATATCGCCAAGCGCTTTGCATCGGAATTAGGGCACCAGGTCAACATCAACCTGAATGAAAACCGATGGTCGCTGGTGTTGACCACGGCGACCGGTTCGCGCGACAAATTGGCCGAGTTACGCACAGGTGTCGCAGCGCTCAACGATGGAGCGCTCAAGATGGATGCGGGCCTGTCCAAAGCAGAGGCAGGATCAAGCGCTTTAGCCAACGGCACGGATAGTCTGGGCTCTGCCGTTGTGCAACTCACAGAAGGTGTCAAGCAATTGGGCGCCGGACTGCGCACCATGGACCAGCAGCGTCCGGCCGCGCAAGATCTGGCGGCGCTGAAAACCGGGCAGGCAGAACTACTCGCAGGCCACGCCGAATTGGCCAAAGGCCTGCAAGGCCTTCAGATCGGGGCGCAAGAACTGGCAGACGGCAGCAACAAGATGCGCGACGAGACCAAGGGCATTCCGCTGGTCGGCACGCGTATTTCTGAGGGTGCGACACAACTTGGCGATGGTGCCGCGCTATTGGGGGCCGGTTTGCAGAACGCGCGAACCGGCCAGTCGCAACTCGCCGACGGTACGCAAAGGCTCGGCGTGGGCGTCACGAAACTCGCCGACGGCATGGCAGCACTGGGCGGCGGGATTCATACGGCGGCAACCAAAGTGCCGGCCGACAGCAAACTGGACGAGTTGGCAAGTGCCAGCCGCACGCTTGGCATCGGTGCGCAAGACCTGCGCAATGGCCTGGTCCAACTCAAAACCGGTTCCAAAGAATTGGCGTCCGGTCTTAAGCTGCTTAATCAATCGCTGCCTGGCGATGTACATGCGCTGGACGGCAGCGCGCGGGGTCTAGCCGATTCAGTGGAGCCCGCCATTGAGATTGTCGCCCCGGTGCTCAACAACGGTGCCGGCTTTGCACCCAACTTTCTGGCAACCTCGTTGTGGCTGGGTGCTGTGATGTCTGCCTTCCTGTTCCATTTGCGCCGTTTGCCCGAGGCCGCTGCCACCATGTCGCGCCCCGCGCGGCTCTTGGGCAAGCTGGGCATTTTGGGCGGTCTCGTGGTGGCGCAGGCCTTGGTGATCATGCTGATGTCGCTGTTTTTGCTTGACCTCAATGTTGCGCGGCTCGCGCCCTATGCACTAACGCTGACACTCAGTTCGCTGACTTTTTTGACACTGATTGTGGCCATAACCCGTGCATTTGGAGACGCCGGCAAGGCCGCCGTGCTGCTATTGATGGTGTTGCAGCTTTCGTCGGCGGGCGGCGTGTTACCAGTGGAACTGGCAGGCGGTATTTACCAGGCCGTCAGCCCATGGCTGCCGTTCACCTGGGTCATCAAGGCACTGCGCGCGAGCATGTTTGGCGCCTTTGATGGCGACTGGCTCAGCGCTTGGCTGGTCATTGGCCTGATCGGCTCTATCGCTTGGCTGGCGGCCTGTTTTGTGGGCCGCTGGCAATTTGTCAGCCAAAGCGAGCACAGGCCCGCGATGGAGTTTGAGGGCATCTAGGTTTTGCCGCCCGGGCTAAAAAATGCTATCCCCCCAAGCCTAACCGTTCGCACAGGGCCAGTGTGGCCACACTTTGGTTCATCGAGTAAAAGTGCAATCCCGGGGCGCCCCCTGCACGCAGTTGCTCGCACAAACTGGTCACAACATCCAGACCAAAGGCCTTGATAGACGCGGTGTCGTCCCCAAAGCTCTGCAGTCGCAGCCGGATCCAGCGCGGGATTTCGGCACCGCAGGCGTCTGAGAAACGCATCAACTGCGTGGAACTGGTGATGGGCATGATGCCCGGCACAACCGGCACGTTGACGCCCATCGCGGCCACGTCATCCACAAAACGGAAGTAGGCATCGGGATTGTAAAAATACTGGGTGATAGCCGAGTTAGCTCCGGCACCCATCTTGGCGGCAAAGGCCTGCAAATCGCTTTGAGGCGAGCGCGCTTGTGGATGTATTTCGGGGTAGGCAGCCACCTCGATGAAGAAGTCATCACCCGTTTCTGAGCGGATAAAGGCCACCAGTTCGCTGGCGTAATGGAACTCGCCACTGGAGCCATAGCCACTGGGCAGGTCACCGCGCAAAGCCACAAGGCGCTTGACGCCCATGGTCTTGAGGATGGCCAATTGCGTGCGCACGGTATCGCGGGTGGCGCCAATGCACGAGAAGTGCGATGCGGCGCTGACGCCCTCACCCAGTATTTCAGACACCGCGTTAAAGGTACCCTCTTGGGTGGACCCGCCCGCGCCAAAAGTGACCGAGCAAAACTCCGGCTTGAGCGCATACAACTGCTTGCGCACGCTGCGCAATTTAGCCACGCCTTCGGGTGTCTTGGGTGGGAAGAATTCCACACTCAGGGGAATGCGGGTTGTATCGGACATAGCTGTTCTCCAACTCGACGGGCAATGCCGCTTCTATTCAGTTGAGGACAGAGCTTGTCGCTACGCGACTGCGGTCTGTCCCGCAAAATCTCAGGTTTTCTTTGCGCAAATAAAGAACTCGCGATTACCATCGCCACCTTCAATCGGCGAATCAAACCACGCGGTCACGATCAGGCCCAGCGCGGCACAGGTTTCGCGCAGGCGCTGCTCCACGATCGGGTACATGGCGTCATCTTTCACAATGCCACCCTTGCCCACTTGGCCAGGCTGCAACTCGAACTGGGGTTTGACCAAGGTCAGCAGCGTGCCGCCGGCCTTCAGAAAAGGAACGACGGCCGGCAGCACCAAAGTCTGGGAGATGAAGGACAAGTCGCCCACCACAACATCAAACTCCGGCAGGAACGGCTCCGCACCCTCAGCTTCCGGATCAAACTGGCCGCCAGCCCCCGTGTAATTAACACATGCTGCTTCAAAATCTGTAGCAACGAGGGATCGGGCATTGACCTTTTCGACGCACAGCACACGTCCGTCTTCACGCAGCTGGGGGTGCAGTTGGGCACTGCCCACGTCCACCCCCGCCACCAGGCGCGCGCCGTGTTGCAACAGGCAATCGGTAAAGCCACCGGTGGATTGGCCGACGTCCAGACAGGCGAGGCCGTCCACCAACAAGCCAACGTGTTTGAGCGCCGCCTCCAGTTTCAGGCCGCCACGGGATACGTAGCGGGCTTCTGAGTCGTCCAACAATCGGACGTCGGCGTTCTCCGGCACTTCGTCGCCGTTCTTGGCCACGCGCTTCCACGCCTCACCCTGCAGCCATTCCACCCCGTCTGCAATCAGGCGCTGGGCCTGCGACCGGGTGGTGGCCAGGCCACGAAGAACGAGTAGTTGGTCAATGCGCATGGGGTCCTTTAGATGACTGGGGTGCTCAATACCGGTAGGTATCCTTCTTGAACGGACCGGCTTTGCTGACGCCAATGTAGGCGGCTTGCTCTTCGGTCAGTTCAGACAACACAGCGCCGACCTTTTTGAGGTGCAAGCGCGCAACCTTTTCGTCCAGGTGCTTGGGCAACACATACACCTTGCCAGACTTGTATTCCTTCGGCTTGGTGAACAGTTCGATCTGGGCGATGGTCTGGTTCGCAAAGCTGGAAGACATGACAAAGCTGGGGTGACCGGTGCCGCAACCCAGGTTCACCAAGCGGCCTTTGGCCAACAAGATGATGCGCTTCTCGGCCTTGCCGTTCTTGCCCTTGCCGGCAGGGAAAATCACGTGGTCAACCTGGGGCTTGATCTCGTCCCATTGCAGTTTTTCCAGCGATGCGACATCGATTTCGTTGTCGAAGTGGCCGATGTTGCAAACGATCGCCTGGTCCTTCATCGCATCCATATGCTTGAAGGTAATGACGTTTTTGTTGCCGGTGGCGGAGACAAAAATATCGGCCTTGTCGGCGGCGTATTCCATGGTCACAACCTTGTAGCCTTCCATCGCAGCTTGCAGCGCGTTGATCGGGTCGACTTCGGTTACCCACACTTGGGCAGACAGTGCGCGCAGGGCCTGGGCAGAACCCTTGCCCACGTCGCCGTAGCCAGCCACCAGAGCTACCTTGCCGGCGATCATCACGTCGGTGGCGCGCTTGATGGCATCGACCAACGATTCGCGGCAGCCGTACAGGTTGTCGAACTTGCTCTTGGTCACCGAGTCGTTGACGTTGATGGCGCGGAAGGCCAGCGTGCCCTTTTCGGACATTTCGTTCAGCCGAAGGACGCCGGTAGTGGTCTCTTCAGTTACACCGATGATGGCCTTCAGGCGGCGGCTGTACCAAGTGGAGTCGACCTTGAGCTTGGCCTTGATGCTGTTGAACAGGCAGATTTCTTCTTCGCTGCCAGGCTTGGCGAGGACTTTGATGTCTTTTTCGGCCTTGGCACCCAAGTGCATCAGCAGCGTAGCGTCGCCGCCGTCGTCCAGAATCATGTTCGGGCCTTCGTGCTTGTTGCCCTTGGGTCCAAATTCAAAGATGCGATGGGTGTAATCCCAATAGTCAACCAGTGACTCGCCCTTGTAGGCAAACACCGGTGTGCCCTTGGCCACAAGCGCAGCAGCTGCATGGTCTTGCGTGGAGAAAATATTGCACGAAGCCCAGCGCACATCGGCACCCAAGGCCTGCAGGGTTTCAACCAGCACGCCGGTCTGGATGGTCATGTGCAGCGAGCCGGTGATGCGCGCGCCCTTGAGCGGCTGCGCCTTGGCGAATTCTTCGCGGATGGCCATCAGACCGGGCATTTCGGTCTCGGCAATGGTCAGCTCTTTGCGACCCCAAGGGGCTAGGCTCAGGTCGGCGATTTTGTAGTCTTCAAACTTGGGTACGGGTTTCAATGCGCTCATGGTGTGCTCCAAAAATTAATCTGAATGCCACTGATACCAAGCAATAACCTAAGGGTATTAGGCTCACCGCACAGTCCAGTGGGTGAGCGCCGTTGACTTGCGTTGCCGTTTTCAAAGCAACGTGTTCCGAGCCTCACTCGCATTCCCAGACCCTATCGGCCAAAGATATCGAGCTGCAACGCTCCTCGGAAGCAGCCAATTATACGGAGGTATGCGCAGGTTTGCCAATTGCAATGAAAGGCCTAGGCAAAATTGATCCCGATGAAACGACTGTGGAGTCGCCTGCGAGACTCACGGAATTGGCGCACCGCATTCACCTGGGTTCTTTAGAAGGTTCGGGTATTTACCCTATGGTGTAGCGTCACCACCCCCCCACAATCTGCCCATGAACTTAAAGTACTCATGAACCTCATCCCACTCGCGCAAGTTAGCAGTGCACTACACCCTGGCGTGATGCTTCCTTGGGGGGTGCGGGATGGCAAAGGCACGCTTCTGCTGTCGCGCGGCTACAGGTCGGCCGACCAGCGTGCGGTAGACCTCTTGCTGGAGCGCGGCGTCTATGTTGACGCTGCCGAGGTCACTGCTGCAAGTAGCACGGCCGAGCCCATCAAAGAAGAAAGTATGACAGCGCGCTGGAGTGCGCTGGAGGCACGGCTGGGAACGGTGCTTAAAGCGGTCAAAGAACCACTCTTTCTTTCCCGCTTGCAAGAGTCGACTCGGCAAATAGCAGCGCTTGCCGACGGTAATATTGATCTGCTCATTTTTTTGATTTTGCGCCACGACCATTCGCGCCTTCTGAACTACGGGGTTGTGCACTCATTCCATACAGCAGCCATTTGCAGTCTGTTGTCGCGGCGCAAAGCCTGGGAAGAACCCAAACGCCGCAGTCTCATTGGTGCGGCATTGACGATGAACGTCGCCATGCTGGATCTACAAGCTAGCTTGGCTTCGCGGGCGGGTCGGCCCAACGATGCCGAACAATTGCTCATCGCACAGCACTCGACCTCAGCTGCTGAACTCATGCGTTCCGCCGGCTTAACCGACGACGACTGGCTGACAACGGTGGAACAACACCACGAGGTAATGGGAGGAACCGGCTACCCCAACAAAATCACCGACCCTACGGAAATGGCCCGCATGCTGCGGTTTGTGGATACGTTCCTGGCCAAGCACAGCCCCAGAGTCGGGCGAGCCCAGCAGCCTGCCCACAAGGCTGCGCGCGACCTTTTCACCAATAGCGGCGGCGATCCGTTGGCCGGACTCATCATCAAGGAATTCGGGATTTATCCACCTGGCGCTTACGTCAAGCTCGCAAATGACGAAGTCGCCATCGTGACGCAGCGCGGAGCCACTGCCAATGCGCCAATTGTGATGGCTATCACCAATAAAAATGGAGATCCTCTGTCGCTACCTTCGCGGCGCGATACATCCACAGCACTGCTCAAGATCGTCGCGACAGTCGATGCAACCCTTATCAGGGTCCGCCATTCAGCAGACAAACTCTATGACCGCAACGCAAATCGTTAGCTGTTTTTCTGCAGCTAAACAACCCGTCGCCACAAGGAACAAAGGGACCGCTAATGTCAAATGATCAAACCGCCGGGTCGCCGCAATACTTTGATTTTGATGGTGCTTTGGAAAAAATCGGCGATTTACCTGCGCTACAAGACTTGTTGGGCATGTTGCAGATATCGCTTTCGCGTGATATCCCTAAAATTGAAGAATTTCTGGCCCAAGACAATGTCTATTTGGTCAAACGCATGCTGCATGAACTCAAAGGATTCATTCCCATCTTCTGTACGGAGGCGTTGTATAACGAGGTCGCTGCATTAGAGTTATTGAGCAGACTCGCTGGCTCGCCCGAGTTGACCATTGCGTATGCGGAACTGAGCCCCAAACTCAAACAATTGCGCCTGGAAGTCTCCGAGCACATAGGCTGACCTACCACTGTCTTACCAACAGTTGCTTGAGGCGTAAAAACGCGGCTCGCATCACATTGCGGGTACATACCGCCAACGGGGCTTGAGCCACGACCCCTTTCAAGATATTTGGGTCCCTGAGCATATTTAGGCCAGCGAGCATTGACAAGCCATGACGTAAGCTCATGTCTTTTGGAAAGACTTCATTACATTTTACAACTTGGCACCATGACCCACTTTTATCAAACCAAAGCCATCGTACTGGCACTCGTCTTAACTTCAACAAGTGCACTCGGCCGAGCCAAAGACGCACCAGCGCCTGGATTAGCCAACCCTACCCAGGCATTGGAACAAGTGGTCGCCAAGGGTAAGGGCTTTACCGTCGGCTCATTGGCGAGCGCCAACACGGTGTATGTCATATTCGACGCGCAATGTTCACATTGCGGCCACCTGTGGCAGAACACGCAGCCTCTTTTAAAAACGACAAAGTTTGTATGGATTCCGGTGGCGATTCTGAACCCCAAGAGCGCGCCACAAGGCGCCGCCCTGCTGACCGCGTCCGACCCAGCACAAGCCATGGTCGCGCATGAGGCGTCCTTGATGGCGGGAAGAGGCGGAGTCATTGCCATGGGTAGCGTATCGTCAGCCCTGGAAGCCTCCATCAGGGGCAACAACGCCCTATTTAATCAACTCAAGATCGAGGCTGTTCCCTTCATCATCGCTAAAAATGCGCGCACCGGTGAAGTAGTCAGCACCATGGGCGGGCTGGAAACCAAAGCCTTGGCGGACTTCGTTGGCGTAGACGTGAACTAAGCAAGGCGCGGAACGGCGCAGCATGGCAATGCGCGCTGATACACCCTGTGGCGGCCGCTCCGGTAAAATTCGCGCCTTCCGGGCGAACGCCCGCAGGGCGCGCGCGCCCTGACCCACCTTCTGGAACCTCCCGTGTCATTTCTTGCCGAAACCCGCCGCCGTCGCACCTTTGCCATCATTTCCCACCCGGATGCCGGTAAAACCACGCTGACTGAGAAACTGTTGCTGTTCTCGGGCGCGATTCAGATCGCCGGCTCGGTCAAAGCGCGCAAGGCCACGCGCCACGCCACATCCGACTGGATGGAAATTGAAAAGCAGCGGGGCATTTCGGTGGCCAGCTCGGTCATGCAGATGCAGTACCGCGACCATGTGATCAACCTGCTCGACACGCCCGGCCACAAGGACTTCTCTGAAGACACCTACCGCGTGCTGACCGCCGTAGACTCGGCGCTGATGGTGATTGACGCCGCCAATGGCGTCGAAGCACAAACCCGCCGCCTGATTGAAGTCTGCCGCCAGCGCGATACGCCCATCATCACTTTCGTCAACAAGATGGACCGCGAGGTGCGCGACCCGCTGGATATCTTGGACGAGGTCGAGCGGGAGCTGGGCATGTCCTGCGTGCCGATGACCTGGCCCGTGGGCCAGGGCAAGCTGTTTGGCGGCATCATCAACCTGCGCACCAAGGCCATGACTGTTTTCGAGTCGGGCAGCGAACGCCGCCCGCAAGACTTTGACGCCGTGCCCCTGACCAACGCCGACGCACTGCACAAACGCTTTGGCCACGAGTGGGTTACCGCGCTGGAGAGCATGGAGTTGGCTACTGGTGCATCGCCCACCTTCGACCGCGAAGCCTTTTTAGCGGGCAAACAGACGCCTGTGTTCTTTGGCTCCGGTGTCAACAATTTTGGTGTGATGGAAGTGCTGGACGCATTGGTGGATCTGGCGCCCAGCCCCCAGCACCGCATCAGCACCGCCATCGTCAACCGCCAGCCGGTCGTCAGGGATGTGCAACCCGAAGACGAAGCCTTCAGCGGCGTGGTGTTCAAGGTGCAGGCCAATATGGACGCCAACCACCGCGACCGCATTGCCTTTGTGCGCATGGCGTCCGGCAAGTACACGCCAGGCATGAAGCTCAAAGTGATGCGCACCGCTAAAGAACTGCGCCCTACCAGCGTGGTGACGTTCATGAGCCAGCGCCGCGAGGCGGTGGAAGAGGCCTACGCCGGCGACATCGTCGGCTTTACCACCCACGGTGGCGTGCAACTGGGCGACACCATCACCGATGGCACGGTCAATCTGCTGTACACCGGCCTGCCCTTCTTCGCGCCCGAAATGTTCATGACTGTGGTGCTGCGCAACCCGCTGCGCACCAAGCAGTTGCAACAGGGCTTGGCCCAGTTGGGAGAAGAAGGCGCCATACAGGTGTTCCGCCCCGAGGTCGGCGGCAATATGCTGCTGGGCGCGATTGGCCAGCTGCAGTTTGAAGTGGTACAGCACCGCCTGAAGGGCGAATACGACGCCGACATCCGGCTGGAAGGCTGCCAGTACACCGGTGCGCGCTGGATCACTGCCGAAACGCCGCAGGAGTTAAAGGCCTTCTGCGATGCCTACCCCATGCGCATGGCGCGCGACGCAGCCAACACGCTGGCCTATTTGTGCACCAGCCCCTATGACGTGCGCCTAGCGCAAGAGCGCTTTCCCAAAATCCACTTTCATCCGCTGCGCGAGCATGCGGGCCTGGCGTTGCAAACGGCGGGTTAAACATGGCGCCCCCACGCTTGTCACTGCGTGTACTGCGCGGGTTATCTCTATGAAGCAGCTCGCGGACTGGCCCGCCGCCGAACGCAGCCGCATCACCGGCGTATTCACCGACATCGATGACACGCTGACGACCGACGGCCATATAACGACCGACGCCCTTGAGGCATTGGCGCAACTCAAGGCGGCAGGCCTCGCAGTGATCGCCATCACGGGTCGCCCAGTGGGCTGGTGCGAGTCTTTTGCCGCTACCTGGCCGGTGGACGCCATCGTCGCCGAGAATGGCGCCGTAGCGCTGGTTCGCAGCAAGTCCTTAAAAGAAAATGGCCCGCAGCCCTCGTCAGATGTGCGTGTGCCGCTATCAAAACTATATCAACAGACGGCAGGTACCCGCGCGACCAATCAGGCGCGCATGCAGCAAATAGGCGCCCGGGTGATGTTCGAAGTGCCGGGCGCATTCGTCACGCGTGACAGCGCGGGTCGCGAAACCGACCTGGCTTTCGACTACCACGAACATGCCCGCCTGCCGGCCGCCACCGTGCAACGCGTGGTGGACCTGTTGCACGGCTTTGGCATGCACACCACGGTCAGCAGCATCCACATCCACGGCTGCTTTGGCGACTTCAACAAATGGCAGGGCGCGAACTGGATCGTGCGCGAGCTGCTGCAGCGTGACCTGGCTCAGGATCTGGACCGGTGGGTATTTGTCGGCGACTCGGGCAATGACCAAGCCATGTTTGAGCACTTCACACACAGCGTAGGTGTGGCCAACATCCAGCGGTTTGCAGTCCAGCTCACGCACCTGCCGCGCTACGTCACGCCCGATGAGCGGGGGGCCGGGTTTGCGCAGGTGGCCGAGGCAATCCTGGAGCAGCGACGTCCGTAAGACGCCCAATTAACGCCGGTCAGAGCCCGGCGCCGAAAACGGCAGCAGAACAGTAAAAACTGTGCCATGGGCGGGCGTGCTCAGCACCGTCATGCGGCCACCCAGCGGGCCGTACACCATGTTGTGCGAAATGTGCAGACCCAGACCGGTGCCGCCTTGACCCAGCTTGGTGGTGAAGAAGGGGTCAAAAATCTTGCTGACATTTTCTGGCGGAATACCCAGGCCATCGTCAGACACCGTGATGCAGGCGCGATCATCCTGGCGCCCGCAGGACACGGTAATGGTCCCTGCCTGGTTGTCGTTAAATCCATGCTTGGCGGCGTTCATCACCAGGTTGGTCAGTACCTGACCCAACGGCCCCGGATAGCTGTGCATGGCAATGCCAGACTCCAATTGCTGCACCAGTTTGATGGGGGTCTTGGCCAGCACATGGTTGATGACGGACAGCATCTCGGCGATCTGGCGGGCCAGGTCGAAGTCGCGCAATTGGTCAGTCGTCTGGTCTACCGCCACCTGCTTGAAGTTCTGGATCAGCTCGGCCGCGCGCCGCGAGCTGCTGAGCATCAAGGTCGCACCCTCGTCGATCTGGCCTGCCAAGCCCGTCAAAGCGGAGCGTGTCAGGCCGCCCGCCGCCACCGAACGGTTCAGTTCCTTGGCCACTTCCTGTTGGGTGCTGGCCACCATCATGATGTTGCCAATGGGTGTGTTGAGTTCGTGCGCCACGCCTGCTACCAAACGGCCCAGCGCCGCCATTTTCTCGGCCTGCACCAACCCCGCCTGCGCGCTCTCCATGTTGGACAGGGCGGCTCGGGCTTCTTCTTCTGACTCCTTGCCGGCCTCGAGTTCATTGCCAAGCCGACGGGTGATGGCGTTAATGCTGCGGGTGATAGCGCCGAACTCGTTGTTCGCCGTCTCGGGCAACTCCACAATATCGGCGGCTTCGTCGCGGCTCACCGCATGGTCCAGCGCACGTTGCAGCTGATAGACGCGCCTGAATATCAAGATATCCACACCCACCCAGACAACAGCCAGCAACACCAGGCTGACACCTACCAGTTGGGCCAACGCCAGCCACAGGGTTGCATTGAGGGCATCGCGCAGGGATGCGTCCGACCAGGCCACCAGAATGCGTCCTAACGGGTGGCCCTCCACCGGGGGGATGTCCATGCTCAGTACTTCTGCATTGAGCGGCAGCGTGCCGCCAGCAAGCGGCAGCGGTTGCCCGATCTGGGTCACGATCTTGCCGGCTTCGTCCACGACCGCCAGCCCCAGCACCGAGCCACCCATCTCGGAACTAAGTGCAGCATTGAGCCCCTTCAGATCGAAATTCCACAGCGACATGGCAGAGGGCTGACCCAGATGGCGCTGCACTTGCGTCCACAGCTCGCTGCGCTGGGCATGCAGACGCTGCTCGGTCATCCAGTAGCTGCCCGCCGCAAACACGCCCATCAGCAACGTGGAGGCCCCTAGCGCAATGATGGCCAACGCCGCTTTGGCAGACCTTGGTTTCCAGTTGCTAATGCCGCTCTCCCCATTTGACTGCGATGCGCAAGTTCTGAGGGTAGCGCGTGCGGCGTATGAGCGTCAAGCCCCGATAAACCCCTCCAGCACGTTGGCCGCGTTGACGCCCACCTCGGCTACCGCATAGCCTCCTTCAAACACCAACGCCATCGGCAAGCCGGCGGTGGCCAGCCGCTGACCGACTCGCAAATAATCGGCGCTCTGCAGCGTGAAGCCGGAAATCGGGTCGCCCTCAAACGTGTCCATGCCCAGCGACACCACCACCGCCTGCGCGCCGAAGCGGTTGATGGCCTGCAGCGCATGCTCCAGCGCGTCAAACCAGCGTGCAAAGCCTGTGCCACGGGGCAGTGGGATGTTGAGATTGGTGCCCTGACCGGCACCGGCACCGGTTTCATCGGCATGGCCCAGGTAGAAGGGGTATTCGGTTCGCGGATCGCCATGGATGCTGGAAAAGAACACGTCTGGGCGATCGTAAAAAATGGCCTGTGTGCCGTTGCCGTGGTGGTAATCGATGTCCAGCACCGCGACACGGTCGATGCCCGCGTCGCGCAGATGCTGTGCGGCCAGCGCGGCGTTGTTCAAAAAACAGTAACCGCCAAAAAAATCCATGCCGGCGTGGTGCCCGGGCGGTCGGCTCAGTGCGAAGGCGGCGCGGTCGCCTTGCACCAACCGCTGCGCCGCACTGAGCGCACATTCCGCGCCCTTGCGTGCAGCCACCCAAGTGCCAGCGGTAAAAGGCGAGCCGGCGTCATAAGAATATAGACCCATCTTGGCGGCGAAGTTGTCGGGTTCAATATCCGTGCGAAAAGTGCGCGTGGGCCAGACCGAGGGCAGGATGTCTCGGTCGGCATTGGAGGGGTCCAGCGCCACCCACTGGTCCCAAGCGGTTGCTAAAAATTTGAGGTACCGCTTGCTGTGGATGCGCTCCAACGCGGCATCGTCAAAGGTGTCAGGCGGCTGCACGGTGCCCAGCTTGCGGCGCTGCAATTCGGCCAGCACATGGTCTGCACGGGCCGGTACTTCAAAGCATGGCACCAGGGCACCACGGAACATTTCGACTTTGCCCTGGTGTTGGGCATGGAGGTGGTTGTAGAAGGTTTTCATAAAGTCTCGCTATGACAAATTGGCCTCTAGCCCTCGTGGAATATACGTGATCCGCTATTTATTCAATAGCATACTCGGTCAGATCGGCTGCAATCAGCTTGAACTGTTCCAGCGCCGCTTGCAGATCTTCTACGATTTCCAAGGCAATCACGCCGGGTGCCGGCAGGTTGTCGCTGTCGGCCAGGCTGTCGTCCTTGAGCCAGAAGATATCCAAACTGGCTTTGTCGCGGGCGATCAGCTCGTCATAGCTGTAGGCGCGCCAGCGGCCTTCGGGGCCGGTGCCTGCGGCGGCGTCTGCCTCGGCGCTCCATGTGGCTTTGCGCTGGTTGCGGTTGGCAGCGTTGTACAGCGCCACAAACTCATTGAGGTCATCCCGGCGCAGCGGGCTGGTCTTCAAGGTGAAGTGCTTGTTGGTGCGCAGGTCATAGATCCACAGCTTGCGGGTAGATGCAGTTTCACTGGCGCCCTTCTTCTCAAAGAAGATCACATTCGCCTTGACACCCTGCGCGTAGAACAGGCCGGTAGGCAGGCGAAGCAGGGTGTGCACATCACACTCGTGCAACAGCTTCTTGCGGATGGTCTCGCCCGCGCCGCCTTCAAACAGCACGTTGTCGGGCAACACCACGGCTGCGCGGCCATGGGTCTTGAGCAGGGTCTTGGTGTGCTGAACAAAGTTGAGCTGCTTGTTGCTGGTGGTGGCCCAAAAGTCGTCGCGCTCAATGGTGTCCTTTTCGGTGCTGCTGCGGCCATCCTCCCCCACGATGGCGGTACTGCTCTTCTTGCCAAAGGGCGGGTTGGCCAGCCCCACGTCAAAGCGCTCGCCGGGGTCTGCGGCCAGCGCATCG
This sequence comes from Burkholderiales bacterium, assembly GCA_038317285.1. GTDB lineage: Bacteria > Pseudomonadota > Gammaproteobacteria > Burkholderiales > Burkholderiaceae_C > Allorhodoferax. The sequence continues at coordinate 3,660 of JBBQBG010000044.1, read as the reverse complement.
CCTACCACCACGGGCACCGACTTTTCGGAACCAATGCCATGCAACATCATCTTGATCGCGCCCTGCCGGTCGCGCCCCTTCGGGCGGCCTTCAGCCGTCCAAGCCGCTGGTGCGGCTTGACCATGGCGCAGACGCGGGCGGTGGCTTGCACCAGTTCGTAGCCGGTGAAAGCCTTTTCTTTCAGATGCTTGAGCTGGTCGCGCGTCAGGCTCTTGTTGTGCGCGGTGATGAAGTTGTGCGCCGTGAACAAAAAGCCACCAGTGCCGCAGGCCGGGTCGCAAATGGTCTCGCCCGGTTGCGGCGCCGTGCAATCCACCATGGCCTGAATGAGTGCACGGGGTGTGAAGTATTGGCCCGCGCCGCTCTTGGTGTCTTGCGCATTTTTCTCCAGCAGGCCTTCGTAGGCATCGCCTTTCACGTTCGCACCCAGAATGGTCCAGGTCTCTGCGTCGATCAAATCGACGATTACTCGGCGCAGCTTGGCCGGGTCTTGAAACTTGTTTTGCGCCTTGCCAAAGATCAGGCCCAGCGTGCCTTTCTCTTGCCCCAGTTTTTCGAGGGCGTGGCGGTAGTGGTCAAACAGTTCATCACCATCCTTGGACAAGAGCGTGGGCCACGCATAGGCGGCGGGCACGATGCTGCCCTGGTTGTAGGGTGGCGCGCTGCGCTCGTCGGCCATCTTGAGGAACAGCAAGTAGGTGAGCTGCTCCACATAGTCGCCATAACTCATGCCGTCATCGCGCAGCACGTTGCAGTAGTTCCAGAGCTTTTGGACGAGGGTGTTGGTGGTGGTGTTCATGGGCTTATAGGTTTGTGTAGTTGCGCAGCGTGGCGCTGAGCTTGCTCAGGCGGCTTTGGCTGGCTGAGTCGCCCGGCAAATGCCCCGCAAGCGTGGTTTCAAAGTCCGCGCTAGCAAACAGGTTTGTGAATTCCTGCGCCAGATATGCGCGCAGTTCTGCGGGCATCGCCCTGCACTCGTCCATCAACTCCGGGCGCCGGTCGCTTACCGTGATGATGTCTTCCATGTCGTGGCTCCCCAAATAATCGGGTTGCCCTCTGGCGTCTTTGCCACGGTCTTTGAATGCCTCCAGCTTGGTGGCGATGAAGACTGGCGCGGCAATCAGCTTGATGGTCTGACCCGAGGGCAGCGTCACCGGCTGCGCAGTGGCTATGGCCAGTGGGTACCAACGGTTAGCGAATCCCAAAATGTCCTTCACCGTGGGCATCACATCCAAGGTTACATTTTTGTAGACCCAGCGGCATATGGGCGCATCGGGTCGCATATCGTTGCTGAAGCCTTGCGCCCGTACGCGGGACTCGATGGCGTGGTAATCGTGCACTGTCAGGGCCTGGGCCACGATGTCTACATCTTCGGTGATGCGAATGCGATCTGGGCGCTCCTGTGTAAGCAACAAGCCGGTGGCGCAGCCACCGACAAACACCACGTCATCACACACTGGCCCCAGCGCGTGGGCTACCAGCTCCAAGATGGCCAGGTTTGGGTTACTCATGGTGTGGCATCACTTCAGCCGATCTTCCAACAGGGCGCGGGCAATCTCTCGTTCGCGGGCTTGACCAATGCGCAGCGCGTCAAAGAGTGCCAGCAAGGCATACAAGGCCGGGTCTGCCTGCGCGGCCAACGGCAACTTGGGGTACAGCGGTAGCAGCGTGTTGCCGCGCACGGGGCCGTCCGGATGTGGCCACACGGGGGGCAGCTCGTCATCGGGCATAAGCTTGGACTTGAGCGGCTCTACGCCGTTGGCTGTGGGGAAGCCCACGGTAACCTCGCCGCGCACCGCTGGAAAGAAATACGCAGCGCCCTGTAGCACCATGGGCCGAAATGCGGGCATGACCAATGCGGGCGCGCCATTCACCTCGGTCAGTAAACGCGCACCAGACAGCCGCGCCAGGCAGGCATGCGCCTCAAACTGTGACATTTGCATGGCCCGAGCCAGCTCGGTGTAGGGCACTTTTTGCCCCGCCAGACAGACCAGCTTGAATGACATGGCCAAGTCCTGCGGCTTGAGTGACCATTGCGCGTGGCTGAGGCGTGATTTGATTCCTGTAGAGCTCATGACTTATATTGTATGCAGTTTGCATTTTGCATACACGGAGAAATCAGCTTCTCTCCCGGATCACCAGCTCGTCATACCCGGTGCCAGCATCCGGCTCGCGGGTGAGCTGCCAGTCGGGCAACAGAGCCAGCAGCACCTCGGCGGTGGTCAGCACGGTGCAGCCCGGCGCCACATGCCCGCCCAGCACCTGCCCCGTAGCGGTGGAAATGGCCATGTGCAGGTGCGAAGCCGTCTTGTCGCCACCGGCAGCCACCGTGCCCGAGAGGGTGAGTATCTCCATGCTCTCGGTCAGCCGCGTGGGCTGCGCCGCCCCCGCCAGCCGGATGCCCGCCGTGGACAGACTGCCAATGCCGGACAACACAAACGCTGCGCGGTAGTTGTGTGCGAGGACTGCGGCCTCCAGCGCGGCGCGCAGGTCTTGGCCGGGGGTTAGGCGGATGGGGAGAGTCTTCATAACTTTCATATTAGCCCAAAATGGCGCAAAATGCGCCAATCAGGAGAATACTATGCCCCAAATCAACACCGGTTTTGCATCCGTCAAACTGCCCGCCGCCCTGGTGGACCAAGCCCGCGAGGCCGCGCAGCCGATGCGCCGCTCGGTGGCGGGGCAGGTGGAATACTGGGCCACGTTGGGACGCATCGTGGAGCACAGCGGCCTGACCGCCCAAGAGGCGCAAACCGCCATCGCCGGCTACGAAGCCGCAGCACGGCGCGCCCGGCCCACCGCAACTGAACCCGCCAACCAGGCGGACGCCCTGCTCGCCCAGTTCATGGCCGTGGAAAACGATGGCAGCCTTGCGCAGCGGGTGCGCGAGGTGGTAGCCAGCAACCGCAGCAAGGCAGGCCCGGCAACCGCCTGACATGGGGCAACCCGTCTTCTACCTGCTGGCCGGGCCCAACGGCGCGGGCAAGTCCACCCTGTACCGTGCGCTGGTGTTGGCAGGCACCATACCGACCGCAGCCGAATTTGTGAACGCCGACCTGCACGAGGCCGCGCATCTGCAACACATCGCCGACCCGGAGCAGCGCTCTGCGCACGCCCGCCAATGGGCCGACGCCCGCCGCGCCGCGCGGTGCCGCCCGAGCGCATTCTGGTGCGCTACCCGCGCACGCTGGCCCACCTGACCCAAGCGGTGCGCCTGGCCGATGCCGCCATTCTTTACGACTCTGCCGACGTGACGCCCGGCACGCACACCGCTGTGGCCACGTGCAAAGGCGACTCGACACAAGAGCTGGTGCAGCCCATGCCCGAATGGGCGCGACGGGTGCTTTGGGCTTGAAATTGGGCCCTAGCCCTCGTATTCATTGCGCAATAAGCTATCAAAACGCTAGCGTTTTATCACTTTCGCGCTCAAGTCTGCAGTGAAGCCAATAGGCCGATTTGCGGGCTGGGGCTGCGCCATAAGAGCCCGAATGGCGTTGATCACTTCGGCCAATGAGTTGTCATGGTGGGAAACACGCCGCTCCAACGCCGCCAGCTTATCGGCCAGGACTTTGTGGTCCACCAGCAACTCGCGAAGTTGCACAAAAGCCCGCACGACGTAAACACTCATCTCCACGGCGCGCTCTGAATTGAGCACGCTGG
>JBBQBG010000043.1:0-19329 GCA_038317285.1 Burkholderiales bacterium | reverse complement strand
TGCCACCTTTCCCGCAATGCCGGCGTACCTTATCAACACGCCGCAAGCCAGATCCTTGCTGTGCCAGCCTAACGGCGTATTGGCGAGCATTCGGACGCGCAACGAGTTCATGGGTAAGACATCTGGCTACAGCTACATCAGGGCTGTAGGCGACATTGCTGGGGCGCGCTGGGGTCATGCGGGAAAGGGCAGTGACGTTAGCAGCATGAGCGATTTCCACTATGCCGACGGCACCCTGCGCGCGGCTCGGGATATAGAAACAGTGTGGAGTCAGGCGGGCATCCATCGCGACAAAACGGTGGCGTTCTATTGCGGAACGGGTTGGCGCGCCTCGCTTGCTTTTTTCTACGCCTGGCTCATGGGCTGGGTGCACATCTGTGTCTATGACGGTGGCTGGTATGAATGAAGTGCCGACCCTTGCAATCCTGTGATTTGCAGAACCCAAACGGATGCCCCAGACGATTCGTATGGGTCACTGAAAACCACAACGTAGCCGAGGTTGCGCTCGATTCGGGCGATTGGCTTGCGTCGGATGTGTATCTGCCGTTTTCTCGAATCCATTCAGCCACCGTTCACCCATGCGCCTGCAAGATACCCCCATACCAACCCAAAGGGGCATTCCATGAAACGTCTTGCTATCACTCTTGTTTGCACTGCTGGCGCTTTTGCTGCACAGGCAGATACTTTTTTTGACAACGCCCGCGTGCGCAGCGCCGAGCCGCAGTATGAAAACGTTAGCGTGCCGCGCGAAGAGTGCCGCAACGAATGGGTCAACCAACCCCATCGCGCTTACAGCAATGGCCCCAACTACGGTGGCGTTGTATTGGGTGCGTTGGCGGGCGGGGTGGTGGGCAATCAGGTAACCAGGGGCCAGGGAGGTCGCGAGGCCGCCACAGCCCTCGGTGCCTTGGTGGGCGCCTTGGCGGGTGATCGCATTGCAGGCAACAACAACAACCGCTACGAACAAGTTCAGGATGCCCCCCGCGAAGTCACCCGCTGCCAGGCGGTGAACGATGTACAGGCACGCCTGACCGGTTACCGCGTGGCTTACGACTACCGTGGCCAGACGTACACCACGTTGATGCGCGAAAACCCCGGCCCATACCTCCAGGTGCGTGTGTCTGTGGACCCGGTTGGCCCCGACTTGCGGTAAGCCGTGCGTCCGGTAGTACGATGGCGCACATGACTCCCTCTCGCCTGGCCCACTCGCTGCTCGTAGCCCTCATGCTGGCCTGCGCGCCTGCCTTTGCCGATGTCGACCGCGAAGAAGCGGCGGCGGCCGCCCAACAGGCCGCTGGTGGGCGGGTGCTGTCGGTGGAGAAGGCCCAAATGGGCAACCGCTCGGCATGGCGCGTCAAGCTGGTCACAGCGGGTGGCGAGGTGCGGGTGGTGATGATCGACGCCGCTACGGGCCGGCCGCTGTAATTTAAATGCGCCTGCTACTGATTGAAGACGACGCGCCGCTGCGACTCTCGCTCGCACTGCGACTGGAAGCAGATGGCTACCGGGTGGACCAAGCTGCCGATGGTGAAGACGGCCTGTTCCAGGCGCGTGAGTACCCGGTGGACCTGGTCATTGTTGACCTGGGTCTGCCCAAGCTCAATGGCCTAACGGTGGTGCAGCGGCTGCGTGCAGAAGGTAAGGCGTTGCCCATCCTCATCCTCACCGCGCGCGGCAGTTGGCAAGACAAAGTGGTCGGCCTGGAGTCGGGTGCCGACGATTACTTGGTTAAACCGTTCGAATACCCCGAGCTGGCCGCGCGCGTCAAAGCCCTGCTGCGCCGTGCCATGAAGGCTGCCACCGATGTGCTGACGGTGGGGCCGCTCAGCTTGGACATTGGCGCGCAGACTGCTCAACTGAACGGTGCGGCCATGGAGTTGACGGCGTTTGAATACCGCGTGCTCGAATTTCTGGCGCGCGAGCGCGCCCGGGTGGTCAGCAAGCAAGAGCTTTCCGACTACCTCTACCCCCACGACCAGGACCGCGACAGCAATGTGCTGGAGGTGCTGGTGGGCCGCCTGCGCCGCAAGTTGGACCCCGATGGCACGCTGGCGCCGATAGAAACCCTGCGCGGGCGCGGCTACCGCTTTACCCTCGAATGAGTCGGCCTGCTCCACCATGAGGCTCGACGCGTTGTCCATACGCGCGCGCCTTATGGTGGGTGCCGCTGTGGTTTTGCTGGCCTTCATGGCCGTGGCGGGTGTGGCCCTGCAACGGGCCCATGCCGACAGCGTGCGCGCCGCGCATTACGCCCGTCTGCAAAGCACGGTTTACCTTCTGCTGGCCGGTGCCGAATTGGATGCTGCGGACGCGCTGGTCATGCCTACCGAGTTTGCTGAGCCGCGTTTGTCGCTGCCGGGATCCGGCCTCTACGCCAGCGTCGTCAACGTGGCACGTGGCAAGGCCTGGCATTCGACATCCTCCCTGGGGCAGACCCCGCCGTTCGATGGCAATGTGCCGGTGGGCGAATGGCGGTACGACACGGTGCAAGCACCCGCGGGCACTTTCCTGGCCACCAGCTACGGCGTGCGCTGGGCGGGGCAAGGCAAGGCGGGCGTGCGGCTGGTGCTGTCGGTGGTGGAGAGTAGTGCCGCGTTCGATCGTGAAACCACGGCCTTTCAGCGCACCCTCTGGGCCTGGCTGGGCGGTGCGGGTCTGTTGTTGTTGCTGTCACAGACCTTGCTGTTGCGTTGGGGCCTGGCGCCGCTGCATCAGGTGTCGCAAGAAATTACCCGCATTGAAAGCGGTGAACAGGCCGAGGTGTTGGGCCACTACCCCGGCGAGATTGCTTCCCTCACCACCAACCTCAACACCCTCATCAAACAAGAGCGGGTGCGCCAGACGCGTTACAAAGAAGCGCTGAGCTATCTGGCCCACAGCCTGAAAACGCCGCTGGCCGTGTTGCGCTCCGGCTTGGGTCAGCCCCACCAACTGGCCGACACCGTGGCGCAACAGGTGAGCCGCATGGACCACATCGTGCAGCACCAACTGGGCCGCGCCGTTGCCAGCGGTGCGACGCGCTTTGCACCCTGGTTGGCGTTGGCACCGGTGGTGGGGCGCATACGCGACTCGCTGACCAAAGTGTATGCGGACAAGCAGTTGGCCTTCACCGTGAACTGCCCGCCCGACCTGACTTGGCGCATGGACGAAGGTGACGCCTTTGAGATCTTGGGCAATGTGCTCGATAACGCCGCCAAATGGGCGGCAATGCGAGTAACTGTGCGGCTGTGGCGGGAAGGTGATGCTCTGCATATCAGCGTGCAAGACGACGGCCCCGGTTTTACTGACACGCAGGCCGTGCTACAACTGCATGTGCGCATGGACGAAAAAGTATCCGGCCACGGTGTGGGTCTGGCCGTGGTGAACGACCTGGTGTCCAGCCACGAAGGCACGCTGGTGCTGGGTGCCTCGGCCTGGGGTGGGGCCCAGGTTGACATTTCGTTGCCCGCCGCTTGAATTTGTGGCTTTGGTTCAGTTTGCGTTCACACAGGAGGGCGCACCATGGAACCTTGTCAACCCAAGGAGCAATCCATGAACCGCATCGTTATTCTCACGTCTTTTGCCGCAGCGGCTTTGGCGCTAGGCACGTTGGCTGCAGCCACTTCGGCCCATGCACAAAGTGACGTGCAGTTCTCGATCACGCTGGGTAGCCCTGGCTTCTATGTGCAGCCTTCCCGGGTGTATGCGTATCCCCGGCCTGTGTACGAGCAGCCCACGCCGGTCTATGCGTATCCCCAGCCTGTGTATCGGCAGCCCGCCCCGGTCTATGTGTACCCGCAGCCTGTCTATGAGCAGCCTACCCCCGTCTACGGTTGGGGCCACCGTCGTCATCATCATCACGGTCGAGACGAGAACGCCCAAGGCCCCTGGGGCGACTACGACCGTGATGGCACGCCGAACCGCTATGACCGTTTTCCGGGTAATCCGAATCGGAGGTGATTGGAGTGGGCAGGACTGATGCGGTGGAATCACGACCATCGGCTTAAAGTGCCAGATTTCAGTTGCTCCCGATTTGGCATTTGAGACCCACAGCAGTCACTAGACTACTCTGCCGAAGGATCGGTGGCTCATCAAAAGGATATGTGCCCAGGCAGGGAAAAATCTTTGAAGTCTGTGGAGTCTATTGAACGTGTGGGTGGAGATGTTCTTTTGCGAGCGCATCGTTCAGAGCTGTATGCACGGCACAAATCCCATCTGCTCGCCATGGCGCCCGTCATCTCGTTCTCAACCTCGACCGCAATGCGGCCGCAGCGACAAACGCCATCGCAGGTCGTAGTCATTCATGCTTTTCGTCGATGTGGCGCGGGTGTCTGCGGTGGCGGACGGCCAGTTTCCAGCAGTGTCTTTAGGTTGCAAGGTGCCGCTAGCCCACCTCCGGCGATGCCATCGAGCATGCTTTCGTTCAGTTCGGCATGCGTAACGGTCAAACGCACTCGGGCCTCTGTGCAGGGTTCGAAGTCAATCGTCATCCGTGTATGGTTTGCCAGTCCATCTTCTTCGCTGGAGCGCGCCCTTGCCGTTGCCATTTTTTTGGGTGACGAGAACTCAATAGCCTTGCCCAAAATGTCCAAGATGTCTGTTCCGTCGGAACGCTGATGATTCCAATTTGAACCCGACTTCCAATCTGACATATATGCACGGGTACCTCCGGCTTTGGGGTTGACTTAGCATTGGCGCATTGCTTTGACCTCGGTGAGCGCTTGTCCGCTCTGTGTAAGTACCTTGTCGTGCCGTCTCCTGCGCCCTGAGTCAGCCAGCGGCTTGCCGACTCGACCGGTGTTCATGTCGTTTGTTGTGGTCATGGCTTCAATTGCATGCAAATATATACTTACATGTGAAGCGCTATGAGCCGTAGCTGCCGGTTTGACTGCGACTGCAATTGCAGTCCTGAGGAGCAGCGCGATGCTTCAGCTTTCTGTCAGATCGGGAGGAGTCGCCCTGAACAAACGGATTTGGTTGAATGTGTGAATGTGTTTGACCACGTTGACTGGCCGCAACCGCAGCCAAGCCTTGCAAATCCAGGTTGCCTCAGGCACTTGTTTAGGTATCTGTGTCGTCCGCGCTTCCTGGCACTGGTGCCTAAGATTCTTTCACAAATTTCTAGAACCAGACATTGGCACTTTGAAAGCCTAAATCGCCCCCAAACCCTCTGGCCTTTAGATAGAGGGCTCGGGGCTATTACGGATTACATTCAGACCGGTGCGGGAAAATGTCCGGTGCGAACCAACTTCTTGTTGACGAACTCCTGGATACCCAAGTTGCCCAGTTCGCGGCCATAGCCGGAGTTCTTGATGCCACCGAATGGCAGCTCTGCGTCATTCCAGCCGACGTTGTTGACGAACATCATCCCGGTGTCCACGCGGCTTGCGATGCGTTTGCCGCGCGCCTCGTCTTTCGTCCAAACCGAGCCACCCAGGCCGAAGTCGGAATCATTGGCGAGCAAGATGGCCTCGTCTTCGTCCTTGACGAGATAGAACGAGACGACCGGGCCAAAAAACTCGTCCCTGAAGGCCGGGTTACCAGGGTGGATGTCGGTAAGGATCGTCGTCTGCATGAACCATCCTGGCCGGTCGATGCGCTTTCCGCCCATCAGCAGCTTGGCGCCGCCCTTTACTGCAGCGTCCACCTGCGCCAGCAGCTGTAGCAGCGCGGCTTCGGTAGAGAGCGGTCCTTGTGTGGTGCTCTCGTCCATCGGGTCGCCGGGCTTTAGGGCTTCCAGCGCAGTCTTGAACTTCGACAAGAAGCTGTCGGCGACGGCCTCCAGTACGATGAAGCGCTTGGCCGCGCAGCAGGTTTGTCCACCGTTGTACATGCGGCCCCAGACGGCCCAAGGAATCACGGTGTCGATGTCGGCATCGTCCAGCACGATGAAGGCGTCACTGCCGCCGAGTTCCATGGTGGACTTCTTCAGGTTCTGCCCGGCTCTGGCCGCTACGCTGCGTCCCGCCTCCACGCTGCCGGTCAACGCAACGCCCTTGATGCGGGGGTCGTCAATGACCGTGTTGCATTGTTCGTGCGAGATCAACAAATTCGTGTAGGCGCCCACGGGCGCGCCAGCATCGAGCAGGAGATTTTCGAAGGCGATCGCGCACTGTGGCACGCAGCCGGCATGTTTGACCACCAGCGTGTTGCCAGCCATCAACTGCGATCCGGCTACACGCGCGAGCTGGTAGTAGGGGAAGTTCCAGGGCTCGACGCAGAAGAGCACGCCCATGGGTGAGTTCTCCATGTGTGCCTCCCCGGCTTTGGGGTGCAGCTTCGTTGGCGCAAGGAATGCCTCAGCGTGCTGTGCGTAGTAAGCCAGGATATCGGCGCTGAACTGGACTTCTCCACGGGATTCATTGATGCGCTTGCCCATGTCCTGCGTTGCAAGCTTGGCGAAGTCATCGACGTGGGCATGCATCAATGCGGCCGCTTTGTTGAGGATCACCGCGCGCTCGGCATAGCTCTTGTGCTTCCAGGTCTGAAAGCAGCTGTCCGATACAGCCAACGCCTTTTCGAGCTGCGCATTGCTCAAATGTTCGAAGCTCTTGAGCAGTTTGCCGGTGTTGGGGTTGATGCTTTGGTAGGAGGATTTCATAGGTACTTTCAGGTTGTTAAACTGTGATGAGCACTTTGAGCGCGTGCGTTTCGGCAGCGTGTGCAAAGGTCTCGTAAGCCTCAAGGAGTTGGTCCACCTTGACACCATGTACTCAGACGTTGGCAATGGTGCCGCCAGCGGCGATGATCTGCTGGCACAACTCGAAGGAGGCGGGCACGCCCACCGCTTCAATGGCGGTGTCCACGCCGCGCTGGTCAGTCAACTTCATCACCGCTTGTGCGGCCATGCTGTCGCTGCTGTTGATGGTGGCAGTGGCGCCGAAGCCCTTGGCCACGGCCAAGCGTCCATCGTCGAGGTCGATGGCGATGATCTCGGCCGGAGAGTAGAACTTGGCAGTGAGCAAAGCCGCCAGCCCAATCGGTCCGCAGCCGACGATAGCCACACTGCTGCCGGGCTGCACCTTGCCATTGAGCACACCGCACTCCATGGCCGTGGGAAGGATGTCGCTGAGCATGACGAGTGCCTTCATGTGATCTTTCCATATCAGTAGTTAAGTGTTGGCGGGTTCATGTAGTCCCTCGCACCGTTCAGATAGGCCCGATATGCGAGGGGGATTCGGCGCCAACAAGGGCCGGGCTGTCCGACAATGTCAGTCTGCTGTGCGCGATGGTTCTGGTCTGTTCGTTGGTACACCCAGTACTGCCCTGCCCAGTTACTCATTTTCGAATTGCACGATGCATCTGGCGTTAGAGTGCGCCACCCAACGGAGAGAAGACGTGATGATCTCTAACCTGAACTTCGGCCTCGGCAGGCGTCCGGCGACTGCCGTATCAACGATCCCTGGAGGTCTCCTCTGGGTAAAACACTAACTGAGCCACGCATGCATAGAGTTTTCACCCAGGGCTTCAGCACATTTCTGCGTCGCCGCCGAGTGTTGCGACATTTCGAGCGGCGCCCCTTGCTCGATGCGCTGGCTGCAGCGCCCGAATCGTCACCAGATGTCAGCGTTGGTACTCCATACGCGCGCGCGCTCAGTCAGGCCTTGCTGACAGCGGCACAAGATGAGCCCGCGGCAGCGCTGGCGCGCCTGCAATCGCAAGCAGATGGGCTGGACGTGAGCGAGGCCGCACGCCGTTTGGTCCGGGACGGACCCAATGAGATTGCGCACGAGCCGCCGATGCCGGGATGGCTACACCTGTGGCGTTGCTTTTTGAATCCATTCAATGTGCTATTAACGGCGCTCGCTGCGCTTTCGTTCCTGAGCGCAGACAGCAAGGCTGCGGTCGTGATTGGCTTTATGGTGTGCTTGAGCACCGTGATCCGTTTTGTCCAGGAGGGCAGGTCGCATCACGCCGCCGAGAGCCTTCGGGCAATGGTCAGCAACACGGTCACCGTGATTCGCCGCAACGCGGACACGACACCACCGTCGGCCGCCAGGTCGCAAGATATTGCCTTGCGAGAATTGGTTGCGGGCGACGTGGTGGCTCTGTCGGCGGGAGACATGATCCCTGCTGACTGTCGGGTGCTCACCGCGCGAGACCTATTTGTCGCCCAGTCGGCGATGACTGGCGAGTCGTTGCCGGTCGAGAAGTTCATGCAGGGTGCGCCGGCTCTTGGCACGGCCGAGCCCGTCAGCCCGCTCGACCAGCGCAACTTGGTGTTCATGGGTACCAATGTCACATCGGGTACTGCTACCGCGTTAGTAGTGGCAACCGGAGGGCGTAGCTACTTCGGCACGCTGGCGGCACACGCTACCGCCACAGAAACAACGCCTAACGCCTTTCAGGCGGGCGTAAACAGCGTCAGCTGGCTGCTTATCCGTTTCGCGGCGGTGATGGTGCCGATTGTCCTTCTGGTCAATGGCTTCACCAAAGGCGACTGGCTGCAGGCCTTCCTGTTTGCGCTGTCGGTGGCCGTGGGGCTGACACCGGAGATGCTGCCGATGATCGTTACCAGCACGTTGGCCAAAGGCGCGGTGCTCCTGTCGCGCAAGAAGGTGGTGGTCAAGCGGCTGGACGCCATCCAGAACTTCGGAGCGATGGACATCCTTTGCACCGATAAGACCGGCACGCTCACGCAGGACAAGGTCGCATTGGCGCGCCACGCTGATGCCTATGGTCAAGACACAGACGAAGTGTTGAACTTTGCCTTCCTTAACAGCTTCTACCAGACCGGGCTGAAGAACCTGCTGGATCGCGCGGTGCTCGACCACGTGGAGCTCGCAGCCGAGTTGAAACTGAAGGAGGCGTATCGCAAAGTGGATGAGATTCCCTTCGACTTCGAGCGCAGGCGCATGTCGGTAGTCGTGGCGACGCTGCTGGCCGGCAAGGACCAGCACCACGAGTTGATCTGCAAGGGTGCTGTAGAGGAGGTTCTGGCGATTTGCACCCATGTGCGCACACCGGACCCACAAGACGCCAGTTTGGACGGCGAGCGCACGATGCCCACGCAACCGCTAGACGCCGCCATGTTGGCGCGCACACAGGCCGTCACGGCGCGTCTTAATGCCGAGGGGTTGCGCGTCGTGGCTGTCGCCGTAAAGACCCTTGCGCCGAGCCAGACCACGTATTCGGTGGCTGACGAGAGCGGACTCACCCTGATTGGCTATATCGCCTTCCTCGACCCGCCCAAGGAGTCGGCTGCACCGGCGTTGAAGAAGCTAGCCGCCCACGGCATCACAGTGAAAGTGCTGACCGGCGACAACGACCTGGTGACGACCCAGGTATGCCGCGAGGTCGGACTACCCGCAGACAGCGTGCTGCTCGGTGCACAGGTCGAGGCTATGAGCGAGGAATCGTTGAAAGCCGCCGCTGAAACGCACCATATCTTCGCAAAGCTAACGCCGTTGCACAAGGAGCGCATCGTGCGCGCGCTACGAGCCAGCGGCCACGTGGTCGGATTCATGGGCGACGGCATCAACGACGCCCCAGCACTGCGTGCGGCCGACATCGGCATCAGCGTGGACAGCGCGGTCGATATCGCCAAGGAAGCGGCCGACATCATCCTCTTGGAGAAGAGCCTGCTGGTATTAGACGACGGCGTGGTCGAAGGCCGCACAACTTTTTGCAATATGCTGAAGTACATCCGTATGACGGCATCCAGTAACTTTGGCAACGTGCTGAGCGTACTGGTGGCCAGCGCCTTTCTGCCCTTCCTGCCCATGCTTCCGCTGCAACTGCTGGTGCAGAACCTGCTGTACGACATTGGCCAAACTGGCATCCCGTTCGACAACGTTGACCCCGAACTAGTTACCAAACCGCTGAAGTGGAACCCGTCCGACATTGGTCGCTTCATGGTGTTCTTTGGGCCAATCAGTTCACTGTTCGATATTCTTACCTTTGCAACCCTGTGGTGGGTGTTTGACGCCAACAGCCTGGCGCAACAAGGGCTGTTCCAGTCTGGTTGGTTCGTGGTGGGTCTACTCACCCAAACGCTGGTGGTGCACATGCTCCGCACGCCCAAGCTGCCTTTCGTGCAGAGCCATGCTGCGGCGCCGCTGATGGCGATGACAGTGTGCATCATGGCCTTGGGGCTCTGGCTGCCGCTGGGGCCATTGGACGATTACTTTAAGCTACAGGCGCTGCCACTGGCCTATTACGGCTGGCTGGTCGCGATTCTGCTGGGCTATGGCGCACTCACCACAGTCATGAAGCGTTTCTACATCCGGCGCTATGGTTGGCAATGACATCGCCAAATTCTATGCAACTGCAACTGCAACTGCAACTGCGACTTCGGTGTAGCGAAGCATTCGATGTACTTGTTTGACCTGCCTTAGAACTTATCCGTAAATAAAGGATAATCACTTTCCATACGCGAGTGCCGCGTTTGGAGTTGTGATGGCAAAGGCCAAATCCTGGGAAGTGACTGACGAATTTTGGCAGCGTGTGGAGACTCTGATCCCACTGCGGCAGCGCGTGGAAGATCAAAACTACACGCGCAAGGCTGGTGGAGGTCGCAAGCCCAAAGATCCAAGACTCGTTTTTGAGGCAATCGTTTATGTCTTGCGAACGGGTTGTCAGTGGAAGGCGCTACCCGCCGAACGTTTTGGCAGTGCCAGTGCAATACATGCCCGCTTTCTTGAATGGGAAAAGGCTGGCGTGTTTGAGAGTCTTTGGCGGCTCGGCCTTGCCGAGTACGACGAATTTGAGGGCATCGCCTGGCGATGGCAAAGCATTGATGGTGCCATGATGAAGGCACCCATGGCACAGGAAAGCGTTGGGCCCAATCCAACGGACCGGGGGAAAAAATGGGAGCAAACGCCATTTGCTGGTGGACGGTCGTGGCGTCCCGTTGTCGCTCGTCGTGACAGGGGCGAATCGCCATGACGTCTCGCAACTCGGTGCTGTACTCGACGGTGTGATGGTCAACAGACCCAACCCGCCTCAAAGGAGAAGTAAGCACCTGTGCGCGGATGCAGGTTACACCGGTGCGCCTGCCTTGAAGATCATTGAGGAGCATGGCTACATCCCACATGTCAAAGGACGGGGACAAGAAGCCGACGAACTCAAGAACGATCCAAAGAAGAAGGCCAGACGCTGGGTGGTCGAGGTGGCGCACAGCTGGTTCAACCGATTCCGTAAACTCTTGGTGCGGTACGAGAAGCTTGACCGCAGTTTCATCGCGCTGAACCACTTGGCTGCATCCATCATGGCACTACGCAAGATCAAATTGGACGTAAACATTATTTACGGATAAGTTCTAAGTAACAAGCCAGACAATTGGTAGAGGCAACACTAGTTCGTAGGCCATAGGGTTCGGTAATTCAGCTTGAACTCATTTTCGTCAAGCTCAGCTTTGCGGACTACTATGTGTGCCGTATCAGGGCTATTGAGAAGAGTGTGATGTACTTCACGCAGTGATTCTTCTGAACACTTGCACCCCAATGTGATGGAAACCACTGCGCTGCTAGGACATTTGAGCAGCGCAATTGGTCCTGCCTTCGTTTCCACTTGCTGGTCGGCAAGCTTTAGCGGCCACAGAAATCGAACCTCCTCTTCGTAACTCCACTGGTCTGCCTTCGTCAAAGCAAATACTTCAAAGGCGTTGTCGCCGTCTATGACGGCCATAGTTAATTCGGGTCTATTTTGCGAGTAAGTAACGGCACGCAGATATCCAAGGTCGTCGTCGGTGGAGCGCTTGCGATTGAATGTGGAATGAGCAGCATCGAATTCGAACATCATGCCTTTGTGACTGTCGGCGTAGTGGGCCCACATCAGCGCTTGATTTGCGTTCCGGCTCAGGCAAAGAACACCTAGGATTCCGGGAAGGGTCTCAGTGAATCCCAGCTTCGCGATCGAATTGAAGTTGGGGATTACAGTAGCCGCAGCGACTTTTGCCTGCTGCATCATTGCGGGCCACTGTTCTTGAATTTGTTTCTGGAGTCGAAGAAAAACAGTGCGTGAAAAGCTAGGGATTTTGTGAGAAAGTTTCTTCAGAATTCGGTCTTGAGACTGTGCGTTGACAGGCGTGACCATGCAGGTCGCAAGTTCGGCAATTTCTTCGCGCGATAGATGATTGCCTAGATGAGAAGTCAGCAGCTCGGTCAAATTGTCTATTGCCATTTGAGGGGCTGCATTCTGAAATTCCAGATCTACGTAAGCCTCGGTGAAAATTCGATCCGAGGGAGGGCGTAGCTCGAAAGGATCGTTGAAATCAGCTGGTGGCGTAAGCCGAAGGCTCCAATTACGCAAGAAACGCAGTCCGCCCTCCGCCATCATGTATTTGCATGCACTTGTCATCTGAAGTCCTTCGTTTGGTTGGGCCACTGCGGAGGTGTTGCCCCAACAATCGATCTTATTTACTTTCAGGCTACTCCACTCGGAATTTTGAGACTTCACAATAGATGGGAGAAATGTCTAGGCCAGTTTCAATGTAGCAAGCCACAATAGTTTGACTGCTGAAAGAGGCTTGCAGTGGCACAATCACCTAATGGCAAAGCGTCCCATTCGTGGCAAGTGTGTCCACTGTTTAGCTGACTCAGTTGAGCGAAACTGGGACCACGTGTTTCCGGTTGGGTGGTATCCGGAATCAACCCCAGCGAACATAGACAAATGGAAAGTTCCTAGTTGTCTTAAGTGCAACTCTGCTTTAGGCCGAATAGAGAGTAGGTTTCTGTCACTTGTAGCTTTGACACTGGATCCCAAGGCACACGCGACTGCTGGAATACCAGCGAAAGTGTTGCGTTCGCTGAGGCCTGAGTTTGCGCGGAACGAAGTAGACGCCAGGGCGCGAGCATTAGCTGCGAAACGTGTTACGGAGAGCATCTATCGCGGGCCAATTGACGACGCACAGGTGTATCCGACCGCTGGCGAGTCTGCTGCCCGTGCTAGTTCCGATCCAATCCCATTTCTGATACCAGCAGAGTACTTCAGTAGGATTACCGAGAAGATCGTCCGAGGGTTAACCTATGTTGAAAGCGGAAAATTCATTGAACCGCCAAAGTTTGTGACTTTCTTCCCACTGCGCGAAGCGGAGGGCACAGAATTCGTACAGATGATTCGATTGCACGGGGTGGAGTTCGGGCGCGGCCCAGGGATCACGATTCGGCGAGTTATTGCGCCTGAGGACAATATAAGTGGCTTGTACGAAGTTGAGTTCTGGGGTGGGCAATTCAGAACTTATGCCGCGGTCGGGGAGTATTAGGGCGTCGTGATCCACGCGAACGCCAGCTCACGTCAGTCCGTCTCACAACGTATCAGGCAAAACGATGGGTAGAGTGATGGGTAGAAGGCCCCATCTGCCCGGGAGCCCTTGAGGGACAAGGCTCGGTGGCGGAAGCTGTGAGATTCGAACTCACGGAGGACTCACATCCTCGCCGGTTTTCAAGACCGGTGCCTTAAACCGCTCGGCCAAGCTTCCAGAGGCCCGTATTCTAACCTGACCGCAAACTCACCAATGTCACATTCACCCGACTGAGTAATCCGGCATTGCCGAACGTCCGAAATTTGGCGATGATCGTGCCCTGTTATGCAGACACACTAAAAAAAATAGAAAAGAATTGGATTCACACGGGAGTTCACCTTGATGTTACCTAGATCCAGTGCGCCAGGACGGAGTGACGCAACCAGGCCGGAAGTGGACGCCGCGCGTTTGCTGGCGGCGGACAAAAAATTCACGCTACTGGTCCAGTTCAACTGGGCCGTAGTGTTCTTCTCTGTCTTTTATGTATTCGTTAGCTGGGCCATCGATTTTGGACCGGGCATATACATCATGGCTCTCAACGGCCTGCTGTTGCTGTCCAATCTGGTCTATATCGCCAAGGGCGGTAGCTACACAGTGGCGGCCAATGTGTATCTTTGTACCAACACAATGGTGGCTGTGGCCGGCTGCACCTATTTTTCGGGCGGTTTGTATTCGCCCGTCATACCCTGGTTTGCCTTTGGGCCCGTCACTGCAACCCTGATGCTAGGCTTCAACCGCAACACGCTGTTCTGGTTGTTCGTCAATTCTGTGTATGTGTTGGCCTTCGGTGTGGTTGGAATGCTGGGCTTTGCATTGCCGATGGAGTTCAACAAAGAGTATTCCGGGTTTTTCTTTGCCGCCTGTCAGATCGGGTTGGTTTTCACGCTGTTGATCCACACACGCATATTTGATTCAGAAAAGAACCGCGCACTGGGTGAGGTGGAAACTAAAAACGTGGAACTGCACGCCGCGCTGCGCGATACCGCGCAGGCGCGCCAAAAGGCGGAGGCGGCCACGGCCACCAAGTCGGCGTTTCTGGCCAATATGAGCCACGAAATCCGCACACCAATGAACGCCATCATCGGTATGTGCCACTTGGCCCTCAAGACCGAGCTCACTCCGCGGCAGCGCGACTACCTGCAAAAAGCCCAACAGTCCAGCCAGCATTTGCTGGCCATCATCAATGACATTTTGGAGTTGTCCAAGGTGGAGGCCGGTAGGCTGGAGTTGGAGGTGGGCGAGTTCAGTCTTGAGCGCTTGCTGATTAAGGTGGCGGACCTGCTGGGTGACAAAGCTGAAGACAAAGGGCTGGAACTACTGTTTGACGTGGCCCATGACGTGCCCGATGCGCTTAAAGGCGATGCGTTGCGCTTGAGCCAGATGCTGATCAACTACGCCAGCAATGCGCTGAAATTCACTGATGCAGGCGAGATTGACATTCTGGTGCGGCTGCAAGAAAAAAAGCCTGACCAGCACGTGGTGCTGCGTTTTGAAGTGCGAGACACCGGCATTGGCCTGTCGGCAGAACAGATCGGCCACCTGTTCCACAGCTTTCAGCAAGCCGACGTGTCCACCACCCGTAAGTACGGCGGCACGGGTCTGGGACTGTCCATCACCAAAGTGCTGGCCCAGCAAATGGGTGGTGATGTGGGCGTGCGCAGTGTGCCCGGCAAGGGCTCTACCTTTTGGTTCACGGTGGAGCTGGAGCTGGGCAGCCGCAACACCCGTCGGCTGGAATTGCAAAACGACATGCGTGGACGGCGGGTATTGGTCGTAGACGATGTGGAAAACACCCGCCAAGTCTTGTCTGAAATGCTGAGTTGGATGAGCTTTGTAGCGACCACGGCCGATACGGGGGACGCCGCGCTGCAAGAGATTGCACGGGCCGATGCCGCGGGCCAGCACTATGACGTTGTGCTGCTCGACTGGCATATGCCGGGTATGGATGGCGCAGCCACGGCAAGGCGCCTTAGAACTCTGCCCTTGGCGCGCATGCCAAAACTGGTCGCACTGACCCATCAGCATGGTGATGAGGTAAACGTGACGGCCGCCGCAGTAGACGACTTGCAAATACGCGCGACCCTGACCAAGCCCGTTGCTCCCTCTAAGCTGTTTGATGCCTTGATGGATATTCTGGGTGGTAGCTTGCACAGGCTGGGTGCCTCAATAAATGCGCTTAGCGGCGTGACACCCATCGCCTTGCAAGGCGTTCGGGGCGCCCGCATCTTGCTGGCCGAGGACAATGCCCTGAACCAACAGGTGGCCAGCGAGTTGCTGCGCGACGCGGGCTTCTTGGTCGACATAGCGGACGACGGCCGCATAGCCTGTGATATGGCGCAGTCTGCCTTCGCATCGGGCCAGGCGTACGACATGATCCTCATGGACATGCAAATGCCGGGCATGGACGGCCTGGAGGCCACTACCCGCATACGCGCCACCCTGCAGGGTGATGCTGTGCCCATTGTGGCAATGACGGCCAATGCTATGGCTTCAGACAAAGAGAAGTGCATGGTGGCCGGCATGGTCGATTTTGTGACCAAGCCGATTGACCCTGACGAACTGTTCCGTGTACTGGTGTATTGGATTGCACCCCGCCGTGGGGCCGACGTGGCGCCGCCCGACGCTGCGCCGTACGTGCTAGCCAAACCCAGCGAGCCATCTGAAGCCATGCCCGCTTTTGTAGAAGGCCTGGACCAGGCGGCGGGCATGCGCCGTGTCATGGGCAAGCAGCACCGCTACCTGGCCATGTTGAGGGCCTTTGCCGATGCGCAGGCCGACACGCCGCGGGCCATGGCCCAGGCCCTGGCCGCCCACGACTTGACTACAGCGACACGGTTGGCGCACACGCTGAAGGGCCTTGCCGGCAATATTGCGGCGGCCGAAGTTGCACGTACGGCTGCGGTGATGGAGGAGGCACTGCGCGCCCCTGCCGACGCGGACTTGCATTTCGCCGCGCTCCAGACCTTGGCTGCGACACTGGGCGCACAGATTGCGGCCATCCACAAAGCATTGCCACCTGACACCGTCTCTACCGCTAACGGCCAGGCGGTGGTGGTGGACTTGCCACTGCTGGTTCAGATCTGCCAAGAATTGGAAACCATGCTGAGGAATGACGATGGCAATGCCGAGCGCCTTGTCAAAGAACATGCGCCGCTGTTCCGTGCGGCATTTACATCCCAATTTGTTGCCCTGCAGGCCGCAGTGAACGCGTTTGACAGCGAGCAGGCACTGGCGTTGCTTCAAGACGCATTGGCCGCGCACCAGCTAGAAGGCGTACAGTAGGCCATGGAAATTGCACAACTCCCGGCAACAGAACTCGCAAGGCTGGCGGCGCTGCACGCGCTGGATGTGCTCGACTCAGGTCCAGAAGAAGAATTCGACGCGCTGATCAAGGTAGCGTCGCTGGTATGTGGGGTTCCCGTTTCGCTGATCAGTCTGGTGGACAGCGAACGTCAATGGTTCAAGGCCAATCTGGGGTTGCCGGGCGTATCTGAAACATCGCGCGACATTGCTTTTTGCGCGCACGCCATTTTGGACGACGAGCTATTTGAAGTACCGGACGCAACACGCGACGTGCGTTTTGCCGACAACCCCCTGGTGACCGACGCACCTGATATTCGCTTTTACGCGGGCGCACCCATTGTGCTGAGCGATGGCAGCCGCATCGGCACGCTGTGTGTCATAGACCGCGAGCCACGCCAACTCAATACCACGCAGCGTGAGATCGTCAGCAACTTGGCCACCGCCGCTGCCCACGCGCTGGAAGGCCGTCGCGCCATCCGCGCAGCGCAACAGAACGCTGCCGAACTGGCTGCCAGCGAACGCAGCCTGAAGGAGGCGCGCGACAGTGCGCAGGCCGCCAATATTGCCAAGAGCCGCTTTCTGGCCACCATGAGCCACGAAATTCGCACGCCCATGAACGGCGTGCTGGGCATGGCCCAACTATTGCTGGCGCCCGGTTTGGCCGAGCGCGAGCGCGTCCAATACGTGCAGACCATTTTGACCAGTGGGCAAACACTGCTGGAGTTGTTGAACGACATACTGGATTTGTCAAAGGTCGAAGCGGGCAAACTGCAGCTGGAGTCCAAGGCCTTCGAGGTGGCGGCTCTGTTAGGCAATACGCGCAACCTGTTCTCTGGCGCAGCACAGGCGAAGGGCTTGCAACTCAACTGCCAGTGGCAGGGCCCCGCGGACCAGTATTACCAGGGCGACGTGCACCGCTTGGCGCAGATGCTGTCTAACCTGGTTGGCAACGCCATCAAGTTCACCACAGCGGGCAGTGTGCACATCGCCTGTGCGCAGCGTAGCCGTGATAATGGGCGGGCCTTGCTGGAGTTTTCGGTCACAGACTCGGGCATTGGCATCGCCCAGGAAGACATAGGCCTGTTGTTCAAGCCTTTCTCTCAGACCGACAGTTCGATCACCCGGGAGTTCGGTGGAACGGGGTTGGGGCTCTCACTCGTGCGCACGTTAGCGCAGGCCATGGGTGGTGAAGTGGGCGTGGAGAGTGAGCCCGGACGCGGCACACGGTTTTGGTTCAAGGTTCCTGCAGAGGTAGTTGTGGGTGTGCCACAGGACGGTGGTGCAGCGCGCGATACGACGCCTCCCAAGTCAGATCCGTTGGGTTCGAGCGGCGCCTTGCAAGGCCACATTTTGGTGGCGGAAGACAACCCGATCAACGCGATGGTGATGCAGTCATTTGCAGCACGCCTGGGCTTGACGATGCAACTGGTAGGCGATGGTCAAAAAGCGCTGGATATGGTCACCCAGCGCCCAGCCAATCTGCAGCAGCCTGTCTTGGTGCTGATGGATGTCCACATGCCGGTCATGGACGGCTACACGGCCACGGAGCGCATTCGCCAATGGGAGGCTGCGAACGAGCAGCCCCGCATTCCCATCATCGCGTTGACCGCCGATGCCTTTGAAGAAGACCGCCAACGCTGCTATGCCGCTGGCATGGATGACTTCCTGTCAAAGCCGCTGGCGATCGGGGTGTTGCGTTCGGTGCTGGCCAAGTGGCTGGCATCCGTCGACCAAAAACCGTGAGGTGGTCGGCTGTGCGGCGGCAATAGTCCCGGGCGCTTATGCACTGGCTTAAACAGTACCGCAAAGAACTCTTGGCAGGCGACATCAGCGCTGGCGTCATCGTCGCGCTCATGCTCATTCCCCAGGGTATGGCCTATGCGCTGGTAGCAGGGCTGCCACCGGTGACCGGTCTGTATGCCAGCCTGCTGCCCGCTGTGGCCTATGCGGTGTTCGGCAGCAGCATGGTGCAGTCGGTGGGGCCGATGGCCATCACCTCACTGATGGTAGGCACGGCCGTTGGTGCGCTGGCTCCGTCGGGCAGTGCGCTATACGGGGCGCTGTCACAGCAACTGGCCTTGCTGGCGGGCCTGGTGCTGTTTGTGTGTGGCGTGTTGCGGCTGGGGTTCTTGTCCAATTTCTTCAGCCGCCCGGTCATGAGCGGCTTTACCAGCGGCGCGGCAGTGATCATTTCGGTGGGGCAGCTCAAACCCCTGTTGGGGCTCTCGCATGATTGGAGTATTGCAGCCATCCACCTGCCCAGTGCCGTGGTCGGTGTGGTGTCAGTGGCGTTGCTGGTGTTGGCGCGCTCCAGCTTGCCGCCGTTGTTGAGGGCGCAAGGCGGCTGGGTGGCCGACATACTGCCCAAGTTGGCACCGATTGCGGTGATTGTGGGTGCGACCGTCGCGGTGGCTGTGCTGGGGCCTGATGCCACGGGCATGCAGACGGTTGGGCAGATTCCCGCAGGCCTGCCAGTCATGGGCTTGTCGCTGTCGTCCGAGCACTGGCGCAGTTTGCTGCTGCCGTCTTTGGTGATTGGTTTCATGGTGTTTCTTGCCAGCCAGTCGGCCGCTCAGTCTTTGGCCCAGAAGCGCAATGAGCGCATTGACACCAACCGCGAATTGCTGGGCTTGGGCGCGGCCAACTTGGCCAGTGCGGTGAGCGGCGGCTTTGTCGTGACGGGCAGCATTTCACGCTCGGCGGTCAACTACGCGGCGGGTGCTAACACGCCGCTGGCGTCTCTATTCTCCGCGGGCTTGATCGCGGTTGCGCTGTGTGTGCCCAACGGCTGGCTATCGCTGATC
>JBBQBG010000042.1:0-20269 GCA_038317285.1 Burkholderiales bacterium | reverse complement strand
GGCGACGCAATGCGGCGCCTGGGGCATAAACCGGTAGGGTGGCGGGCACTACAGCAACACCATTTCAAACAGCAGGCGCTAATTGCACGTTACCCACCCTCCAATTGATTCCTGCGCGAAGCGAGATGTAGAAGCACCAGGGTGACAGCGGAAACGGCAAACGGAAGAATGTTGTAGACCAACCGGTAGGGCAGCAGCCCCAGAGCCACGGCGCTGATGTAGCCCACTGCAAACACCGGGAATGAGGGTGCAAGATCAACCGGCAACAGGACATAGAGCGCGCCGCTGGCTGCGGTGCTTAGCCCGGTCAAAAACATGGCTGCACCCAGTTGCCAGACGGTGAGCGCCGATATGACGATGAAAGCCGTAGCGGTCAGCACAGTGCGCCAGAAGGATTGCTACGCACGGATCGCTACAAAATATATAGCTGCTTACGCATACTCCATGAGGGCTAGAGGCACGTTTTGCTTATAGCTCCGTCCGCAGCGACCATATCTCCGGGAACAACACCACGTCCAGCATCTTGCGCAGATAGCTCACACCACCCGTGCCGCCGGTACCGCGCTTGAAGCCGATGATGCGCTCCACCGTAGTCACATGGCGGAAGCGCCACAGGCGAAAGGCGTCTTCCAGATCAGTGAGCTCTTCGCCCAGTTGGTACAGGTCCCAGTTGCTCTCGGGTTTGCGGTAGACCTGAAGCCAGGCATCCTCCACCTCTTTGCTGGCCACATAGGGTTGTGACCAATCGCGCTGCGTGTGCGATGCTGGCACGGGCAAACCCCGGCGCGCCATCAGGCGCAAGGCTTCGTCATACAGCGAAGGCGCTTCGTAAGCGGCTTGCACCAGGGCCAGGCGTTCGGGCGCATGGGCGTGGGGTTTGAGCATGGCGGCGTTTTTGTTGCCCATCGCGAATTCGATGCAGCGGTATTGAAAGCTCTGAAAGCCACTACTCTGGCCCAGGTACGGCCGCATGGCGCTGTACTCCGGCGGCGTCATCGTGGCCAGCACATCCCAGGCGTGCACCAGTTGCTCCATGATCTTGCTGACCCGCGCCAGCATCTTGAAGGCCGGCGGCAAGTCGTCTTGCGCGATGTGGCGTATGGCGGCTTGCAGCTCGTGCAGCATCAGCTTCATCCACAGCTCGCTGGTCTGGTGCTGGATGATGAACAGCATCTCATCGTGCGTGGGCGACAGTGGCTTTTGCGCCGACAAGATGGTGTCGATCTGCAGGTAGTCGCCATAACTCATGGTGTTGCTGAAGTCGAGCTGGGCTTTTTCTTCGGCGACGATGGATTCGCCAGCCGAAGGGGCTGCGTGCATGGGGCATCCAGATGGTATGTCGCTCATGTCAGGTAACCGCGTGTTTTTGGTTGTACTCGGGCTTCTTCCACTCTTCGGTTTCCAGGATCTGGCGTAAATGCTCCACCGCATGCCACACATCTTCAAAACCGATGTACAGCGGTGTGAAACCAAAGCGCAAGATGTCCTTGTGGACGCCACCGTCACCCGCGCGATAGTCACCAATCACACCGCGCGCAATCAAAGCTTGCACAATGGCGAATGCGCCAGACCCCAGTACACCACCGGCAGTGTGTTCGCGTGTCAGGCACACCTGGGATCCACGCTGAGTGTGTTCTCGCGGCGTGGCCAAGCCCAGGCCGTAGCCTTTGCAACGCTCTTCTATCAACTGGATATACAGATCGGTTAACGCCAGCGACTTGGTGCGCAACGCTGCCATGCCACCTAACGCCTCGGTAGCCTTGAAGCCGTCCAACCCGCATTCCAGCAGCGACAAGCTGACGATAGGTTGGGTACCGCATAGGTATCGCGTGATGCCTGCGGCGGGTTTGTAGTCAGGCGTGAACGCAAACGGCTGCGCGTGCCCCCACCAGCCCGACAGCGGTTGCCAAAAACGGTCCGCATGCTTGGGGTTGACCCAAACGAACGCCGGCGCACCGGGTCCACCATTCAAATATTTGTAGCCGCAGCCAATCGAGAAGTCGGCCTGGGCCCCGGTCAGGTCTACCGGCACCGCGCCCGCGCTGTGCGCCAGGTCCCACACCACCAGCGCGCCGGCCGCATGGGCCGCGGCGGTGACGGCGGCCATGTCGTGCATGGCGCCGGTGCGGTAGTTCACATGGGTCAGCATTAGGATGGCCACGTCGGCGGTGAGCGCGGTGGCAATCTCTTCGGGCTCTACCAGCTGCAGCGTGTAGCCGCGCTCTTTGCAAAGGCCTTCGGCGATGTAGAGGTCGGTGGGGAAGTTGCTGCGCTCACTGACCAACACACGGCGCTGTGGCGCATCTTGCGCAACGATGGACAACGCGGCGCACAGCACCTTGTACAGGTTGATGGACGTGGTGTCGGTGGTGACGACTTCGTCAACGCCCGCGCCAATCAGCGGCGCAATCATGTTGCCCAGGCGCTGGGGCAGGTCAAACCAGCCGGCGCTGTTCCACGAGCGGATCAGGCCCGTGCCCCACTCTTGTGTGATGACTTCGGCAGCACGCGCCGCAGCGGCTTTGGGTATCATGCCCAGCGAGTTGCCGTCCAGGTAAATGACGCCGGGTGGAATGGTGAAAAGATCGCGCAGCCCGCGAAGCGGGTCCACGCTATCGCGTTGTTGACAGTCTTGCAGAGTGATCATGGTGTCTTGCGCGTCAGGTTGCTACAGACGCCAAAGTTAACACCGTGGAAAAGCTGTGGTGTCGGTTATTCCCAACACCCTTAAATACTTTAGGCCTGAATCATCAGACCCTGCCAAACCTGTCGCGCGCATGGCGCGACAGGTCAGCCATCAAACTATTCCCATGGCATCTTTGATGCCGGCCAACACGCCTGTACGACGCGCCTGCGCGGCTTTCAGAGGTTTGATCTCTTCCTTACGGGCCAGCATGCGTGCGCCAAGCTCTGCCATATCGAGTTTGGTGGCACGCGCCTTGGGGAACATCTCGTTTTGTTCTTCCTTGACGTGGTGTTTTACGTACTCCGACATGACCTTGATCTTGGCGTCATACATTTCGCCGTCTGGCTCTTTACCCTCGACCTGGGCAATGAGATCTTTTAAGGTGGCGTGTTCCACAGTGGCTTCTGGCACCAGCTCCTTGTCGCGCAGTGCTGCCTTTACTGCAGGATAAAAAATCTCTTCCTCAACCTGGGCATGCACACTCAGTTCAGTGCAGATTTGCGCGACCAGAGACTTCTTCCTTGGGCCTGAGCGGGTTTTCGCATACTCAGAAAAGAGCCCGTTTACCAGCGTGTGGTCGGCGCGCAGGATGGCGATCGCGTCCTGTGACTGGGGTCGGGCCTTTGCATCAGAGCCCTTTTTTGCCGATGCCACTACCTTGGCAGATGTAGCCCTCTTGACGGCCGGTTTGGTCTTCTTTGCGGCAGGAGCGCGTTTTGCGGTGGACATATTCAATCCTCGAGTAAGTAAGTAAAAGGTGGGTCGAAGATTATTCGAGTCTGGCATCGGCCTCTGTATGGACGCGCACATAGCTGACAAAAATATAGGCAACGCGTTGCGCGGACAAAAAAAATGGGCTCCGCAATTGCGAAGCCCACCGGTGTGGAAATCAGCGAACAGATTTAGTTGTTCCTTTGATTTTGCTGCCCCGATTTTCCAGACTGGTCATGCGATCCACCCTTGTTGCCATCGGGGGACTTTTGCTTGGCGCTACTCTGGTCTTGCTGCTTTTCCGAAGAGTGGTCCGCCTTGTTGGCGTCGTGTTTATTGCTGGCATTGCCAGAGCCGCTGTGCGAGCCTTGTTGTTGACCGCCGGACTTCGAATCCGATGAACCGCGACCTGTATTGCTACCTGAATTGCTATTGGACATGTACTACTCCTTAAGTTAAAAAAGCCACCCGATGTCGGACGACAGATTCACAGTCCCGCAGATGTGAGACCGCGACGATGAAAAGAAACCACTACCGTTGAGGGAAGGACTTTCTTGAACCATCGGGGCCGACTCTACGCACGGCTTTTGGCTAGGACTGTGCGGCTGGACACAGATGGCTGCGTCAGATGTGTATCGGGATGTAGACGAAGCAGGCGCTAGGCAGAGCGCACATATTCTTCATCGCCTAACAACTTGCCATATAACTTGTCGCCAGAGTAACAGTCTGAGTGCTCCCGGTGATGGCGACGCCACAACTCGGTGCGATACTGACGTTGACAGTTAGATCGTCCACAAGTCGTCGCAACCGCCACGCAGTACATTGGAGAACGCGCAATGTTGGTTATCAAATGGATAGTTATCGTGGTTTCGGTGCTTGTCGTAGGTGCCATCGTTGCTGGACAGTTGGGTATGTTGCATGGCAGTGCCCCGACAGACTTAGGGGTGCGGCAAGGCAAACTCAAAGGACTCTCCTCCACAGACAACAGTGTCAGCAGCCAGGCTGACCTGTACCCAGACCATCCCCAGCGCAAGTATTCCGGTATTGCCCCACTGGCGTTGCGCGGTGACGGCCCAACCACCATTGCCAAACTAAAGAGCATTGTGGAAGGCATGGACGGTGCAAAGCTCATATCCAACGCACCTGACTATTTGTATGCGCAGTACACCACTCCGTTGATGAAATACGTTGACGACGTAGAGTTCTGGTTTGACCCGACCGCAAACGTCATTCAAGTGCGCTCGGCCTCGCGCTTGGGCAAGAGCGACCTCGGATTGAATCGCAAACGTATTGAAGCGGTGCGTGGTGCCTTGGCCGCAGCGCCTTGAATCAAGGGTTAGTCGTCTCGCCTAATGTCGCAGACTACCGCCCTAGCCGCGCTACTTCTGCTTCCAAAGCCTTGATGCGTTCATCGCGCACATCCAGCGCGCGTTGTACGTCCTTGGCCTCCAGGCGTACCGGAATATGCTGCGGGCAATTGGCATCCCACGCCTTGATCGTGAAGACGATCACCTGCTCGGCGCGGGCCTTGTAGTCGTCGGGCATCAGCTGCGCGGTCAATGCCGTGTCGCCTTCCACGATCTGTGCCTCGCCCCAGATTTTGATGCGTTGGCGGTGGGCGTAGTCCATCAAGAACAAGTGGGCCATGGGGTTCTCGGCCAGGTTGCCACTGCTGATGTATTGGCGGTTGCCAGCGTAGTCGACAAACGCCAAGCGGTGCGCGTCGAGCACGCGCAAGAATCCGGCTGGCCCGCCGCGGTGCTGGATATAGGGCTGGCCATCGGCGTTGGCGGTGGCCAGATAGATGCTGGTCTGCTCCGCGATAAAGGCCGCCAACTCCGGTGTGACGTCGGTCTGCCAGCCGCCGCCTTGCTCCATGCTCGCATACGCATGGCGCGAGCCCTTGCGGGTCTGGATGGCCTTGACCGCCGCGGTGAACGCAATGTCGCTGGAGTAGGCCATGGCGTTTTGCTCCGTTGGTGATGTCGAACGATCAGGCTGCCAAGCGGGCGCTGATTTTGGGGAAGTCGATGTCGGTATGGGCCACGTTGTTGACATAGTTGGTCAGCACGTTCAAGGCCACGTTGGTGACGATCTCCAGCACACTGGCTTCGTCAAAGCCGGCCAGGCGCACGGTAGCCAAATCGGCGTCCGACACATGGCCGCGGGTGCTTAACACTTGCAAGGCGAAGTGCAAGGCCGCTTCGGTGCGGGCGTCTTCCGATTTGCCGTCACGGGCTGCGCCCAATTCAGCGTCGCTGAGCTTGGCGACGTTGCGGCCCAGATAGTCGTGTGCCGACAGGCAGTAGTCGCAGCCATTGAATTCGGCCACGGTCAGAGCAATGCGTTCCCGCAGTTGCACCGATAGTTTGCCCTTGGCGACCGCACCGTTGAGCGACAAATAGCCTTCCAGTGAAGAGGGGCTGTGACCGACCAACTTCATCAGATTGGGCGTGACGCCCAGTTGCTTTTGCACAGCGGCCAACAGCGGTTTGGACGCGTCAAGGGTTTGGTCGGCGGTGGGGATGCTGATACGGGACATGGTGATTTCCTTTTGGGTTGCGTTAGGTTTTGTTTGCGGTATTCGCTGTGTTGTTTGCGAATGGGTGAACTGTATTTGTGTTGAGTAAAATAGAGAATCACCAAAAAATCAAATTGACTATTCCAAATTTCGGTTTAATGGGGTTGGGCTGCTGCTCGTCAGTGTGTTGTCTCGGTGTTGCCGACGTCGCTCAGGCGCGCGGGTCTGCAATGCGCGAGTGGGTGATAGGGGCCTGCGCCATCAATACTGCATATTTGATAGCGGACTATGTATATTGCTCGAGGGCTAGAGCCCCATTTGCCAATGACACCCTCGGGGATTCATTTTTAATACCCAAAATAGGTATTTACAGCACTACTTCGCCACCAGGTTGTTGATGGCATGAACCCTAGTACGCCTCCACCTTGCCGGTGGTATTCGTTGCCGCCGTGGCCCGCTGAACCGACTTCAGCCCGAAGAGCGGACGCAGCCATTGGATACGCACGATAAGGCCCGACGTCAGCAGCCAGCAGCCCAGTACGGTCCCAACGCCGACCAACAGCGGCTCTACCGTCGGCCCCAGCTTCAGCGGCACCAGCCAGTACGCCAGCAACACAATCAAACTCTGGTGCAGCATGTACCAGGGGTAAACCGACTGGGTCGCCCACCCAAGCCAGCGGAACGGCCGGTTCAACAGCGCATGGCCCCAGCCCAGAATCGCGCACAACGTGGCCCAGACATAGGCATTGCGCAGCGCCCATATCAGCCATTGCGTTGCGAACGAAATTTCTTCAGTGCCCTTGAACCGCAGCACCAGGGACAGGTACGCGCCGCCGCAGACCAGGGCAAACACCAACGCGGGTTTACGCAGACGCTGCAGTTCTACCCAGAGTGCGTCGGTGCGGGCCAGGCACCAGCCATAGAGAAATATGGTGAAGTACATGGCATGCATGTACCAGTCGTGGATCAAATCGTTGGTGCCCGGGAACTGCGCTTGCAGCGTCACGGTGTACAGCATCAGGGGTAACGCAGGTAGTAGCAGCAGGCATGCGCCGCGCAGACCGGCGAACGCCGACAGCAGGCGCTGTCCAAGGTATGTGTTGAAGACTGGCTGCAGCACGACCAGAACCAGGGTGTAGCACCACAGGTAGGCCAGGTACTACAGGTGGTTCCAGGTGTAGCCATGTTGCCAACCAGCGAAAGCATGCTCGGGCCAGGCGGCGACGGTGTAGTAGCGCGCCAAAAAGCCCAAAAAACCGGGCTGAACCGAGCCGTGGGCAACACCTTCGCAATAGGGCTGTATCGGCACCACCACGACGATACCAAACACCAACGGCAACAGCAGGCGCCAGTTGCGCTGGCGCAGAAAACTGCCCATGCGTTTCGTGTGCTGCATCAGCAGGGCGGTTGAGATGCCGGAGATCAAAAAGATGAGGTCCATGCGCCAGCGGTTGAGCATCAGCATGGGGAGTTGCAGCGCCTCGGACAGGTAGCTGCTTTTGACATGCCAGTCCCATTCGGCAACATACAGCATGCCCAGGTGGTAAAGGATCAGCAGGCCAAAGGCCAAGGCGCGCAGGGCGTCGATATCGTGGCGGCGGTTCATGTTTAGTTTGCGGTAAGGGTTGGAAGAGGCGCCAGATTAGGTCTGACACGGCCTTTGGGTGGCGAAATGTGACGGGTTGGGGGCGGGCAGGGGCCAACGGCAGGCAATAGGGACGAAATTTGCCCGCTCGTGAGACCAGGGACGACTTGGTCTGGTGTGACGGCCGCTACCATTGCGGCCCATGACAACCCGCAATTCAAGTCCAAGCCCCGACGCCCAAGCCTGGCTGGCGCGCTACCGGCCCTGGCAGCACGTGGTCGAGCCCGCGCTGTGGATCATCTTTTTCTGCGGCCAGGCTTCGCTCAACAGCGTGACCGTATGGCTGGATATAGAGCGCATCGGTCTTGGCTTTGCGCGTTGGGAGCCAGTGGTGTGGGAGTGGAGCAGCAACCTGGTCCTGTTGGCGCTGGTGCCTGCCGTGGTCGCGTTTGAGCGACGCGTGGGCCTGCAATGGGATACCTGGCGGACCAACCTGCGCTGGCATGTGCTGGCCAGCGTGGTGTTCAGCGTGGTGCACGTATTGGCGATGGTCGGCTTGCGCAAGGTGGCATACGCGAACCAGGGGACCGAGTATGGGTTTGGAAACTGGCCACTGGAGCTGTTCTACGAATACCTGAAAGACGTGCGCAGCTACGCGGCGGTGCTGATTCTGGTGGCACTGTACCGCTTGCTGCTATTGCGTTTGCAAGGCGAGGCCAGCTTGCTGCAGGCGCCGGACACAGGCGCGCCAGTGGAGCCGATTGAGCGACCCGAGCGCTTTTTGGTGCGCACCTTGGGCAAGGAATTTTTACTGCCTGCTGCCGAAGTGGAGTGGTTGCAGGCCTGGGGTAATTACGTCAATCTGCGGGTGCGCGCGCATGACTACCCATTGCGCGCCACCATGGCATCCATCGAAGCAAGGCTGGACCCGGCGCGCTTTGTGCGGGTGCACCGCAGCTACATCCTCAATCTGGACTATGTGCAGCAGATCGAGCCCTTGGACTCGGGCGATGCGCGTGCCCTCATGCGCGATGGGGGCCACGTGCCGATCAGTCGGCGCTACCGCGATAGCTTGCGTAAAGTTGCGGCGATGGGGAGTGCAGGCTAGTTACTAGCCCGCGCTGTGGTGTTGGGAGGCCGTCATGGCTTCTTGGCCACCAGCCACTCGCGGCGGAACAACCACTGTTGCGGGTACCACAGGTTGTCTAGCGCCACCTCACCATCCTTGTGGCGGCTTTTCACATGCCAGCGTGAGCCCAGCAGCGTGCAGCCCGGCAGGCAACTGGGTTGGGGCTGGTCCAGGCTGTCTTGCAGCCACACCACGGCATCAAATTGGTCCAGCAAAAACCGCAGGCGTTCGGCAGGCGGTAGCTCGGGTTTGAAGGCTCCTGTGTTGCGGCCCTCGGCATCAAAGGGCGTGATGCGCGCGCCGTGCAGCACAAAGTGGTAGCGCTCGTACTGGCCGGTAAAGCCGTTGGGCACGGCCACGCGTTTGCCCTGCATATGGGCTTGCACGGCAGCGCTGTAGCCCGCTCCAGGCGCGCTGAGCGGTTGCACCATCAGGCTGAAGGCGGCGTAGATCGCCATCACGACGATCAACGTGGCAGTTTTCGTCCAGCGGCTTATGAAAAAACCGGTGCTAGCCCACGCCAAACCTACACATGCCGCTATCAAAGTAATAGTAACTTCGTATCCAGTGGCAATCTCCATCTCACCCATGACCCAAGCAACGCGCGCCAGCATGACCAGCGCAGGCATTGCGATTGCCTGCGTGAGCCAGAACCAGGGCTTGGGAATCTTCTCCCACGCCAGTGCCATGGCGATGGCGATGGCGGGCATGGCGGGTATCAGGTAGCGCTCGGATCGCTGGCTCGGTATCGTGAACACGACCAGCCACACCACCACCCATGCCAAGAGCACGCGCAGCGCGGGTGTGAGCTGTGCATAGGTTTGGCGCTTGAAGGCTACCTTCAGCGCGACCCAACCCAAGCCCAGCACCGTTAAGACCAGCAAGCCGGCATTGACCGGGTAGGCCAGCAACTGCGTCCACATCGGGTAGGCGCCAAACAGCGCCGCATGCCAATACCCCTGGGTGTTGGACATCTTGCCGGCGTTCTCGGCCACCACAAACTCTTGCCAAACCGACGCAGGGTCTGGGTCCAGTACAAACCACAACGCGAAGATGCCGACCGCCAGCGCGGCGCTCCAGGCCAGGCCCACGGTACATCGGATCACGCGTGGCCAGCCCAAACGCGGCGTGCTCCAGAGCCATGCGCACCAGACGGCGGCCGCAGCCGGGGCGACCAAGGCGAAGGATTTGTATGCAGAACCCAGGCCCATGGCAATGCCCATGAGTGTGAACACGCGCCAGTCTCCGCCAGAGTCGCCGCCGCCAGCGCTGGCGGACACTGGCTTGGTGCAGCGCACACGCAACCAAAGCAACCACCACATGGGCAACGCCAGCCAAAAGGTCTCGGGGGCCGACGTCAGGTAGGCGCGCCCATAGCGGAAGGTAGAGAAACATAGCAGGTAAAACACGGCGGCCAGGCATGCGGTTCGCACGCGCCCACTGATGCGTTGCGTAAAGAAGGCCAGCAACCCAGCGGTCGCAAAGGTATAAAAAACACTGGGCAGGCGCAGCGTGAACAGGCTCCAATGCTGGCCCCAGTTGCCGGCCACGATGGCCTGCCAGAACAAGAGCGGCGGCTTGGTGTTGCGCGTGGCGATGATCTCCGATTGCAGTGGCAACCAGTGGCCGGACTCTGCCGTCATGCGGGCGATGTGGATGTAGACCATCTCATCGCCATTGGTGGGTGCGTAGGGGCTGTTCAGGCCAAAGATGTACAGCACCGCAGTGATTGCCACCAGCACCAACCAGAACCAGGGGAGGGGCTCGCGCGGGGGCAAGTTTTTGCGCCGGGCCGCCCCAAGCAAAAATGCATCCCCTTGGGGGGCAGCGACCCGCATAGCGGCGGAGTGTGGGGGCAACATTTTTAGTCTTTGTCGCGCTTGAAGGTCCAGCGGTCGTTGGCCAGAAAGTTGCTGACGCTGGCGGCGAGGATGGCGATGATGTTGGCCACCCGGTAGTCCATGGTGCTGGACAACAGCAGCGTCAGCACATATTGCAAACCGCTGCCAAAGGCCGAGGCCGTAGCGTACTGGCCAAATTCGGCGGCAATCAGGCGCGGGCTGACCGGGCCGGGGCTCTCGTCTTTTTCCAGTGTCATGACCCGGTCTGACCAGGTCCACAAACGGTTCCACGTAAAGTTGTTGATCGTCGCCAGGGCGATGGCCACAGCCAAGGACAGGTAGGGCTTGTTGTACGTGGCTTCAATGTGGTTGAAGATGTACTCGTGGCCTACGTGCAGCATGGTCAAATTGACCACCGTGCCACTGGCCCCAACGATGCCAAATTTGATGTAACGGTAACGCTCTAGCACGCCCAGCGCCCACAAGACCGCGCGTTGCAGCGCCGAGCCGCTCTTCACACCCCCGGTCATGCCAGGATCGCCCCGCTTCGGTTGTTGTCGTTGTTGCCGATATTGCCGCGCAAATATGCCAGTGCGTCCGCCAGCACCGGGTCGGGCTCAATGCGTTTGAGGCACTGGTTGTCGCCATCGCAAAAGGTCAGGCGGTGGTTGTAGGCGGACAGGCAGGGTGAGCAGGCAATGCCGCTTTCCAGCACGGTGTTGCGCGTGCCCAGCGGGCCATAAAGCTTGCCGGTCTCGGGGCCAAAAAATACCATGGTCTGGATGGGAGTCAGCGTGGCAAAGTGGCCAGGACCGCCGTCGTTGGTGATGAGCAATTGTGCCGCGTGCATCAGCATCAGCAGCTCGCGGATGCTGCGGGTGTAGCCGGTGAGATCGATGCAGGCGTCCTGCTTGATTTTTGCAATCAGGTCTGTGGCCAACTGGGCGTCGTCCTTCAGGCCGATCAGGCCCACAGCAAAGCCCGCGGCGCACAGGCCCTGTGCCACGCGTGCATAGTGTTCGGCGGGCCATGCGCGCTCGGGCAGGATACCGCCGCCGGCGTACATCAGCACCAGCTTGCGGCTGGCGGACACCGGGTGGTCAGCCACCAGCTTGGCGCGGTAGGCGGCCAATTCGCCTTCAGAAAATGTGACGGACAGTTCGGTGTCCATTGGCAGACTGCGAATCGGCGCGGCCTTGTTGCGTGGCATGCTGCCAGCGGAATTGAGCGCATCCACCAGCGACAAAAATTGTTTGCTGATGTGTTGGTAGGGGTTATAGGGGATGGCGTGGTTGATGAAGCTGCCGCGGTACAAGCCTTCCTGCGTGTGTGGCGTAAAACCGACCCGCACCGGGGCGCCAGTGCTGAAAGACAGCAGGGCGCTCACGCGAGAAAACAACTCGCAGTCAATGACCGCGTCCAGGCCCAAACGACGCATCTTCGCGCTGACCTTGAAGATGTCGCTTATCAAGGATCCACCCGAACTATCGTCCAGGCTGTGCATGTATTCAGGTTGCGTGAGTTGCAGCAGCTTGGTGACTTCCTGGTTTTTCTTCAATTGCAGGATGTGGATGGCCGCACCCGGATAGGAGCGTCGCAACTGCGCAAACATGGGACCCGCCAAAACAATGCTGCCCATCTCGGACAGCAGTATCACCAGGATATTTTTCGGCGCCATGGCCAGTCGTGGTGGGGCACCAAACAGGCCGGTAAAGCGCACCCACGCCGACACCGCGCCACACAGAAGCTGGCCTATCCAGCGATCAATGAAGCGTTGTGTCTGGAGTTTCATAGAGTCATCTAATCAGTTGAGGACAGAGCAAATTTGCTGCGCAAATCTTGGTCTGTCCCGCAAGGTCTTACAAACCCGCTGCTGCGCGCAGAATCTGCGCCTTGTCGGTGCGTTCCCAGGTGAACTCGGGCTCTTCGCGGCCGAAGTGTCCGTAGGCAGCGGTCTTCTCGTAGATGGGGCGCAGCAGGTCCAGCATCTGGATGATGCCCTTGGGGCGCAGGTCGAAGTGTTCGTTGACCAAGGCTGCGATTTTTTCGTCGGAGATGACGCCGGTGCCTTCGGTGTAGACGGTCACGTTCATGGGCTGGGCCACACCAATCGCATAGGCCACCTGGATCTGGCATTGGCGTGCCAGGCCGGCCGCTACGATGTTCTTAGCGACATAGCGCGCGGCATAGGCTGCCGAGCGGTCTACTTTAGAAGGGTCTTTGCCAGAGAAGGCTCCACCGCCGTGGGGGCAGGCGCCACCGTAGGTGTCGACAATGATCTTGCGCCCGGTCAGGCCGCAATCGCCTTGCGGGCCGCCGATGACGAAACGGCCTGTTGGGTTGATCAGGTACTTGGTGTCCTTGAGCCACTCTTTGGGCAGTACGGGTTTGATGATTTCTTCAATGATGGCTTCAGTGAATGAAGCCTTCATCTTGGTGCTGGTCTCGCTCTGGTCGGGGCTGTGTTGGGTGGACAACACGACGGTGTCGATGCTGTGGGGCTTGCCATCCACATAGCGCATCGTGACCTGGCTTTTGGCGTCCGGGCGCAAGAAAGGCAGGCGGCCATCCTTGCGCAATTGTGCCTGGCGTTCCATCAGGCGGTGGGCGTAATAGATGGGCGCAGGCATCAACTCGGGTGTCTCGTTGCAGGCATAGCCAAACATCAAACCCTGGTCGCCCGCGCCAGTGTTCAGGTGGTCGTCGCTGGCGTGGTCCACGCCCTGGGCGATGTCGTTGCTCTGTTTGTCATAGGCCACCAACACGGCGCAGCCTTTGTAGTCGATTCCGTACTCGGTGTTGTCGTAGCCGATGCGCTTGATGGTGTCGCGTGCGATCTGGATGTAGTCCACGTGCGCATTGGTGGTGATTTCTCCCGCTAAAACGACGAGGCCAGTGTTGGTCAGCGTCTCTGCAGCGACGCGGGATTTTGGGTCCTGTTTGAAAATCGCGTCCAGAATCGCATCAGAAATTTGGTCCGCGACCTTGTCGGGGTGGCCTTCAGAAACAGACTCAGAGGTAAAGAGAAAATCGTTCGCCATGGTTGCTTGCTCCAAAAAAACATCAAGTCGCGTTGCTTGGGCTTTGGGGCTTGCAGCGAACGCTTTAGCAGAATTGTCAATTTTGACAAGGCACAATGGCAACCCATTACTGAATTACCACCGTGTGCGTCGCCCTGCAAGTAGTTCCGTAACTCAGCGACGCATTCGATTTTATCCCAGTCCAAACGCCTTGCGAAAAATGCTGTCCTTGTTTCTGATGTGGGTGTTTACCCCGAGTGGGGGTTCCCGCACGTGCTGACCCGTGTGACGTTGCGCTTGGTCGTCTGGATGGCGTATCTGCCTTTGCCCTTGTTGCGCGCGCTGGGTGCCTTGTTGGGTCTGGTGTTGTATGTATTGGTGGCATCGCGGCGGCGTGTGGTGTTGATCAACTTGACCCTGTGCTTTCCGCAATGGTCGCAGCAAGAGCTGAGCCGCCAGACGAGGCAAGTTTTCATTCGGTTTGCACAGAGCTGGCTGGACCGAGGCTGGCTTTGGCATGCTTCGGACGCGGTGTTGCGCCGACGCCTGCGTCTGGAAGGCAGCGTGCAAGAGTTGGACGGAGCCGATCCGACCATTCTGTTTGCACCGCATTTCATGGGTCTTGACGCGGCATGGACGGCGCTCACCCAGCAGGTGCCGCGGCGTTTCGTCACTATTTATTCGCCGCAGATGAACGCGCAAGCCGACGCCTGGATCTACGCGGGCCGCCAGCGCTTTGGCCAACCCGAGATGGTGGCGCGGCTGGACGGTGCCAAGCCCAT
This sequence comes from Burkholderiales bacterium, assembly GCA_038317285.1. Taxonomy (GTDB): domain Bacteria; phylum Pseudomonadota; class Gammaproteobacteria; order Burkholderiales; family Burkholderiaceae_C; genus Allorhodoferax. Next base: position 5,994 of record JBBQBG010000042.1, on the reverse strand, counting down.
CATTGCCGCAGTGCGGGCGGGCGAGCCGTTGTATCTGTTGCCGGACATGAACTTCGACCCTTCGGAGTCGCTGTTTGTGCCCTTCTTCGGCGTCAGCGCGTGCACCGTACCGTCGCTGTCGCGCTTTGCGCGACTGGGCCGCGCCAAGGTGGTGCCCATCGTCACGCAGATGACGCCGCAGGGCTATCGCGTGCACGTGATGGACGCCTGGGCGGACTTTCCTACGGGGGATCTGGAGCGCGATACCACGCGCATGAACGAAGAACTGGAGCGTTATATCGAGGTCGATCCCAGTCAGTATTACTGGGTGCACAAGCGCTTCAAGGATCGGCCAGACGGCGAGACGCCGCCATATTGAGCAGGCGGTAGCTAAGTTTTGCTATATAAATAATAGCTGTATACGGCCTGTTTACGAGGGCTAACGCAGAAATTCGCTTAGAATGGCGATGACCAGATCAGGTTGCTCATGCACGATCCAGTGTGTGGCACCTGCGACTTTTTGCAGGGTTAGATCGGGCACATAGTCTTCCAATCCGTCCATCAGGGATGGGGGCAGGGCGGTGTCATCCATGCCCCAAATCACCAGCGTGGGTAGCGTGATCATCAACATGCTTTTGGGTAAATCCACGCCCGCGGCGGCGGGGTCTTCCGGGCGCGGAGGGCGCAGGGGCGATGCTCGGTAGTAGTTGCAACCGCCGCGTAAGCCTTGCGACCAGACGGCGCGGTACTGGTCCTTGACGGCGTCGGTCAGCCACGGCGTGGGCCGATCGCCGGCAAACTCACGCGTCAAAAAGTGGAACAAACGGGCGAAGTCGTTGTCTGTCAGCAGCTTCTCTGCGTCCTCGCGGATCAGGAAATTCATGTAGGCACTGGCCGCCTGCTGGGCCGCATTCGTCTTGAGTTCGCGCAGGAAGGTGCCGGGGTGAGGGGAGTTGATGATGGCCAGTTTGCGCGTCAATTGAGGCAACTGGTTGGCAAAATTCCAGGCCACTGCGCCACCCCAGTCGTGGGCGATCAGACAGGCCAGCGGTTGTGAGTTTCCGGCCTCGTCCGAGGATTCAATGGCCACCAGGGCGGCAATGTCTTGGACCAGAAACTTGGGCCGGTAGGCACTAACCTGCGATGGAGCCGACGACTTCTCAAATCCGCGCAGGTTGGGCGCCACGCAACGGTAGCCGCCATTTTCAGGCTTAGAGAAATGCTCCAGCAAGGCGTCCCAGACAAAAGCGCCTTCTGGAAATCCATGCAGGAAAATCAGTACTGGCCTACCGCGCTCTCCAGTGGCCCGGCAGCTCAATGTGATGCCGTGGGGCAGGAGCTGCTGGTACGTCTCGGTCATTCTGCCTCGGGTTCCTCAGGGGCCTCTGGCATTTCAGCCTTGGGCGTTTTTTCTTTCTTAGCCGCAGGATGTGCCCACTTCCACAGCAGTTGCGCCACTTCGTCGATGCCCTTGCGCTTGGTAGCCGAGAACAGCATGACATCGCCGCCACCCGCTTGCAGTTTGGTGATGGACAAAATCTTGGTAGCTTCGCTGCGGGTCAGCTTGTCAGATTTAGTCAGGATGATCAAAAACTTCAAACCTTCCTGCACGCGGGGGCGAATGACGTCGAGCAAAATCTCGTCCAGCTCGGTCAGGCCATGGCGCGGGTCACACATCAGCACAATGCCGGTCAGGTTCTCGCGCGTGATGAGGTAGTTGGCCATGACCTGTTGCCAGCGGATCTTGTCTTGCTTGGGCACGGCTGCATAACCGTAGCCCGGCAAGTCGGTCAAGATAGCATCGTTGACGCCCTGTTTGCCCAGCGCAAACAGGTTGATGTGTTGGGTGCGGCCGGGCTTTTTGGACGCATAGGCCAGCTGCTTTTGTTGCGTCAGTGTGTTGATGCAGGTGGACTTGCCAGCGTTGGAGCGGCCCACGAAGGCGATCTCGGGCAGATCCAGCGGTGGCAAAAAATGCAGTTCGGGTGCCGTCGTCAAAAATTTGGCGGTATGCAGCCAGCCCAACGCGATGGCCGCCGGGGTCTTTTCACCGTCTCCGGCCTTGGGCGCGGGGGGTGTGTAGCTATTGGAGTTTGTGTTGATAGTCATTGAATGAGGCGGTAGACCCGAGCCGCATTGTAGAATGCCCTCTGTTTTGCCCACTAGACACACAGCAGCACCATGAAGTTGATCGCCCAATTGCTCATCGCCGCCACTGCGGCAGCCTCGCCCTTTTTTGCCTTCGCTTCCGAAGCTGCTGCGCCTGCAGCAGAACATGCCTCGGCGCCTGCGGCACATGCCGAAGCCAAAGTAGTCAAGCCCGATCTGGCCAAGGGCGAAGCAAGCTTTGGGGCGGTTTGCGCGGCCTGCCACGGGGCGGATGGCAATTCTGGCACCCCGGCCAATCCCAAGCTGGCGCAACAACACCCCGAGTATCTGGTCAAGCAGTTGCAGGAATTCAAATCTGGCAAACGCAACAACGCCATCATGAAAGGTTTTGCGTCGACTTTGTCGGATGAAGACATGAAAAATATCGCCTACTGGGTGGGCAGCAAAAAGGCCAAACCCGGTTCTGCTACCGACAAAACGCTGGTGCAAATGGGTGAGCGTATTTATCGAGGTGGCATTGCGGATCGACAGGTGCCAGCCTGTGCCGGCTGCCACAGCCCCAATGGCGCGGGCATTCCAGCCCAGTTTCCGCGTGTCAGCGGACAACATGCCGAATATGCTGCCGTGCAGTTGACGGCATTCCGTGACGGCGTGCGCAAAAACAGCGCGCAAATGACCCAGATTGCTGCCAAGTTGAACGACCGCGAAATCAAGGCAGTTTCTGACTACATCGCTGGCCTGCGATAGACAAACTTTTTTCATTTGCTGACTGCGTGGGTTCTATAGGGAACCAAACGCAGGCAACAGTCCCTAAAGGGGCAGATCTATCGCAGGGTGGGTCTGCCCCTTTTGCTTGATGCGTAAGAAATGGGGTTCTGGAGCGACCAAGATTAAACGAGGAAATACTGCATGCTGATCAAAACCCAAGGTGATGGCTTCAATCACTCCCTGCCCAGCGAAATCACCGACCGGTCCCACTATGAAAACCGACGCGGAATTTTGAAGTTGATGGCCACCGGCGTGGCCGGTGGTGCGATGGCCACGTGGGCCAGTCGTCAAGCATTGGCAGAGGCGATGGTCCGGCCCGGCAAGCTGCAAGCATTGACCGCGAAGCCATCAACCGTGGCTGGCGCTACGACGATGGAAAAGCCCACGCCCTACAAGGACGCGAGCTCCTACAACAATTTTTATGAATTTGGTACAGACAAAGCAGACCCTGCGGCCAATGCCCATACGCTCAAGACAACCCCTTGGACGGTAGAGATCGAAGGAATGGTCAAGAAGCCCGGCAAGCTGGCTTTGGAAGATTTGCTCAAACTCAGCCCCATGGAGGAGCGTCTGTATCGCCTGCGCTGTGTCGAGGGCTGGTCCATGGTCATCCCGTGGGTGGGCTATTCGTTGGCTGACCTCATCAAACATGTGGAGCCGTTGGGTAGTGCGAAGTATGTAGAGTTTGTGACCTTGGCTGATCCCAAGACCATGCCTTTTGTAGGCTCCCGCGTGCTCGATTGGCCCTATGTAGAAGGCCTGCGTCTGGACGAAGCCATGCATCCCTTGACTCTGTTGACCTTTGGCATGTATGGCGAGGTGCTGCCCAACCAGAGCGGTGCTCCGGTACGCGTCGTTGTGCCTTGGAAGTACGGCTTCAAAAGCGGCAAGAGCATCGTCAAAATCCGCTTTACCGACAAACTGCCGGGAACCGCCTGGAACAGGGCTGCAGCCAATGAATACGGCTTCTATTCAAACGTCAATCCCAGTGTCGACCATCCGCGCTGGAGCCAAGCCACCGAGCGGCGCATCGGTGAGGATGGCCTGTTTGCGAAAAAGCGCAAAACGTTGATGTTCAACGGCTACGAAGCGCAGGTCGGCCAGCTCTATGCTGGCATGGATCTGAAGAAGTTTTTCTAAGCCCCTCATGCGCGCCCTTATCAACCAATGCCTGTCCAGTCGGTTTGCCAAGCCAATTGCATTTGTTCTAGGGCTCCTGCCGTTTGTGTGGCTCGTGACTGCAGCCGTTTTGGACTGGTTGGGCGCCAATCCGGCAGAGGCTTTAGAGCGTTCGTCAGGCGACTGGACCTTGCGCATGCTTTGCGTGGTGCTGGCAATCACGCCGATACGCACGGCAGCCGGGCTACCGTCGTTAGCGCGGTTCAGGCGCATGGCTGGACTGTTTGTGTATTTTTATGCAGGGCTGCACCTTTTGGCCTACAGCTGGTTTGATATGGGGTTCGAGGTTGCGGACATCGTCAAGGACATTTTCAAACGGCCGTTCATCCTTGTGGGTTTCACCGCGATTGTGCTGCTGACGCCTTTGGCGTTGACTTCTTTCAACCGCGCAATCAAGGCGTTGGGCGGGAAACGTTGGCAAATGTTACACCGCTCGGTGTATGCGGTCGCCGTGTTGGCCGTTGTGCACTTCTTCTGGATGCGGGCGGGCAAAAACAACTTTGCCGAGGTGGCAGTCTATGCCCTGATTTTGGGTTGCCTGCTGGGTTGGCGTGTAGCCAAGGCTATAAGGAAGACAGCCTTACAGCCCTCGTCTATTCTGCGTACTCAGCTATAAAAACTATAGCGTACGTTTCCGACCGCCTGGGGCATGCTGGTTGCTGGTTTGCTCGGTCCAGGTGAAGCGGGCAAGTACAGCGCACCGGTCTGGCCGCAGCCGACCAACGTTGGCATACAGGCACCAAGGACAAGCGCACTGACTAAAATTTGCTTTGCGTTCAACATGGTGAAATTGTAATGACTGACTCTGAATATTTGGACCGTGCCGAAGCTTTGCTGCAGGCGGTAGAAACCAGCTGCGACCGTATCAACGACGAAACCGATGCAGATCTGGACAATCAGCGGGTAGGCGGCATGGTAACCATTACCTTCGCCAAAGGGAGCCAGATTGTTATCAACCAACAGAAACCGCTGTGTGAAATCTGGATGGCGACCAAGGCTGGGGGCTTCCATTACCGATGGTTGGAAGGCCAGTGGCAGGATACCAAGGGGCAGGGCGAGTTTTTCGCGGCCCTGACGCACCATGCAAGTGCCCAGTCTGGCCAGGCACTGCGCTTCCTGGCCTGATCAGTTGCGGAATAAATCGAGAATCTTTTTCTTTTCCTCGGCTGGCGGTAGCGGTATGGTCAGCTGTTCGGGCTTCTCGTCCATGCCAACAGCAGATACGCCAGAGCTCTTGGCATATTCTTCATAGAACCATTCTCCGCCGACGTGGACCACCCCCCCGGGCGCTGAAGGTTCGTTGATCGGTACACCCTTGAGTGCACTCTCCATGAAGGTGATCCACACGGGCAGGCTCAAGCCTCCACCGGTCTCACGGTCACCTAACTTGCGTGGCGTGTCGTAGCCAATCCAGGTCACTGCTGTAAGTGTGTGGTTGTAGCCCGCAAACCAGGCATCCAGCGAGTCATTGGTTGTGCCTGTCTTGCCGTATACGTCCGGGCGCTTGAGCGTAGCCTGCGCGCGTGCGGCTGTTCCAGAGCGGGTGACCTCTTGCAGCAAGCTGGTCATCATGAAGGCGTTGCGCGCGTCGATGACGCGATCAGTATTGGACAAGACGGGCGGCTTGGTTTCCACCAGCACTTTGCCGCGCTGTTCGCTGACCTTTGAGACGATCCAAGGGTTCACGCGGTAGCCTGTATTGGCAAAGGTCGAATAGCCGACCACCATTTGCATGGGTGTTACCGATCCTGCGCCCAGGGCCATGGTCAGGTAGGCCGGATGTTTTTCCGCATCGAAGCCAAATCGCGTGATCCATTCCTGCGCGTAATGTGTGCCTATAGAACGAAGGATCTGGATCGAGATCATGTTTTTGGACTTGGCCAGGCCACGCCGCAAGGTCATGGGGCCTTCAAAGGTACCGTCGTAATTTTTGGGTTCCCAGGGCTGGCCTCCGGTCAC
>JBBQBG010000041.1:0-20494 GCA_038317285.1 Burkholderiales bacterium | reverse complement strand
GGGGTGCGTTTCGCCTTGGGACGGCCCGGCGTCGAAACTGACCCCCACGCTCCACCGCTGCGCGGGTCGCTGCCCCCCAAGGGGGTGCGTTTCGCCTTGGGACGGCCCGGCGTCGAAACTGACCCCCACGCTCCACCGCTGCGCGGGTCGCTGCCCCCCAGGGGGGCCAATTTGCCTTGGGGCGGCCCGGCGGCAAATTTTTGGGACACAGGCATGAGCAGACTCTGGGATACCTCTTCGATCAAACCGTGTAACGACATCGTGTTGGCAGGCGACACCATACCTGCGCTGTTCTGGAATGGCGTCACCCAGCGCGGCCCCAATGTCTGGATGCGGCAAAAGCACTTGGGCCTGTGGCGCAGTTGGACCTGGACCCAGTCCGCCGAGGCCGTGCGCGAGATCGCCGCTGGTTTGCTGAGCCTGGGTTTTGCCAAGGGCGATTGCGCGTCCATACTGGCCAACACCGTTGTCGAGTGGGTGTTTGCCGATCTGGCGGTACTTTCTGCGGGTGGCGTCTCCAACGGCATCTACCCCACCGATGCACCATCCCAAGTGCAATACCTATGCGCAGACTCGGCGACCCGCGTACTGTTTGTTGAAGACGATGAGCAACTGGACAAGGCACTCGAAGTGCGCAAAGAGCTACCCAATCTGCGCAAAATCGTCGTGTTTGACATGGAAGGCCTGCGCAACCTGAATGACCCCGGCGTCATCAGCCTGGACACACTTCGCATCGTCGGCCGCGACTACCTTGGCAAGAACCCGGGTGCGGTGGAACGAAGCGTGGCCGCCTGCAAGCCCTCTGATCTGGCCATCCTGGTCTACACCTCGGGCACCACGGGCAAACCCAAAGGCGCCATGCACCTTCACCAGGGCTTGGTATACACACTGCATGGCTACAACACACTGGTAGCGCAAGACGAACACGATGAGCGCATGTGTTTTCTGCCCCTGTGCCACATCGCCGAACGCATGGGCGGCGAGTACTTTTCGATGTACACCGGCGCCAAACTCAATTTTGTGGAAAACCCCGAGACGATTCCCGAAAACGTGCGGGAGATTGCGCCCACCGTCTTCACCGCCGTGCCCCGCGTGTGGGAAAAGTTTTACTCTGGCGTCATGATCTCCTTGAAGGAATCAGGGTGGCTCCAACAGGCCTCCTATGCCTGGGCCATTGGTGTGGGCACGGCCATTGCCGACCGGGTGCTTGCAGGCCAGCCGGTCAGTGGCTCGCTCAAGATGCAGTTCACGTTGGCCCAGTGGCTGGTGCTGAACAACGTGCGCAAACTCATTGGCATACACCGCGCCCGCTTTTTGGTGACGGGCGCCGCCCCCATTTCACCGGATTTGGTGCGCTGGTATCTGGCGCTGGGCGTTCCCATGCTCGAAGTCTGGGGCATGACAGAAACCTGCGGCGCATCCACCGGCGTGCCTGCCGGCAAGATGAAGCCCGGATCGATTGGTCCGGCCGCGGCCTTTAACGAGATCCGGCTAGACCCAGCCACCGGTGAAATTCTGGTGCGCGGCAAGAACGTGTTTGCCGGCTACCTAAACCTGCCCGAGAAGACAGCACAAACCATAGACCAGGACGGCTGGCTGCACACCGGGGACGTGGGTGTGGTGGATGCCGATGGCTACTACCGTATCACCGACCGCATGAACGACATCATCATCACAGCCGGCGGCAAGAACATCACCCCCAGCGAGCTGGAAAACGACCTCAAGTTCTCGCCCTACATTACCGATGCAGTGGTAGTTGGCGACAAGCGCCCTTACCTCACGGTCATCATCATGATCGACCAGGAGAATGTAGAGAAGTTTGCACAGGATGCTGACGTGCCATTTGGCAATTACGCATCGCTGACCCAGGCCGGCGCCGTTCAGGCGTTGATTCAGGCCGAGCTCGACCGGGTGAACCACAAGTTTGCCCGCGTGGAGCAGTTGAAGAAGTTCTTTCTGCTCACGACCCAGCTGACCGCTGAAGACGAAGAACTAACCCCTACGATGAAGCTCAAGCGCAAACTGGTAGAGAAGAAGTACGCCGCGCAAATCGATGCCATGTACCTATAGAAAACAAGAGATCCACCCTTTTTACACAACCCACCATCGACACAACCATGAAAATCAAAACTACCCTCGCCATCGCCACCCTCACGCTGTGCAGTGGTATCGCCAGTGCCCAACAGGGCATCGGCAAAGATGAAATTCTGATCGGCACCATCCAGGATCTGTCTGGCCCATTGGCGGGCTACGGCAAGCAGGCCCGCAATGGCATGATCATGGCCCTTGAAGAGGTCAACGAGCTAGGAGGCATCCACGGCCGCAAGATCAAACTGCTGGTGGAAGACTCTGGCTACGACCCGAAGAAGGCGATTTTGGCAGCCCAGAAGTTGGTCAACCAGGACAAGATTTTTATGATGGTGGGCCACATCGGCACGGCGCAAAACGAAGCCGCCATGCCCATACAGTTTGAGAAGGACATCATCAACTTCTTCCCGCTCACAGCTGCGCGTTCAATGTACGAGCCTTTCCACCGGCTCAAGTTCTCGACGTTGCCAACCTATTTTGAACAGATCCACTCTTCTCTGCCCAAGCTGATCCGCCAGAAGGCCGTGACCAAGGTCTGCGCGATCTACCAGGACGACGATTTTGGCCTGGAGGTCTTGCAGGGCACCGAAGAAGGGCTCAAGGCGGCCAAATTGGTGCTTACCGATAAGGCATCTTTCAAGCGCGGCGCGACCGACTTCTCGTCGCAAGTCGCCAAGATGCAAGCCAGCGGATGTGAGATGGTGGTACTGGGTACCATCATCCGCGAGACCATAGGCACCATTGGCACGGCCCGCAAGATGGGCTACAACCCGATCTTCATGGGTTCCAGCGCGGCTTACACGGACATCATTCCCAAACTTGGCGGCAAAGCAACGGAGGGTTTCTACGCCACGATGACTGCGCAACTCCCGTACGCGGACGATCCATCACCGGCCGTGCGCCGCTGGGCCTCCAAATACCGTACGCAATTTAACGAAGATCCGTCGACCATTTCCGTATTTGGCTACTCGACCATCAACGTCTTTGCCAACGCCATGCGTGATGCGGGTACCCGCCCCAGTACATCCAAGTTTATTCGCGCCATGGAAGTCACCAAGATCCCCGGCGATATTTTTGGCGGGCCTGCTTTGAAATTCACACCCACACGCCGCCTGGGCAGCGACGAGTCGCGTCTGTCGCAGATCCAGGACGGCCGCTGGAAAGTCGTCATCGACTACAACGACAAATAATAGAACTGCCCGGCCATCAACACCCCAAGTGCAACAGGAGAACCAGCATGCATTTAAAAACTGCCACCACGTTAGCCACACTCGCGCTTGCCACCACCGTGGCTGCGGCAGCCGCACCGGCGGTCGCCTCGCAAGGCGTCAGCAAGGACGAAATTTTGCTGGGCTCCATCCAGGACCTGTCAGGCCCGATTGCTGGTTTTGGCAAGCAAGCGCGACTTGGCATGCTGCTGGCGGTGGATGAGATCAATGAGCGAGGTGGCATCAACGGCCGCAAGATCAAGATCATTGTCGAAGACTCGGCCTACGACCCCAAGAAGGCCGTACTGGCAGCGCAAAAGCTTGTCAACCAGGACAAGATTTTCATGATGGTGGGGCACATCGGTACGGCGCAAAACATGGCCGCGATGCCGGTGCAGTTTGAGAAGAATGTCATCAACTTCTTTCCCATCACCGCGGCACGTGAGATGTATGAGCCGTTCAATCGGCTCAAATACTCGTACGCGGCCACCTACTTCGACCAAATGCGCAACGCGGTACCCAAGCTGGTGAAGGAAAAGGGTCTCAAAAAGGTTTGCACCATGTACCAGGACGACGACTTCGGGCTGGAAGTGCTGCGGGGCGGCGAGGCCGGCTTGAAGACGGTGAACATGGAGTTCGCCGAGAAGACCTCGTACAAGCGGGGCGCCACCGACTTCTCGTCGCAGGTGTCCAAAATGCAGGCCAGCGGCTGCGACATGGTGGTGCTGGGCACCATCATCCGCGAGACCATTGGCGCGATCGCCACGGCGCGCAAGCTGGGCTTCAACCCGGTCTTTTTGGGCTCCAGCGCGTCCTACACCGACCTGATTCACAAACTGGGCGGCAAAGCTATGGACGGCCTCTATTCCACCATGACCGTGCAAAACCCCTATCTGGACGAGGCCTCGCAACCCTTGCGGTTCTGGGCCAGCAAATACAAGACCAAGTTCAACGATGACCCGACCGTGTTCTCTGTCTATGGCTACACCATCATCACCAGTTTTGCCACAGCGGCCGGCCGTGCTGGCAAGAACCTCAACACCGACACTTTCATCAAGGTCATGGACAACCTGACCATCGAGCCCGACTTCTTTGGAGGCGCCGCGCAGACCTTCTCTGCTACGAAACGCCTGGGCAGCGATGCGTCGCGCCTGTCACAGATTACGGATGGCAAATGGAAAACCGTGTCTGACTACTTTGGCAGCACGGCAGCTGCAGCGGTCAACAAGTAAGCTTGCGCACCAACTACTGGGTGCATTCCTCAGCCATTTGCGCGAGTTCGCCGATCCGCCGGGTATCCACCCGCACGGTGAGCTTGCGCTTGGGTCCGCGATAGGCATCGAACAAGGCCTGGTGCGCTTCCAGTGAAAGATCGCCCTGGCGTGTGTAGTACTTGGCCACCCACGCTAGCAAAAATTCCAGTTTGACATCCTGCTCGTGCTTGGAAGCGTACTTGTGCGGCTCCCACGGTCGGGTGCGGCAATTGGACAAGCATGCCTGCACTCCGGGCTCGACAAACAGTAGCAGGGGTGCATGTTGCAGCGTAGCTTCAATCAGTTTGCCATAGCAGCCTTCGACCACCCAGCCGGGGTGGGACTTGCAGAAACGGGTGACGTCGCGGACTGCGGTCTCCTCCCCGCGCGGCACCGCAATCTTTCGGGGCTCCCAGGCAACCGTGTCCAGATCGAGCGCCGGCAGCCCGTAGGTAGCGCCAAAGGCCTGGGCCAACGTGGACTTGCCAGAGCCTGAATTTCCAAAAATCGCAATGCGCATGGGGTCGTACTTGTTTTCTGATTAAAGAGTCGGCATCGCAATGCGCGGTGGATTGGGGTGAAATCGGGCCATAGCATAGACATCGGTTAACTGGCCATCACGCATGGCATAGCCCCGAAAGCTGCCTTCCATGACAAAGCCAAACTTCTTGTACAGGCCGATGGCCTTGGTATTGTCGGTGTAAACGCTCAACTCCAGTCGCAGGGTCCCAACCCAATTATCGGAATAGTCACACAGCGCCGCCATTAGCGCGCTACCGACGCCCCGATTTTGGGCTTGCGCCCATACTGATATGCCCAGCGCCAGGGCGTGGCGTCGACGCTGCGACGCGCCCGCCGGGTGCAGGCCTGCCGTACCTACTACAGCACCATCCAGCTCGGCCACCAGCATCAAATCCGTCTTGCCCGGAGCGCCGAATTCGGTCAGGCGCGCGCGCCATAACTCTTCGTTGGTATAGGGCATCTGCATCAAGCCGGGGTAAACGCTGGGGTCGCCCATGATGCGGGCAAAGGCGGCGGCGTCTTGTACGCTGGCGCGGCGAACAGTGATGGACATGGTGGCAAATTCCGCAACGGCGGTCTGAACGAATGACTCCCTTTGTATCAGGAAACGATATAGGCCCCGGAACCGGTGGACAGCAGCTTGCCATCGGCTCCCAAAAATTCCATGCGTGTGGAGGCCACGCGCGAGCCCAATCGCATGACCTCAGCACGCAATTCGAAGCGCTCACCAATACCGGGGCGCAGGTAGTCGATACGCAGGTCAATCGTGCCCAGCTTGCCAAAGCGGTGCAGGCGCTGCAGAGGGGCCTCGTCCATGTGGCGGGCCCCGATGGCAGCCATGACAGCCAATCCGCCCATGGCGTCCAGCCCGGCACTGATGACGCCGCCGTGCAAGCGGTTGAAGCTGTAGTGGCCCACCAATTCGGGCTTCATCTTGATGTGGGCCGTCACGCGCTCGGGTGTAATGCTGTCGATCTTGAGACCCAGAACCTGGTTGAAGGCGATGGATTCTTCAAATATTTTCTTCAGCGGCAGGATGAACTCGGGCTCAAAGACAATGGACTGAACGGATTGGGATTCTGCGGGGGGTTTAGGCATGGGGCATCTTAATCAGTTGGCTTCAGGCCTGGCTTCAGATTTGCAGCTGCCGCGAGGCCAGCTCTTTCATGATCTCCTCCGCGCCACCACCAATCATCATGACCTTGACCTCGCGGTAGATGCGCTCGCACGCCGTGCCGCGCATGAAGCCCATGCCGCCCAAAATTTGCACGCCCTGGTCGGCGCAGAACTGCATGGTTTGCGTGGCGTGATTCTTCAGCAGGCAGACCTGGGCCACCCATTCCGCGCCCTTTGCAGACTTGTCCCCACGGTCGCCCGCATCTGCGCGGGCGCTCACCGCATGGAGCCATGCCCGTGTGGATTCGATGCGCATCTTCATGTCCATCAACTTATGGCGTATCACCTGGTGGTCTACCAAGGCCATGCCAAAGGTTTTGCGCTGCTGTGCCCAAGCCAAGGCCTCGTCATAGCAGCACTCCGCAAAGCCCAACGCCATAGCCGACATGGACAGGCGCTCACCATTGAAGTTGGTCAAAATGATCTTGAAGCCGGAGCCCTCCTCACCCACCAGGTTGCCCACTGGCACACGTACGCCATCAAACCGGATCTGCGCAGTATCCGAACAGAGCCATCCCATCTTTTTGAGCGGGCTACGTGTCAAGCCCACCGCATCGCCCGGAACCATCAGCATCGATATACCCATTGGCCCCTTGTTTTGCAGATCGGTACGCACCGCCACCGTGATCCAGTCCGCACGCACGCCGGAGGTGATGAAGACCTTCTCGCCATCGACAACATACTCTGCGCCGTCACGCCGTGCGGTGGTCTTGAGCGCCGACACATCGGTGCCACCACCGGGCTCTGTGATGGCCAACGCCGCGATCTTCTTGCCAGCCAAAACGTCAGGGATAATGCGCTGTTGTAGGGCACTGCTGCCGTGTCGCACCACCGGTGGCAGGCCAATGTTGTGGCTAAACAGGCTGGCCATCAGGCCGCCGCTGCCGCCATAGCGGGCCAGCGCAATCGTCATGGCATTGCGCACGCTCCACGGCGCAGGCGTGCCGCCATATGCCTCGGGGTAGCCCAGGGCCAACCAACCCAGTTCGGCCGCGCGCGTGTATAGCTCCCGCGGGAACTGGCCCGCTTCTTCCCAGTTTTCCAAATGCGGCTTGACCTCGGTCTGCACAAAGCGTCGCACGCCGTCTTCGATCGACGCAATGTCTTCGGCTCCCATGGCTTGGCCGATCGTTTCCGTGCTCATGCTGCTTTGCGTTTGGCGACGCCCATGGTCTTGGCGATGATGCCCATCATGACCTCGTCGGCACCGCCACCGATGGAGCCCAGCCGGCCATCGCGAAACAGGCGCGCCACCTTATTCTCCCAGGTGTAGCCCATGCCACCCCAGAACTGCAGGCAGCCGTCTGCCACGATGCGGTTCAGCCGCCCGGCCTTGAGCTTGGCCATGGATGCCAGTTCCAGCACATCCTGCCCGCTGACATACAACTCACAGGCGCGGTAGGTCAAGGCTCGCAGGGCCTCCACCTCGGTCTTCATCTCGGCAAGCCGGAACTGTACCCACTGCTGGTCAGCCAGTGTGGCGCCAAACATCTTGCGCTCTTGTGCCCACTCCACCGTCCACTGAATGCAATTGTTCATGGACTGCAGGCCGCTGGCGGCGCACCACAGCCGCTCTTCCTGGAACTGCTGCATCTGGTAGACAAAACCTGCGCCTTCTTGGCCGATCAGATTGCGTTGTGGCACGCGCACCTCGTCAAAATAGATCAACCCGGTGTCGCTGGAATGCATGCCGATTTTTTTGATCTTGCGCGCCACTTCGATGCCGGGGAGCAGCTTGCCGTTATCGCGTAGCGGAACCATCACCAGGCTCTTGTTTTTGTGCGCGGGTCCATCACCCGTATTGACCAGCATGCACATCCAGTCGGCTTGCAGGCTGTTGGTGATCCACATCTTCTGGCCGGTGATCACATAGTCGTCGCCGTCCTTGCGCGCCCGACTGGTGATGGCTGACACATCGCTGCCCGCACCCGGCTCACTGACGCCAATGCAGCCCACCGCATCGCCCGCAATGGCAGGCACCAGAAACTCTTTTTTCAACTCTTCGCTGCCAAAGCGGGCCAGCGCCGGGGTGCACATGTCGGTCTGCACGCCGATGGCCATGGGCACGCCGCCGCAATCGATATGGCCCAGCGTTTCGGCCATGGCCATGCCGTAGGAGTAGTCCAGCCCCATGCCACCATAGGCCTCGGGCTTGGTCAGGCCCAGTAGCCCCAGATTGCCCATCTTCTTGAAGACTTCGTGCGCCGGGAACATCTCTGCTTCCTCCCATTCTTCGACATGGGGGTTGATCTCGGCATCGATGAAGCGCTTGAGGGTTTTCTGGATTTCAAGGTGTTCGTGGGTGAATTGCATGGTGTTCGGTCAATTGTTGGGGATAGTTGGTGTGTTCACACTTGAAATACTTTTGGCGTCTCTGCACGGTGGAAGCCGTTAAATGGTTTAACCGCTTCTCGCGCCTGTACGGCCGCATCAGGCACGCGCATGGGGTAGCCCATGCGGGCCTGGGGCCGCGCGCCGTCTATGCGCAGCGTGGTGCCACTGATGAACGACGCAGCGGGGCTTAGCAGGAACACAATCCCCGCCGCGGTCTCGGACTCGGTTCCAAACCGCCCGGCAGGTATGGTTTTGGCCATCTCGCGTAGCATGGGTCCGACCTCGGGTGGGTAGTTGTCCATGCCGCTGGACGCGATATATCCCGGCGCAACGGCATTGACCCGCACGCCCCGCGCTGCCCACTCCAGTGCCGCAGTCTCGGTGAAGCTGACCATGCCCGCACGTGCCGCGCCGCTGTGGCCCATGCCGGGCATCGAGCCCCACATGTCGGCCACAATGTTGACGATGGCGCCGCCGGTCTTGTTCATGCCCTGCAAATAGCACTCGCGTGCCATCAAGAAACCACCGGTCAGGTTGGTGTTGACCACCGCCTCCCAGCCCTTGGCGCTGATCGCCTCCAGCGGTGTCATGAACTGGCCACCGGCGTTGTTGACCAGACCGTACACCACACCATGCTGGGCGACGATGGCGGCCACGGTCTGCTTGACCGCTTCTTCCTGGCGAATGTCGCAGACCTGGAAGCTGACCGCACCGCCGTCTTGCGTGATTTCGTCCACTACCTTTTGCAGCTTTTCCACCTTGCGACCGACCAGGGCCACGGTGGCGCCCAGCGCGGCCAACTCATGCGCCACACAGCGCCCGATACCGGAGCCACCGCCAGTGACAATGACGACCTTGCCTGCGAACAGGTTGGGGGCAAATACAGAAGCGTAAGACATACAAGACCCTTAATCAGTTGAGGACCGAGCAAAATTGCTGCGCAATTCTTGATCCGTCCCGCAAGGTTTCAAGAACAAATCCATCGCCGCATCCGACAGCTCCTGCAATGACGCGCCCTTCTTGGCGTCGAACCACTGTACCGACCAGTTCAACGCACCCAGAATCAGCAGCCGGGCCAGGCGCACCGGTGCGCGCAGTTCGCCATCGGCATGCAGGGCCGTCAGTACCGGCAGCCACAGGGTTTCGTACTGCGCAATCAGTTGGCCCAGTGCCTTGTGTTGGCGCGGTGGCAAGGAGCGCGCCTCGTACAGCATGACGGGCACAAAGTCGCTACCTGGCCCCAGCAGCACGTCAAAGTGCACCGTCACCAGGACCCGCAGTTGGGCTGCGGGCGGCAAACTCCCATAGGCCGGAGCTTGGGTAGCAGCGTTCAAGCGGTCCAGCGCCGAGCGCATGCCCTCTTCCATGACGGCATACAGCAGCGCGTCTTTGCTTTTGAAATGGTAGAACGGCGAGCCGCTCTGCATGCCCGCTGCAGCGGCAATATCGCGCGTGGTGGTGGCGGCAAAGCCTTTGCGCCGGAACAGTTTGGCGGCCGACGCCAGCAGCTCCAGGCGGCGGTTGCCATCGTCGCGCTCGTCCACCGTTTTACGGGGGCGGCCACGCGGGCGTTTGGCAGTGGTGTCGGATGGCGGCGGCGCTACGTCAAGCTTCATATGCCAACGATACCAAATCCGAATATTTATAGCAAGCGTTTGCTTTGTATAAATATTGCAGCATGCCCGTGCTGCCTGCTTTGGACCGATGGTTTATGAAAAATCAGCCTCTAGCCCTCGTGCAGATTGCATATGCCGCTCTTATATTTATAGCAAATTGCCAACAGCCCCGTCCGGCAACACCCGCGGCAGTGTCACGTCAAAGCGTGTGCCTTGACCCAGCGTGGACGCCACGGTGATGCGTCCGCCCAGAGTCTTCCCCACCAGGTTGCGCACAATGGCCATGCCCAAGCCAGTGCCACCTTTGCCGATTTTGGTACTGAAAAAAGGCTCGAACAGCTTCGCCAGATGGTCGGACGCCATTCCCACGCCGTTATCGACGAAACCAATTTGCACCTGGTCGCCGTGCAGACGCCCTTCAATGGTCAGCACGCCGTCGCTACGGCCGTCAAAGGCATGCAGATACGCGTTGTTGACCAGGTTGATAACCACCTGGCCCAGCGGACCGGGCAGGCTGTCCATCGTGATGCCATCGGGGATATCCACCACCACCTTGTGTGGGTGGCGCTTGAGGCTGGGGCTCAGCGTGTGCAGTATCTCGTTGACCGCGCTGGCCAGGTCAAAGCTGCGGCGCTGTTCGCTGGCTTGGTCGGCCGCGACCTGGCGGAAGTCGGCCAGTAGCTCGACCGAGCGTTCAAGGTTGCGCTGCAGCAGCGCCAGGCCCTCGGTCACCTGCTCCATGAAATGCTCCAGAACCGAGCGCTTGAGCAAACCGGCCTGCATGTCGCGCACCAGGTCGCGCGCGTGCTCGGCCATCGTCCCCGCCACCATCTTGCTGTTGCCCAGCGGTGTGCTGAGCTCGTGGGATACACCCGCAATCATGGTGCTCAGCGTGGCATTGGCGGCGCTGTGGGCCAGCTCTTCTTGCGACTGGTGCAAATGCTCCAGTGCCTGCTGCAACTCGGCCGTGCGCCGGGCCACGCGCGCCTCCAGGTTCTGGTTGAGGTCTTGCACTTCACGCAGCGTCTGGCGCAGCATCAACTGCGAACGGACGCGCGCTTTGACAACCGATGCATTGACCGGTTTTGAAATAAAGTCCACCGCCCCCAAGCGCAGCGCAGCAGACTCTTCTTCGGGGTTGTTTTGGCCGGTGACAAAAATTACGGGAATGTCGCGCGTTCGCGGGTCGGCCTTGAGCTGGGCACAGACCTCGTGGCCGTCCATGACCGGCATCACCACGTCGAGCAGGATTAGGTCTGGCAACTGCCGGGCACACAGTGCCAACGCCTGCGCCCCCGTGTTGGCCGATACGATGGTGTAGTCATCTTTGAAAACGTATTGCAGAAGCTGGATGTTGAGAACCTGGTCATCCACCAGCAGCAAGGTCGGTTTGTGCGGGGTAGATTCGGTCATAACAAGGACATACTCTGCGCCAAAATGGCGCGGAAGGCAAGCACCGAAAGCGGGCCCGTTACAGGCGGAGATTTTCTTTGTGATGGGCAGCGAGCGTCGCCACAAGCTACCCTGAAACGACTACGGCCCCCGCGGGGGCCGTACAGCACATTTGACGACCAGCCTGCGCAGGTTGCCTATTTGGCGGTGGCCGGTGCGGCAGCGCCAAAAGTGCCCGCCTTGACCATGACCATGCTTTCAGGCTTGAGGTACTTCTTGATTGTGGCGTTGACCTGGCCATGGGTCAGCGCGTTGACCTTGACCGGGTATTCGTCCAGCCAGTTCGCGTCATAGCCTCGGTTTACAGCTGCAAGCAGCGCACCCGCCATGCCGTCAGTGGTGGCCAGACCTACCTTGAACGCGCCCACCAAATTGCTTTTGCGCGCGCTGACCTCGGCCGGGGTAACACCTGCGTCGTACCACAACTTCAGCTGGCGCTGGGTCGATGCGATCCCCTTGTCCAGCAGGCCAGGTGCGAACGAGGCCGCCATGCGCCAGTCTCCATCGTTGAACATGTCGTTGGCAAGGTTGGCACGCACGTCATAGGTCAGCCCTTCCTTGTCACGCACATTGGCCATCAAGCGGCCCGTAAATCCGCTGCCCAAAATAGCGGTCGCAAGGCGCAGAGCCTGGTAATCGGGGTCGTTGTAACGCAGACCACTGGGCTGACCCCAAAGCACGGTCACGCTGGTCTTGCCTTCCATCGGCACGTCCTGGTTGCCCGCAACCGCAAACTGGTTTGCCGGTTTGGCGGCGCGCAATACGGTTTTGCCACCGGTCCAGCCGCCAAAAGCGCGCTCAATCTCGGTGTTCATGGTTGGCACGTCCAGGTCGCCCGTCAGCACCAGGGTCATGCCAGCAGGGCCGTAGTTAGCCTTGTGGAACGCCACCACATCGTCCAGCGTGGCCGACTCAATGGCGGCCAACAACTCTGCGGGTGCAACGTTGCGATTGGGGTGACCAACCGGGTAAGCCGAGCGGCTGAACGCGTCGCTGGCGCGGAAGTCCGTGCTCTCCAGATTACGCTTGATACCGCCAGCCATCTGCTTCTTGGCCTTCGCGAACTCTTCCGCGCTAAAGGCGGGGTTACGCAGCTGTTCGGCTATCAGGCCCAGCACCATGGGCGTGTCTTTCTTGAGCGAGCGCGCAGTGATGTCCAATACATCCGCCCCGACACGGAATTCGATGCTGGCGCCGACCGCTTCCAGCTTTTCTGCAATGGCAAACTTGTCTTGCGACTGGGTACCTTGGTCCAGCAGCATGCCAGTCAGCGTAGGAATGGCCGGATTGCCACCCGCACCCAAGGCCCGCCCCGCGGGCAGCGATGCATGCATCGTGACCACGTCCTTGACGCCCATGGGATATGCCAACACATCGATACCAGCCACCTTGCTGCGCTTGGCATTGGCGGCAAATTTGGTACCGGTGTTGGCAGCAGCACCTGCAGCGGCACCGGGCTCAGCGGCTGCCGCCATGGTGGGCTGACCATACAGGGCAGGGTCGCGGTAGTAATAGGGGCCGTCTGACAGCTTGTCCTTGGCCCCAGGCTTGCTACCCGCACCAGCACTCGCCGCTCCGTCGGCGGTGGGGATGAACCAGCCCGTGGTGCTGGAGTCTTCCATCAAATACTTGTTCGCCACACGCTGGATGTCGGCCACCGTGACCTTCTTGGCGGCCTCGTCCAGGCCGTAAAACAACGTCCAGTCACCCGCAGCGATGTATTCGTTGAGATTGCCGGCAATGCCAACCGAACCGTCGAGTTTGAACGCCGCGTCTGCAGCAGTCTTGGCAGCGGCAGCCTTGAGCTCTGTCTCGGTCACGCCATCTTTTTTCAGTCGCTCGATCTCTTGCACGATGATGGCTTCCACCTCTTCATGCTTGGCGCCAGGGGCCAGCGGCGCAAACACAATTTGCATGGACGGGTCATGCAGGATACCCAGCTCGCCTTCCACCCCGGTGGACAGGTTCTTGTTGGTGATCGCCTTGTACATGCGGCTGTTCTTGCCGTCGGTCAGGATGGCGTTCATCAACTGCACTGCGGCAAAGTCGGCATCTGTTGCGGCTGGCACTTTGTATGCCACCGCGACCACACCCAGTTGGCCCGGGCGCTTGACCACCAGGCGGCGCGCACCGTGCTGCTTGGGCTCTTCGGTGTACATCTCCGGGATGGGCTTGGGCGAACGGGGGTAGACACCGAAGGACCTTTTGACCATCTCCAGCGCCTTGGCTGGCTCGAAGTCACCAATGATGGTGATGGTGGCGTTGTTGGGCCAGTAGAACGTGTCGTAAAAGGCGCGCAACTTTTCAATCGACACCTTTTCAATATCGCTGCGGTGGCCGATGGTGCTGTGGTGGTAAGGGTGGGCCACGAAAGCGGTTTGGTAGATCTCTTTGTAGAGCGCCTGGGTGGGTGAATTCTCGCCACGCTCAAACTCGTTGCGCACCACGGTCATCTCAGGCTTGCGGTCTTCTTCGCGCAGCAGCAGATTGCGCATGCGGTCGGCTTCCATGTTCATCACCGTGCCCAGGTGCTCGCTGCCCGTGTTGGCGTAGTAGTTGGTACGGTCCCGCCAAGTGGTGGCGTTGAACAAGGCGCCAGCGCGTTCCAGCAACTGGTCTACGTTGTTGCCCATGGCACGGGTGTGGTTCTTGGAGCCCTTGAACATCAGATGCTCCAGCAAGTGCGTGGCGCCGGTGGTGCCGGTCACCTCATTGCGCGAACCCACACGGTAGGTCACCATGAAGGTGAGCGTAGGGCTGGAATGCTCGGGCATCAGCAAGACCTGCAAGCCGTTGGACGTGAGGGTGTATTCGTCAATGCTGCCCACGGTTTTGACATGGGTGTAGCCGGTGGCCGCCACAGGTGCTGCTTGTGACAGCACCGCGCAGAGCGCCAGGCTTGCGGTTAGAAGTAGTCGTTTCATGGTTCTTTCTGACTCGAAAAAAGACAAGGCGCAGACCTTAGCACAGGCGCGCAAACCCATGCTACGGGTAAACCATGGACGGCGCCTAATGACCAGGCGGTCCGTCTTTTTGACCCCTAACCGCGCTTGGATTCCAGCAGCTTCACCAGCGACCAGAGCACCCGGTTAGCCGGGGTGGCAATGCCCAACGCCGCGCCGCGCCGCACGATCAGGCCGTTGAGGTAGTCGATCTCGCTCGTCTTGCCGCGCGCCAGGTCTTGCGCGGTGGACGAGAACTGGCCCGGCATGGTGTCAAAAATCATGCGTACCGCAGCGTCCACGTTGCCGGCCACCTGCACGCCTTCCGCATGTGCCACGGCCAGGCATTCGGCGACCACGTCGCGCATCACGTCTTGCACGCCCTCGCCCACCGCGGTTTTGCCGTAGGGCATCTGGGCGATGGCCGACACGGCGTTGTAGGCACAGTTGAGGATCAGCTTGAGCCACAACGCGCCGCGCACGTTGTCAAAAATTTCGGTGGGCACGCCGGCAGCGATGAGGGCTTGTGCCACTGCTGCACTGGTGGCCGTTGGCTCAATAACCAAGTCACCGCGCCCATGGTGCTTGACATGGCCCGGGCCGGCCATTTCGGTGGCCACGTAGACCACGGCTGCTGCCACCGTATGCGCGGGCAACACCGTGCGCAGTCGCTCGGCATTGTCCACCCCGTTTTGCAGGGTCAGCACCAGGGCATTGGGTGACAGGTGCGGCAGCATCTGGGCGCCAGCCGTTTCGGTGTCGGTGGATTTGACGCAGAACAGCACCAGGTCAGCCCCTTGCACGGCACGGGCCTCAGAGCTGGCGGCCAAACGCACCTGTTCGTCAAAGGTCTTGGTCTCCATGCGCAAGCCATCTCGCGCAATGGACTGCACATGGGCGGGCCGGGCGATCAGCGTCACATGGTGTCCGGCACGGGCCAGCATGCCACCGAAGTAGCAACCCACGGCGCCAGCGCCCATCACGGCAACGGTCAAAGGCGATTGGGGACGTTGGCTGGTGGTCATGGTGTGCTCACAAGTAGAAAAGGGGGAGGCTTACATTCTAGGCAAGCAAACGAGTTCGCGTTCCGGCTCGGGCTGGCCTTAACGATTGAGCTTCTTCAGACTGTAGTCGGCGAGCCGCTGCGACCAAGTCTGAAAGATCTGGATACAAAAGACCATGGCCAACACCCAGAGGACCAGACCCCGCGTTTGCCAACCCGTGCTGTGCGCGTGCGCCAACACGCCACCCGCAACCATGGCGGCTGCGCCATACAGCACGCGGTACAGCACGGCCATACGGAACAACAACACGGGCACCATGGCAATCGCCATCAGCACCCACAAGATGGCGATGATCTTGATGCCCAAAATGTACAGCGGTCTAATGCGCAGAATCCCCAGTTTGATCAATGTGTCGTAATACAAATCAAAGTGCTGCGGATACCGCCGTACAACCAAATGCGCACCCATGGTCCATGCAAAGGCCAGGCTTACCGCAAGCGGTATCTGGTCGGACGTCACAACCTCCAGCACCCCGAACAGCAGCAAAACGAAGGTTGGCAAAACCATCGTGTGCCACGGGTTCTCGTGTGTGGGTGTCAGCAGCCAGATGCCCAAGTACACGGACACCATGCAATACAGGAATGTTGGCGTGCTCGCAGCACCGTCCAGCCATGCGAAGTGATGATCCATGAAGACCAGCGCGGCCACGACCGCAGGAATGGCCGCCATCCAATCCACGTTGTGGCCACTGCGTATATCGTTCAAAAACCTCTCATAGCCGGGAAATTCCCGCAAGGGAAAAAACAGGATGAGCGAGGCGACCCCGAGAACAATCACATCCAGAATCGACCGCGGGAGCATGTCCGGGTCTGCCCACTCGATCAGCAAGCCGCTAAAAAGCAGCGCAAACAGAATGCCCTGCAACGCCCCTCCCATGGTCACAAACCCACGGGTTGCGGGCACCGATGCGCGCGACGCTCCCAGCGCGTGCAGCGTCGTCATCTTGGCCTGCAGTACCTGATGGCGTGTAGTGCAATCCAAGCAAGCGGCCAGCAACCCCGCCACATAGCGGCGTTTGCCGTCCCAGAGTTTGGCCAATGCCAGCGCCCAGGCGTGTTGCGTATAGCGTTCCGGCCGGAATGCGGCAAACACTTCGGCCACGATAAGGCGTTGGTACAGGGCAGGCGAGAGTTGTGGCCCCAGCAACTGGTCGACCCTGAAGTCCAAACCCCATTGAAAGTGGCGCGTCAACGCCACCAAAACTTCCACCGGCAAATCGGATTCGTCGGCAACAAATTGTGCAAACGCTCTGGACGCTTGGTTGTGCTGGGCAATGGGTATGTCTTCCAGCTGCGCCTGAAAGCCGGGCCACACCCGGGCCAAGCCCTTGCCGCCGTGGTGAGCCCACACGCGTGCGCATTCCGCCAGCACATCCTCTATCGCGGGGACCTGCACCACTTTCTCCACCACTACGGCTGCAACAGGTCGCACGGTAGGGACGGCCAATGTTGTCGGCCTCGGAGGTTCGGGTTCGGGTTGCAACACGTGCGGCTCAACAGCCAGAGACTGCTGCTCAACCATAGGCTCGGCGGCTGGACGGGCCACTACAGCTGCGCCGACCTCGCTATCTTCACCATCGCCTTCATACGCCACGTGATGCTTGGCGTAATGCTGCGCCCAATCGTAGGCTTCGCGCAGCGCTTGGTAAGCCTGCGCGTCGTCGTCCGGGCGCGTTATCTTGAGCTTGACAGAATAGGCACGCTTGATGGCGCGAATATCCTGCGTGGGCTCCAGGCCCAGCAACTCCCACGCGCCCATCAGAACACGAAGCCTTTGTCCAGACCGTCCAGCGCTTCGCGGAACGCGTCGCGCGCCTTGGCAACGTCCCTTGCGTCCTGCGTGTCCAGCGCGATTTCAAATTGCGCCAACCAGCGTTTCAGCCACTGCCGCTGGTCGCCCAGGCGGTCTTCGTACAGCCGCTTGGCGCGTTCGATCAGGTAGATGTTTTCTTGCTCTTCCCGCGGGTGGACCTTGAGCGACTGCAAGTGCTGGAGCGCCAGCGCCACTTCATCCGCCGTCATGTTGGCGCCCGCTGGCTGGATGACCTTGGACGCAACCACCTGTTTGTTGCCGTCCTTGACCTCCACCTCCAGCATGCCATTGGCATCGTAGGAAAACCGAACATTGACGTTCACCTCACCAGCGGGCTTGCGTGGCACATCAATCTCAAGCGTGCCCAGGCGCATGTTCTCGCTGCCGATGGGCGACTCACCCTGGCGAATATCAAACAAGATCTGCTTCTGGTTGTCGGCAACCGTGCCGTAACTGCCCATCTTGGACACCGGTACCGGCGTGTTGCGCTCGATGATGGGCGAGAAACGGTCACCAAACACACGGCCATTGACCGACTCTCTGACGATCACTCCCATTGAGTACGGCATCACATCTGTCAGCACCACTTCTTTGAGTGCCGCGTCGCGAGCCTTCAACGCCGCCTGGATGGCCGCGCCGCAGGCAATGGTTTCGTCGGGGTTGATGGTGCGCAGCGGCAGGCGTTGGAACAGCTTGGTCACCGTCTGGCGCACCAAGGGCATGCGCGTGGCGCCACCCACCAGCACGATCTCGGCCAGCTCATTAGGTTCCAGACGCGCATCGGCCAAGGCCCGCTCGATGGGGCGGCGCAGGCGCTTGATCAGCTCATCGCTGCCGGTTTCAAATTCGTCGCGCGTGATCGTTTGCACGACGGCCTCGCCCTTCCAGCTGAAACGCATCTCGGCGCTGGTGCTGTCGCTCAAGTCGCGCTTGGTCTGCTCGGCACTGCGCCACAGGGCCTTGGTGAACACGATGTGCTCGCGGTCCTTGTCCGACATCGCTGTGCACTTGGCCAAAAACAGGTCTTCAATGACGGTCACAAAATCCTCACCACCCAGGCGCGTGTCGCCCGCGCTGGAGCGCACCTCGACCACCCCATCAAAAAACTCCAGTACCGATACGTCAAACGTGCCACCGCCCAAGTCGAACACCAGAAAGGTGCTGTGGTCCGGGCGCTCTTGCAGGCCATAGGCCAACCCCGCAGCCGTGGGCTCGTTGAGCAGGCGCTCCACCTGCAGCCCCGCCAGCTCGGCCGCGTGTTTTGTTGCGCGGCGCTGCACCTCGTTGAAATAAGCAGGTACGGTGATGACGGCCTCGGTAACCGGCGTGCCCAAGTAGTTCTCAGCGTCGGCCTTCAACGCCTTGAGCACCATGGCCGACAGCTCTTCGGCGCGGAAATCGCGGTTGCCCAGCTTGATGGACTTGTCGGTGCCCATCCAGCGTTTGAAGGTGACGGCCGTCTGGTGCGGGTGCGTGCTGAGGCGTTCACGCGCAGCCAGGCCGACCAGCACGGTGCCGTCATCGGCCAGGCTGACGGCGCTGGGCGTCAATACATGCCCAAGAGCGTTGGGGATCAACAGGGGCTGCCCGTCCTGGAACACGGCCACCAAACTGTTGGTGGTGCCAAGGTCTATACCTACGTACATAGTTTGCGGTTTGAAAGAGTGTTGGGGGCAAGCCCCGTATGGGTGAGCCCCAGATCATATTGGCTACCGCATGCACAACTCTTCGCATACCCAACGCACCCGCAAATTACTATACTTTTAATAGCAAACTATGCATAATCCAAGAGGGCTACCGGCGGTTTCAGCATAGTCACTGCCCCAGCGCCTTCTCCAACAGTGCCTTGTTCAGCTTGGATCGACCCTTCAGGCCACGTTGGTGGGCTTCATTGCGCAATTGCAACAGGTGACGACCCGTGCCGCAATCTCCTCGGCCAGGGGCACGGGCTTGCCGTGCTCGATCAGGCTTTCTTTGATGTGCGCGTATTGTCGCTCACGCTTGGCGCTCCAGGCGTTCTTAGGCATTTGGGCTCGCCAGCGCATGAACCGCCTCTTCCAGCTTGTCCATGCCGAACGAGACATCTATCAACTTGTCATTGAGGAAGAAGGCGGGCGTAGCGCGCATGCCAGTCATCTCGCCAGCGCGGCGGTGCTCTTGGACCCTTTGCGTGTAGATCCGATCCGCCATCTCGGCGTGGAAGCGGTTCATGTCTAGGCCGATGGATTGTGCGTGTTGGGTCAAATGGGCCAGCGTCAAGTGCTGCGGCGCGGCGAACATTAGATGGTGCATTTCCCAGAACTTACCTTGGGCCGCCGCCGCTTCAGCCGCCTCGGCAGCCAGCTCGGCGTTGGGGTGCACCTCTACCAGCGGGAAATGTCGAAAGACGAAGCGCAGTTTTGTGCCGAAGGCCTCAACCAAGTGCCGTGCAATCGGCTCGGCCTGAGCGCAGGCGGGGCATTCGAAGTCGCCGTATTCGAGCAAGGTGATAGAGGCATTCTCATCACCAAGCGAATGGTCAGCAGCAGACAGACCAGCGTCGTAGGTCTTGGCGTCTGGGGAAAAGTGTGTGTTCATCGATGTACTCCATTCGTGTGAAATTCATCTTTACCCCGATTACGCGCCATGTCGGTGTCTTGGCGCACATCTCATAAACCGATTGCGCCACGCTTTGTATTGCAGCAGATGGCAACAAGGGCCGCAGCATCACTACTACTTTGATAGCGCCTTATGCTTATTCCACGAGGGCTAGCAGCCAATTTCCTCAATCACCGACTGGCTGAATCCGCCTCAGCCTCGGGCCACAGCTGCGGAAACAGGAACCGCAGCGCATGATGCGGCAAGCCAAAACGCACCTTGCCTTGTGGCGAATCAGACTTGAGCAGCCCGCGCTTGACCAGCGCACCCAGTGCATCGGTGCCGCCCCGGTCGCTCATGCCCAGCATGGATTTGAAATCACCGCGCGCCATCTCTTCGCCACTCAAAAACAGGTAGTGCAGCCCGCGCAGCGACTCCGTGCGCACACCC
>JBBQBG010000040.1:0-20706 GCA_038317285.1 Burkholderiales bacterium | reverse complement strand
GAAAGCTGCCCTGGGGGGCGGAGACCATGCCATTCTAGAAGTGGTCGAATCGAGCGAAGACCAAGCAGTGCGCGAATACCAAAAGGCCTTGGCCAAGACGCTGCCTGCAGATGTGCGCGAAATTGTTGAACGCCAGAGCATCAGTGTTAAGCAAGCCCACGACACGATACACGTCATGCGTGATCGCGTTTCGATTTAAGTAGCTTAAAACAAGCTCCACGGCGCCACTGCATGCGCGGCCCGATAATCTGGTCACGTAGAGGCACTTCATGCCCTTGGCGTCCCTGGTTGGTCGCGTTGCAATGGCGTCGTTTTCCAATGCCCTGCCCAGCATAGGCGTCACTGAGCGGGCAGCGTTGGACGCTGGCACGGTGGGATTTGAGGGTAATTTGTTTGCGGGTCGCCCCGACTATGATGCGCCGCGCGCGCAGTAGCAACCGCCTTACCCCCGCAAGAACAGACCTTTGTCGACGAAGACGTACAAGCGTTAAATGCGATGCTTGACGAATTTGCCATTGACGAGGCGCAAGACTTGCCCCCCCGAAGTCTGGACTTTTCTGCGCGAGCACCAATTTTTTTGGGATGATCATCCCCAAGCAAT
Organism: Burkholderiales bacterium; assembly: GCA_038317285.1. Taxonomy (GTDB): domain Bacteria; phylum Pseudomonadota; class Gammaproteobacteria; order Burkholderiales; family Burkholderiaceae_C; genus Allorhodoferax. The sequence continues at coordinate 20,105 of JBBQBG010000040.1, read as the reverse complement.
ATGGCGGAGTGGGCTTCGGCCATTACGCGCATGCAGCCTCGATTCCAGATACCGGGGTGTTGACCACGCGGGGAGTCGATGAACGCAGCGTGCAAAAAGCGCCACTTATAGCCGCCAATCCTCTGGGCGACGAGGTGGTGGCGTTGAACCGCGCATTGCGCGGCGGAGGCACCTTGGAGAGTGTGGCTTCCCAGGCACGAAACCCGGCAGCTGCGCTGGCCTATCTGCTGGCGGCAGACAGGGTGATTCAAGTGGATGACTTCGCGCAAAGCCCATAATACCTATATTGGGTTTTACAGAGGGATTTCTAAGAAATTCTTAGCAAAAACTGTCTGTAGCCCTCGTGCAGCATGCGTATGCCGCTATATAAAACATAGTATATTTTTGGCGCTCATGGGCTGAAATCCCTTACCCTCGTGGATTCCGGTGGACGTACACAGCATTTCCGACTGAGTGTTCACCTTTGATCGGCTGCCCATGGCAAAAGTCAGCTATCGCAACATACCCGCACATGCCATGCCGGACAGCGTCGTGTGTTGTGGTCATCAAGCCGGCTTGAGTGCAGAAGACCAATTGGTTTGGCTAAACACAAGCGCCCGGAATATGCAACCAAAAACCGCCCACACCTGATTGCCTCCCACTGCGCAGCCGATGCGTCGGGGCTGAATTGCGGTTTTCAGTTTGCGGCTGAAGGCCATGCGGTATCTTGGGAAGTGCTCACCGCTGTAACCGGCGCAACAGGGGCAATCCGCCATGCCCTCATCAGCCTGATGAGAGTTAGTGCGCCAACTTGCGTTCGCGCTCCAACTGGGCCAACACCGAACGGATGCCACTGCCCACAGCGATCTGCGGGTTGGAGAATCCGTCATCTTTTTGCCCTTCAATCTCGCGCTGCTGGATGATAGGCACGGCCGCTGCAAAAGCGCCTTCAAACGAATAGGTCTTGCGCAGTTGTTCATCAAACAGCGCGCGGCCGAAAAAGGTGAGTTCGGACCGGCTGCCGCAGCCGAAGGACGTGTGCGTGGCGTCGGCAGCGGTCATGACCAGTGTGTGGTCGCCCGATAGCGGTTCTACCCATCCACCTGAAAAACATGCCGATATGGCAATCACACGGTTGCGCACGCCGGCTTCATCCAGCATGCTGCGCAGCAGCTGAGGCGTTAGCTCCGCTACTTCCAGCGGCGGGTGCTGGGCGGCTAGTTTGAAGTCCGACCCGCCGTGCGAGCTGAGGTAGACCACCAGTAGATCGTGCTCGCGGTCCATCTGCCCGGCGACGGCCTGCAGGCTGGCGCGCAAATTTTGGTTGGTGGCCCACGGAAGGCTATCGGTCACCGACGGATGGTTAACCATCTGCACCACATGGCCCTGCGCGCCAAAGCGGTCTTGCAGCACGCCGGTCACCATGGCACTTTCGCGTAAAAAAACGCTTTGCGCATAGGGGGCATAGACCAGGCCAAACACATTGACGCGGTCGGGCTGGCGGGGAGTGACGGCGGCCAGCGTCTCGGCCAACAGTGACTGCTGGTCCACAAAAACATCTTGGCTCAGCGCCAGCGCCTGCTGCTCGCTGGGCGTGCCTTGTTCCTGATCCGCGTACTCTGCCAGCCAGGGTCGGCTGTCCAACTGCGTGCTGGCAAAACCTTCGATCAGCAACACCCCGATGATGACGATGGTCTGCGCGCCACGCGACGCCGTGACAGCCGCCGTTGCCCGCCACACCACCAACATTAGCCACACCCACATCAGGCTGTAGACCAGCCATGTCAGTCCCGTGCCGCCCGACAACCAGCCCGGCAGCTGGTCCCTTGCGGCCAATCCCGTGAACAGCACGCCAACCGCTCCCATGGGCAGGCCGGCAACCGACCATAGGCCAAACCATGCAGGCACCGGTGAAAGTGGGTCTTGTGGCTTGCGCAGGCTGTTCAGGCTGGCCCACACCAGAAACAGCGTGAATCCGGTGGTGCTCAGAGGGTAGAGCCATCCTAGAACTTGGAACGTGGCTTCGCCCGGCACTTCGAGCCGTGCCATGCCGATCTGCACCATCGCCGTCAGCGCGATCAACCAGAAAAGTTGCAGGGTGCTGGGTGTCGCGCGCCCGATGTTGGCGGGCAGGCACACCGCAGCCTTGAGGCCTGCTCCGATCCACTGCGGCAGGCTCAGCCATTCGGGTTGCAGTGGCATCTGCGGCAGCGGTGTTGGTTGTATCGGGTCGTGAGCCGTGGGCTCAGTTGCAGTGGGGACAGGGTGTTGCGGTTCGTCGGGCGTGGGTTGCATGGCGGGCTCAGCTAGGGGCGTAGTAGGTGAGCATTGTCCGCGATGGGTCACCGTGCACGGCACGCAGGGCTTGCGAAACGGCAAGCCTACAAATTACCCCATGCAAAATGGGTCTGTAGCCCTCGCCGGATGGCCGTATGAAGCTATCAAAAACGTAGCATACTGTTGCTATTTAGGCGCAGGGTTCACCAACTCGGGCTTGATCTTGTAGCCGCTGGAGTTGTCAGGTGCTTTGTGACCATTGACATCGCCGCCTTCGCCACGCGCGCCGTTGCTTGAACCCTTGTTGCCCGCGCCATGCTTGGCGGCATTCTTTAGTGACTCGGCAGTGCGTCCCTGCTCCGCTGCGCCGCCCGCGCCGGTGTCGCCGGTCTTTGCCGCCAAGTCTGCAGGCTGCCACACGGGAACGATGCCTTTGCCTTTGAGTACCGTATTGAACAAATTGTTTTTGGTGGTGTGGCGCAGCCCGCCTTTCAGCGCAGCCAATTTCTTGACGATGTCTTTGTAGTCGGGGCGCGCCGTGCCTCTTCCATCGCCATCGGGGTTGGGGTTGGTGCCTGACACGGTGCCGTCGGGGTGGTAAATGATGGCGTATATCTCGCCGTTCTTGTCTTGGTACAGCTCAACCACGGTGCCGTCGGGGTCTATGTCAGAAAAAATGGGTTTATCTGCAAGCGCTGCGCTTGCAAACAGCAGCGAAGCGAGCAGAAAGAATGATGCAAAAATATTGTGCAGTGAGTTAGTCATGGCGTGCCCTTTGGGATGATGGAGTGCGTTGTGCAAAGCGGTCACAAACTGCACGTCGTTAACAAACAGCGGTGGGCTAGCGTTGCACTGAGCGACGCACCCCGAACCGCCCGCCTTGTGTTGGGTTGAAGCAAAGTCTTGGTAACGTTGGGTCTGGCAATCAATATGCCGACACGGTTATTTCGTGCGTGTCTTTATGGGGTGATGGTAAAAAAGACCTGCCCTTTGCCAGCAGGAGGAATAACGCAACTCAGCTCGCCCGCCGCAAGCTCGCCCTGCATGGCAGGCTGTATGAATACGGTCCATTTGCCTGGTGTCAGTGCTTGACCAAGGTTGCTCAGATTCCATTGCACCTGGGTTTTCCCATAGGTTCTGGAAGACAAAGGGATATCGTCTTTGAGATTGATAAATGGAAGAGGGCGCGCTTTGATGGTGTAGCCACAACTGACGCCCGTCGCATAAAGGGTTGCATCAATAGCTTGTCCCGCCGCGTAGCTTTGACCAGAAATAGTCAGGTCTGTAATCGTTCCGGGCTTGGGCAGCGGAGTGGGCGTTGCGACCGCAATCGCAACGTCCAGCTTGACAGGCGCCACATTCAACTCCAGGCTGGGTTCACCCAGGCAGCCTTTGTTGTCTACTTTGTCGGTGCTGCTCTCATAGACTTCAAACCTTACTCCGTGATTGGCCGCCGGCTTTTGTACGGTAAGCGATCCTTTGCCTTCATCGATATTGCCAGATACATAGAGCATCGCGGTGTCACTGAGTAGTGTTTTCTCGGGCAGCGAAAGGGTGCGCAAATGGTAGTTGCACGTCGCGCTGCCGCTGCCTTGAACGTTCACGATCCAATGGGTGTTGTTGTCCACCACCTTCACTATTTTGGTGACCATGGAACCATAGTTGGGCTTGGAAGCAGGCGGAGGCTTGACTTCAAAGTCGGCAGAGGCCTGACCCGTGCATTGGTTGCTACTGTCTGGGCGAGCAGTCACATGGGCACGGAACTTCCCCCCGTTGGCGATAGTGACCACGCCTGGGTTGTACTCAATGGCGTTTGCGCTGTCAGATCCGCCGTTGAGATCCGCACGAAAGAGCTCGAAGTTGATGGCGCCTGAACCTTCATTGGCGGTTGTGACGTTGTAGGTGAGTAGACAAGGACTCGCGTTCCCATTCAGGGAAATCGTTGCGTAGAGCGGTACGGCACCGGCTGGGTACAGAGCGCCTCCCTTGAGCACCAGCTTTTGCACTGCGGCCTTGACAAGAATGGGGTTCACAGAAGTTTGCACGCGCGTTGCTGGAGCAACAGCTACGCCTAGCTTGGGTTTAAGCATGTCAGCGGTCGGCCCTGTGTTGGGCCCGTTGACGGCAGCCTGTGCGATGCCAGCGGTCACCAAGCTCAGTGTTAAAAGTGTTTTGCAAAAGTGGGTATTCATGATTTTTCTTCAAATAGTTAGTCAGTTGAATGGGTGCGCGCCGTAGCTACGGTCTGGTTCTGTGGTTGAGTCGAATCGCGCAGCCATTCGGTTCAAATGCGCATGCGCTGTCGACCAAAGTCGATACAAAGAACTTCAGGGGAAGAATTTTTGAAACGCGCCTGTCGCCATCATGTCGACTTCAATCGCGTGTGTGGTGGGGCCCGCGAGGTCGACGATCGCGTTGTCAGGCGCAGCAAAGAAGTCGCGGATATGCTCCCACGCACTTTGCTTTCTCGCGCAGTATTCGCTTTCTATGCCGTCGAGTGCGGCGCGGGCCTGTTTCGTCGCGGCATCGAAGTCGACGGAGGTCACAAATCGGTTGCCGTTGCGGGTAAAGCCCGCATCCGCCATACGCTCGCAAACGGTTTGCCACAACGCCCGGCAGATCACAAAGGATTGCGTCTCGTAGTGCAGACTGATGATGATTGCAGTTTTCATAGATTAAGCAGTTAATGCGTGTTTCAGAGCGCAGGACACGTTTGAAGCCATTGGGACAGCAGGGCGCGGGCAAGTTCTTTTCATAATTCTTCTTTCTTCAAATAGAGCAGGGGATCGGTTTGGGGTTAGGTCGAACGGGGCGCGGATTCGGTTCAATCTTCGGTGCGCCCACGCATCGCTTCCTGACGAGATGGGCCACCATTGCGTCGGCAATGTTTGTCTGACTGCAATGTTGGAGTTCTAGAAAGTTGCATGGAAATTCAAGTTCGGCGAGCACCAGTTTTCCGTCCTTGTCTTCGAGCACTTCCACCGCAGCAACTTCGATCCTTGCCGCTTGCATGGCGCGCAGCGCAATGTAAATCGCCTCCCGGGGTGGATCTGCCTGCACGAAGTTGCTGCTTTCCCAATAGCCCCTACGCGTTTGGCTATTGCGCAGGCAAAGTACTCCCGCAGCGATGAGGCGATTGCCGACGACGATCAGGCGGTAGGCACTGACGTGTTTGAAGTTCTCCACAAACACGGGGGGTGGACTTGCCAATTGGAGCGGGCTATGTAACGCGACCGAACTGTCGACCCTTATCGTTTCCTGGGAAGGGCATTCAAAAAATGAATCGCCATAGAAAGCAACGACGCCAGGTTGCCAAAGGCCCTGTTCCAGACGACGGCTTGCAGCGCATGTGCTCGCGCGGTACAGAAAGTCTCCTGATTTTGGAGTGCAGTCTGGTTGCGCCACATAGTTCTCCGGCGTGACCATGACTGCCGGTACTCCAAACGCATCGCATGCGACGGAAAGTGCCTGGTTGATGGACTGCAAGCGCTCGCTTGTAACGCAAAAGAAACGACCCGCGTACTGAGGAGCGGGTAATTCCTGTTGGAGTTTTGCAGGCGTTGAATGGATGCGCATCCATTGCATGCAATCAATTTATATGCCAGAAAAAATTGTCAATGAAATCAACAATCTTTGGCTCTGTTCAGGACCAGTAGTGTCTGCGAAAACAGACATTTTGAGGTGCCGTGGGCTAACTGTTGCGATACCTCGCTGGGCTTTCTACAGCCCTATTCAGAGTCCGATCGGTAGAGGGGCTGTCACCCGTAGAGCGAACCGGTCCTTGAAAGTGATGGTCCAGAACACCGGCTCTTGCGGCGTGTTCGGTGCAATGGAGGCGATGTTGTGTGTGTAGATGTGGACCACGCTTGCACCTTCTGGTGGAGCGCCCGCGTGGTAGTGCCGGTGTGCCGCCACGGAACCAGGCAAGACGTCCAATACATTGGATACAGACTCGACAACGCGCACACCCTGCTCGGTTTGTCCGAAAACCTGAATGAGCGTTTGACCAATCTGGTTTTCAGATGCCACTTCGACAAACAGAATCGCACTGTCGTTGATGTGCACCGGTTCGATCGTGGGCGGGTTTGTCGCTTTGCAGAATGGAATCATTGCCATGGTTTGCGTCCTCAATCCAATAGTTCCGCTGGGACCGTTTCACGAGCATGTTCGCGGTCCCAATAGGTAGGACGTCCATAGTGACTATAGAGTTCCAGCTCGTGGCTGCGATTCAAGTCGTCTGTGGATTCATAACGTGGGCTGTTCTTAACCGTATCACGGGACAAGTTGAGCGACACACTGGAATCAGCCCAATTGACTTTCGATATCCAATCCGGCGGAATCAACACCTTGTGACCCATCCACCAGTTGCTGGTGTCGATGACCAGGTAGCGGATGGCCCATGTCTTCTCATCGACCAGCATACTTTGTATATGACCGATATCGCCATCGCTGGCATGAATGTGATAGCCCACTACAGACTTGCAACTGCGCAGGTGGGGGTCGTTGTTTTGGCTGCGTGCACGTTCAGTCCGGGCATATATCTCGGCCTCGTCCGTGCGCAATGGTGCGGTAGGGTAATACAGTCCGTCGCCCCAAAATGCATCGGCGCCCCAATAATAGGGGTAGCTGTAGTAATCCGCGTAGGCCATTTCGTGCTGGCGTGATACTGGCATGTCGAAATCGATGTCTGGGCTGTTCTTGACTTGATCGCGGTTGAGGCTTACTCGCAGATGTTTACTGTCCCAGTCGGCTCGCTGCGCCGCGTACGGTGAAATCAATACCTTGCGGCTCGCCAGCCAGGTCCCGGTCTCTACCACCAGATAGCGGACGACCCAAGACTGATCATCGAAGAAGATATCTGCTACCTTACCCATTTCGCCATCGGTGGCGGCTATGGCGTAACTCTGGAGCTCTTGAGAATTGCGTAGCATGGTGCGTCTCCTTCGTCATTGGAAAACAATGAAGTCATCATGTTCGCGAAGCGCTCGATGGTCTGTGCGCCTCCACACAGACCCAGTGGGCGTGCCTCGACAGACTTGCACCGATAAAGGGTCGGCCGCGATGTTTGCCCGTTAGCGGTAATTTACATGTGGAGAAACTCTGTGACACACACAACCCATAGCGCGCGCGTTACCAGGCCCATGCCATATGTCGCGCTCGGTGGACGGATGCAGAATATTCCGATTGGTCCGGTTTTGATCGAGTCATTCGACGAGCGCTCCAGTGACATCGTATGGGGAGCGGATGGTCAGAATTTTGTCTTGCTGCCTGTAGAAGTTCTGGAGACCGCGGTAAACGATGGCAGGCTGGTTCTGTTGGATTGATTGCCGTGTTTGTGACGACCCTTGGGTTAAATCCTGGTACCTGCTTTCAAGTTACCCAGCCGCGCCATGCAATCCGGCTGTTCGGGCCGAACTCCAGCTGTGCGATGGCCAAAGCTAAAAGAGGCCGAAGGCTTTGGTTACGAAAGTGCATAGGGTTTTCCAGTCTTGGTTTTGAAATTCAGTGCGGATTGCACGCATGAGTCGCAGTGTCTTTGGTGGTCGGTGTTCGCACAAGCAGCTTGCGACAGTAATTCGTGCCCAACTTCACCAGTACGTAGGCAATGGGCAGATACCAAGCGCACTGAACCTAGAACCCCACCATCTCTCGCCTAAAACCCACTGCATCCTGCAACCCCACCGCGGCATCCATCTCACGGGCAGCCCTGTGCCCCGCGTAAACGGCGGCGGCCACGGTGCCGGGTGCAAAGGCGTCACCCACGCACTGCACCGTGGTGATCCCCGCACTGTGCCATTCGCCTTGTCGCGTCTGCAGTGCGTTGAACACGTCGTCCACCGGGTCGCGCATGGTAACCAGCAGCAGGCTGGCGCAGTGCAGCCTGCTGCGGCTGTCACTGTAGATATTGGCCAGTTCTACACACAGGCCACCGGTTGTTGTAGTAACGCACGCGATGGATGCATTGGTTTGAATGCCAACCCCCAACTTTAGCAACCCGGCGTGGATGCGATGCTGCTCCAGTGTCATGTCGGTGAACTCAGAAACCTTGACCGAAGGCGTGACCAGGTGCACCTCCAGACCTTGTTTGCATAAACGCTGTGCCAGTGCTGCGCCCATGTAGTAGTGGTCGTCGTCATAGATCACCACGGGCGAGGGCAGTGTTGCACCGGCAAACACGTCGTCCGGGCTGAACACGCGGGGCAACACATCGGCATGGGCTACGCCGCTGATCGGCGCGCGGTGCTGGCGACCCAAACCATCCTTGCGCCAGCGCGCGCCGGTGGCGATGAACACCCGGTTAAAGCCGAACTCCAAAACATCGTCGGCAGAGATTCGGCTGTCCAGGTACAGGTTGACATTCGCCATCTTCTGAATCTGTAGCATGCGGTGGTCGGCCACGCGCATCCAGGTGGCCAGGCCGGGCAGGGCGGCGTCGTGGATCAGGCGGCCACCTACACGGGTACCGGCATCGGCCAGCGCAACCTCATAGCCGCGTTGACCCAAAGCCCTGGTCAACTCTAGCCCGGTGGGGCCTGCGCCTACGACCAATACAGTGTCTTTCGATTGCGCAGCAGCAATGCGCTCGGGGTGCCAGCCTTTGCGCCACTCTTCGCCCATGGTCGGGTTTTGCGTGCAGCGTATAGGCACGCTGAGGTTGTCGCCGGTCACACAGATGTTGCAGCCTATGCATTCGCGGATGTCGTCGAAGCGGCCCTCTTCAATCTTGCGTGGCAGAAAAGGGTCGGCAATGGATGGGCGCGCCGCGCCGATCAAATCCATCACGCCACGTTTGATGGCCGAAACCATGGCATCGGGCGATGTGTAGCGGCCCACCCCCACCACCGGCTTGGTGGTGAGGGCCTTCACATGGGCAATGTAATGCTCTTGGTAGCCCTCTTGCGAGAAGCGCGCGGTCTGGCTGTCGTTGGACCAGTCTGAAATGTTCACGTCCCACAGGTCGGGTAGCTCGGCCAGCATGGCGATGGCGTCGCGGCCTTCGTTCTCAGACGTAATACCCAGCGGCCCCAGCAACTGGTCTACCGCCAAGCGCACGGCCACGCCACAGCGGTCGCCCACAGCGTCTTTGGTGTCTTCTATCAACTCACGCAAAAAGCGTACGCGGTTCTCCAGGCTACCGCCGTATTCGTCGGTGCGGCGATTCGTGTGACGCGACAGGAAGTGCATGGGCAGGCCCAGGTCGTGCCCTGCGTACACGTAGACGATGTCAAATCCGGCATCGCGGGCGCGCAGCGCGGCGGCGCGGTGCCAGCGGCGCACATTGGCAATGTCGGCCTTGTCCATGCTGCACGCCTGGATCGGGTCGGTGGCCCTGACCGGCGTGTGCGAGGGCGCCATGGGGATCTCGCGGCTGTAGCGGTTCGGGGTGGCGTAGCCGTTGAAGAACAGCTCGGCACCGGCCAGAGCGCCATGGGCGTGGCAGGCATCCGTCATCAGGCGCAGCGCGGGGATGTCACTGTCGTCCCACAGGCGGCCTTCGAAATGCGGCGCAATTTCGGAGAACGGGCTGATTTCAATTTCTTCGGTGCAGACCACGCCCCATCCGCCCTCGGCTTTTACGCCCCGCATGGCAGCCAGCGACTGCGGTTTGCCGTGACCCATGCCGTTGCAGTGGGGTACCTGGTAGAAGCGGTTCTTGGTGATAACGGGGCCGATCTGGACCGGTTCGAAGAGGATGTCGTAGCGGCTATCTCGGCGATTGCGCGGGGTCATTGGCAGCGTCGCAAGTGTGGGGTGTACTAGGTTGTCAAATATACCCAAAAAGGGTTGCCATCATTTCTTGTACTTGAATCCGCCAGACAAAGTGGCCTTCAGCCCTCGTGGAATATGCCGATTCTGCTATAAACAATGTAGCATCCGCGTCTGGTAGGCAGTGTGTTCGGGCAAGCTCTTGCGAGGGGGCTCCTAAGTAGCGGCGTTACCGTTGTTGCAGTACTTGCGGAACAATTCGTCCGCGATCGTGTGCAGACCTTCATCTCTTTCCGCTGCGGTTGGCGTGTCTATCAACCGTAGCAGATCAACTGAAATGCCGTGCGCCAGTGGGCCCGATTGGCTGACGATGTGTTCCAGCACTACCCGTTTCCATTGTTCATCTTGAGACTGCAACGCGTAGCGTGCATGGGGCACCAACGGCGCGCCGATACGGCCTAAAAATGGAAGGAATACCTTTGCAACTGGCCAATTGGCATCTTCCACCCACTCGAGTATTTCGCCCAAGACGGGCGCCACTGCCGGGTAGCCCAGCGTGACCAATTTTGCGGCCTTGCCGGTCTCGTCTTTAGAGCCGGGAATTAGCTCAGACAGGTCACGTGACATAGCACTTGGCGACTGGGCGTCGCACAGCCTCTCTGCAGATAAAAGCCATAGATTCCTCCTGCTGCAAGTCTTGCAATTGAGAATGCACCAACGATTGCAGGATAGCTGAATTCTTTGCTGTGGTGGTGGCTATTGGCGCACCAGCCAGGCGAATGCAAAGTCAGGGAAACAAGTAGACCCAAGGGTTTCCAGGAATATTGCAATACACTGTGGTTAATACCAGTATTTGTTTTCTGGGGAACCGACGGTATGGTCTGTGCTGGGTGTACCACAGTGCCCGCTAAAGTACCGTTGGCTGTCCCACTTTTTTGGAAGTGCTCCATGCTCGACGACACCACTGCGCCAACAGGACTTTTTACCGATGACAGCCAAGTCACGCGATGTGTGTGGTGCCGAGCAACTCCACACTATCAGCACTACCACGACCATGAGTGGGGTGTGCCGGTACACAACGACGAGCGCCTGTTTGAAAAGATTTGCCTCGAAGGTTTTCAAGCGGGCTTGAGCTGGCTGACGATCCTGAACAAGCGCGAGGCCTTTCGCAAGGCGTTTGCTGACTTCGATATGGATAAAGTAGCCTTGTTTGATGACAACGATATCAAACGCCTGGTGCTGGATACCGGCATCGTGCGCCACAGGGGCAAAATTGCATCCACGATCAACAATGCCAAACGGGCCCAAGAATTGCGTAGCGAGTTTGGTTCGCTGGCCACCTACTTCTGGACGTTTGAGCCACAGGCGACCACGCGACCCAGCCACATCACACACCAGACATTGAGCGGGGTCACGACATCGCCTGAATCCATCGCGTTGTCCAAAGACCTGCGCAAGCGTGGCTGGAGTTTTGTTGGCCCTACCACCATGTATGCCTTCATGCAGGCAATGGGGCTGGTCAATGACCACTTCGAAGGCTGTGGCGCACGTGAAAAAGCATTTGCGGCGCGCTCGGCCTTTGCGGTGCCGACGGCTGCATGGCTACCAGTACCGAGGGGCCTGATTCCGGCAGCCGGTAGAGCCCCAAGCGGGTCCGTCGTTCGATAGATTTGGTTACCAAATTGCGAGCTTTGCGGCGCGGGGGTTGTTCATACTTGGATTACTCCCCCCTCCTGTGTTTAGCCAGATATTTTTTTAACCATCTTATGCATGTGAAACAGTTTCAAAAAAATGCCTATTGGAGCGCTGTCGTCACTTTGGCGCTTGGCGCATGTGCGGTCGGCTGGAACTTTGATTGGCTATCGGACGCGGGCTTTATTGGCATTCTCGCTGCCAGCCTGACCATGTCGCTGGCTGCCACGCAGTTTTTGTTTGTCGAGCTGCACCGGGGGGGCAGAGCGCAAAACGCGATGCGTCGCGAGACCGCAAAACTTAAATCGCAAGTGAAGCTGCTGCTGACGCAAGCCCACTACGACAACCTCACCGGTTTGGGTAACCGTAATTTGCTCAACGACCGCTTCGAATTTGTCGTGGAGCGTTGCATGCGCAGCAAGGCGAGCTTTGCCTTGATGATGATTGACCTGAACAGTTTCAAATCGATTAACGACACCTATGGCCACAGTGCAGGTGATGCCGTACTGATCGCGAGTGCCAATCGGTTGATGGCTTCGGTGCGGGCCTCGGATACGGTGGTGCGCCTGGGTGGTGACGAGTTCCTGCTCCTGATCGAACGGTTCGGAAATTGTAACGATGTGTTCAAGTTGGGCCAAAAGCTGATTGATACTTTGTCTGAAGACATCGTCCTGCCCTCTGGAGAGATTGTGGCGGTAGGTGCAAGCGTGGGCATTGCGCAATTTCCGCAAGACGGAGTTGATATGTCCGGACTCATTGAATACGCCGACCAATCGATGTACGAATGCAAGACATCCGGCCACATGCCGTTGGAGTTTATTTAGCTTGTGACCAGTGCGTGACAGCGCATGCGTCGCTGTATGAGACAAAATCCTTGGGTACCAACCCGAAAGTGATTGATGCGCGCACGATTGACGGCCGACCAGCAACGAGCCCTGGCAAATGCCACCGACTACGCCACTTGGCGTACCCATGCGGTGGATCTGGACGCTCAGGCCGGTATGGATGTTTGGAAGAGCGACCCACATTCGCCGTTTTACCAATACCGATTGATCCAGCAACGCCTGATCAACCTGCGCAACTGGCGCAAGGCGGGTGATTGGGCCCAGGTGATCTTCAGCCTGCGCGAGGGCCTGCACCGCAACCTGGGCAACCTGGCCAACCCCGAGCTGTACAAGTACACCCGGGTGGGCACCAAATTTTTGATTGACGACTACATCACCGAGGTCACGTCGCTGCTCAACTACCTGTGCGACCACGACATCCCCGGCTTGCCCTACACCGAGAAGTTGATGTTTTTCCGGCACACCGGACAGAGCTTTGGCCGTTCCGCGTTGATGCTCAGTGGCGGTGCCAACATGGGCATGTTCCACATTGGTGTCATCAAGGCCTTGCACCAGCGCAAGCTGCTGCCACGCGTGATTTCGGGCTCTAGCGCAGGGTCGGTGGTTGCGGCCTTCGTCGGCACGCGCAAAGACAGCGAGCTCGATGCGCTGTTCAAGGGCGATGGTATGGATTTCAAATCGTGGCAGCGCTTGGGCCTGCGCGAGATGCTGAAGCAGAAGTCCATCATGGACATCGACGCGTTGGAGCGTTTCTTGCGCAAAAACCTGGGTGAATACACCTTTGAAGAGGCTTTCAAAAAGACCAAACGCATCATCAACATCACAGTCTCACCGGTTGCCAAGCACCAGCATGCCCGTCTGCTGAACTACCTGACCACGCCGCACCTTTTGGTATGGAGTGCGGTGCTGGCCTCGTGCTCGGTGCCGGGTCTGTTTCCTCCGGTCAAGCTGATGACCAAGGACCGCCTGGGCCACGAGAAGCCGTACATGGCGTCCATTCGATGGGTCGATGGCGCCATTCAGAGTGACTTGCCGGCCAAGCGCCTCGGTGAGTTGTACAACGTCAACCACCACATCGTCAGCCAGACCAATCCGCATGTGCTGCCCTTTATTGCCGACCAGACGCGCAAGGAAGGTTGGCAGTCGTTTTTGACGGATCTGGTGAAGGGCGAGGTCAAGTTCCGTAGCAAGCAAATCATGCAACTGGTGTCCTATGGCTTTGAGACCGGCATCGTCAAAAATCTGCTGGAGGGTGCGGTGGCGATCGTAGACCAGCAATACTATGGCGACGTCACCATTCATCCACCCATGCGATTCAAGGACTACCGCCGTATTTTGAGCAATCTGTCGCAAGAAGATTTTCAGGAGTGGGTGCTATCTGGCGAACGTGCCACCTGGCCCAAAATCGCGCTGATCCGAGACCAGACCATCATCGGCCAGACGCTGGAAGACTGCATCATCCGCTTGAAGAAGAAGCGCCAGCGGCGCAACGCAGAAGATAGCACTGCGCTAACACCTTAGGCGGTCCGTAGCAGGTTTGATACGAGACACCTTCGTGTCTCTGTCAAGGCGTCTCGGACTCAAGTGCGTGTGTACAAAACTTCAAAGTAGTGCGATTTCACGCTCCAAATTGATTGCGGCGGTTGTTTCGTAAAGGTCTTTGAAGTAAGGGTCGGCGTAGAGGGTGCCAGACCGTGCCGCCGCGACGAAGTGTTGCAGTACCGCCTTTCGCCCCGCGCGGTAAGCCGTCGCTTCGACCCATGCGTACTCAGCGCGAACCGCTTCGGTGTAGGTTTTGTAGATGGTCGGTGACTGGCCCAAAATAGCCAGGTCGACGCCCAGCATTACATCTCTTAGCGGATGGTCCAGCGTGTGCTGCTGCGCATGGTCGGTCAGGCGGATCAAGTCTGCGACCTCGCTTGGCTGGGGCGCCGGCAAGCCAGAGCTTAGCCACCACTGTGCGCTGGCCTCTTCATTGGATATTGCCTTTTTGGGCGCCTCATAAACTGCATCGTGGAACCAAAACGCCGCCTTCAAGTGGGTGATGGATGCTGGGTCCGCATCGGCATTGGGGCCCCATACCGTGATCTCGGTCAATCCATGCACCAAGTGGTCGAGGTTGTGGTAACACCGACCCGGTGCGCCATAGCTTTGGCCGCCAGTTAGTTGCGCAAACCAATGTTCGGCGTTCGCAGTGGCAGCGTCTGTGAGTGCGCTGTAGTTCCACAGTTGCTCCCATTCCTTGTGCAGCCAGCCCACAATCCAGGCTTGGTAGGCCGGTGCTGGCACAAACTTCTGCATGCTCCAGTGCCAGCCGACCGGCCCTTGCAATCCCCGCACGAATGTGGAACTCACTGAACCCAGGTCGCGCGGGGGCATCACAAACAGGGTTTTTGCGCCTTCTACGACATCGACATTCGCCTGTTGCAGCAGGTTTTCGTAGTCAAAGTCCGTCGTGTTGCGGATACCCCGGATCATGTAGTCAATACCGTGGCGCTTTGCCGCGCGGGCCGTGTAGTCACCCTTTACCATCAAGACGCTGACATCGTGCCAGCCGCGCTGCGCAAGGGTCTGTTCGACAATGGCTTTGCGCATTGCGGCGGGGAACAGTGGCTTCTTGAACGGGTTCTCGGAGATGAGTACCACCACTTCATCCGCCAGCGCGCGGGCCTCGCCTATGACCCAGAGGTGGCCATTGGTGATGGGGTCGAGCGTTCCTGAAAATGCAATTTTTTTCACATCAACTCCAGAGTGTCAGGTAGCGGTCGTGCATGGACGTGACCTGCTCCTGTAGCTGTTCGACCGAACCTTCATTTATCAGCACATCGGCATCGACCAACCCATGGTGCGCGTGTTGCGCCTGCATGGCAAGAATGCTGGTAACGTGGTGTTCAGACCAATCCAGGTTGCGGCTGCGGATGCGTGCAATCCTCAGCGGGACCGCCGCATCTACTATCAATAGCCGATCGACCGCAATGTCTTCTTGCAGCAGCAGCGCGGACTCCCACACAACGTACGGTACGCGCTGCAGTGCGGTCCACTGTTGGAGGGCCTGCAATACATGGGGTTTCAGTATGCCAGTGAGTGCTCGGTTAGCAATGGGGTCATGCGCAAAAAATTCTCGCAAACTGCCACGATGCAACGTACCTTCAGGGGTCGTCCAGTTGGGAAAAGTTAGTGCGATCGCCCGGGCTGCTGGGTGGGTGGGATCTTGATGGATGCTGCGTGCCACAGTGTCGGTGTCACTGCACGGCACGCCCAGCAGCGCGAAGGCTCTTCGCGCGCAAGACTTTCCGGCACCGATGCCCCCAGTAAGCCCGACTACCTTGGGTCCGCAGCCATCGTTGGTCTTCACGTGTGACCTCTGGCTTGCTGTGTATCATGCCGCGCCACCATAAATCTCGTTCAAAGTGTTGCCTTGCTGCCGATGTGCTGCAAGTCCACCATGTCTTTCGCGTGCCGTTGATGTACAAGCAATGATTTACTGTTGCGCACGGCATCGGGGTTGAGTGCGTGGACCTTGGTTTGGCTTTGCAGGCTGTTAATCGAGATGGCGGTCAATAGTTCGCGAGGAGTTGTCACGGTGGTTATTCCTTGGTGTGGCCGAGCGTCAGGGGCGCGCTGGCGTTGTGTGCGCTCCCGTCCTTCCTGCAAATTATCAGCCCTTGCTGCAAGGCGGTTTCTTGAAGGTAAATTGCCTGCTAGCCCTCGTGGAAAGGTCACATAGTGCTATCAAATTTGAATCTTATAGCCAGGCTTAGAATGATCTTAGCCTGTAGTTGACCATTCCATCCCCGAGAAGAATATGGACCGCTTCCACCTCATCAACACCTTTGTGGCCGTTGTCGACACCAATGGCTTTGCTGGCGCCGCGCGCAAGCTCAACATGTCGCCACCGGCAGTCACGCGGGCCATCAACGAGCTGGAGACGCACCTAGGCCTGCGCCTACTGACGCGCACCACGCGCACCGTGCGCGTTACTGACGCGGGCGAGCGCTATGCGCAAGACTGCCGACGCATCTTGGCTGAGATGGCCGAGGCTGACGAGTCGGTCAGTGGGATGCACGCATCGCCCCGCGGCCGCTTGACCATCACCGCGCCGGTCTTGTTTGGCGGTTTGTATGTCACCCCTATCGTGATCGAATACCTCAAGCGCTACCCCCAAGTCAACGCCACCTGTGTATTCTTGGACCGGGTGGTCAGCCTGATGGACGAGGGCATCGACGTGGCGATCCGTATCGGAGAGCTGCCGGACTCCAGCATGCAGGCCATACGCGTGGGTCAGGTGCGCCGCGTGATCTGCGCGGCACCCGCCTATCTGGCTGAGCACGGCATTCCGCTCACCCCTGACGACCTGCGCCGGCACACCATTATTTCGTCCAACAGCGTGTCACCCAACCCCGAATGGAAGCTGATGGACCGGGGAGAGCCCGTCAGCGTGCGCCTGCAAGCCCGCATGACGACCACCACCAACCACTCGGCAATGGTTGCCGCTGCCAGTGGGTTCGGGTTGACGCGTTTGCTGTCGTATCAGGTAGCCGAACATCTGACGGCTGGGCGTCTCAAAACGGTGTTGCCGGACTTTGAGCCGGACCCACTGCCCGTGCACATATTGCACCGCGAAGGACGGCAGGCGCCGCAGCGCGTGCGCGCCTTTCTCGATTTGGCCAAGGAACGTTTGCTTGGGGACGCTCGGTTGAACTGAGCCTTTTTTTGATCGACTGTTCCAGTCAATGGAATAGTGATTTGTGTGGCACGTGGATTCTCTTCCACGGTCAAAGTGCGGATCATTGCGGTGTTGTATTTACCAACCCGTTCCTTCAGGAGAAACCCATGCTTGCCAAACCCGCTTCACCCATCAAACTCTACCGCTACCCTTTGTCGGGCCACGCACACCGTGTGCAACTGATGCTGTCTTTGCTGCAACTGCCGACCGAGTTGGTGGATGTGGACCTGAAGCAAGCCGCGCACAAGCGCCCCGAGTTTTTAGCCTTGAACCCCTTTGGCCAGGTGCCGGTGTTGGATGACAACGGCATCATCCTGAGCGACTCCAATGCCATCCTGGTCTACTTGGCGCGCACCTATGGTGGCGACACCTGGTACCCCAGCGACGCGGTGAGCCAAGCGCACATCCAACGCTGGTTGTCCGTGGCCGCTGGCCAAATCGCCTTTGGTCCGGCCGCTGCGCGTCTGGTTACCGTGTTCGGTGCCAAGAAGAATGTAGAAGAAGTGATTGCGCTGGCGCACATGGTGCTGCGGGTCATGGAAGGCGAGTTGGCGCGCCACCCGTTCATGGTGGGCAGTGGCGCCACGATTGCAGACGTCGCGGTCTACACCTACATCGCCCACGCGCCAGAAGGTAATGTCTCGCTGAGCGACTACCCGGCCGTGCGCGCATGGCTGCAGCGTATTGAGTCCCTGCCAGGGTTTATCGGCATGCAGAAGACTGCAGCTGGCTTGGCGGCGTAATTCGGCGGACCTATGGACCACACGCCCGGCTCACCTTGGCACAGCGGAGAAACCGAACTGCAGCGCAGTGTGGGTGTGGCGGAACGCATGGCGGCGGTTGGCAGCAAGGTCATCCGCAACTTCATGCCCGACCAACACCGGTCGTTTTTCGAACAGCAGCCGTTCTTGGTGATCGCCGCTGTGGATGCGGCGGGTGACCCGTGGGTGACCTTGGTGGAAGCCAAGCATGGGTTGGCGCATTCCCCCCATCCGCAGACCCTGCAGATCAACCAGCTCCCCACCACCGGTGACCCGGTGGGTGCGGCGCTGGCGGTGGGTGACGGTATGGGCATGCTTGGCATCGAGTTGTCCACGCGTCGGCGCAACCGGGTGAATGGCTGCGTCGTGGCCCACACGGGCAACAGCTTGACGCTGCAGGTTGAGCATTCTTTTGGCAATTGCCCGCAGTACATCCAGATACGGAACTTTTCGTTTGCCGCAGAGCCCAGTAGCGTCTATGCCGGGCAGGTCGAAGCCATGACCGCATTGGATGCGGACGCTGCAGCCATGGTGCGCGCTGCCGACACTTTTTTTGTGGCCAGCTACCTGGACCTGGACCGGGGTGTCGGCGGCGACAAACCACGGCGCCAGGTGGATGCGTCACACCGCGGCGGCAAGCCCGGCTTTGTGCGGGTGGATGGGCAGGTGCTTAGCATTCCGGATTTTGCCGGCAATCTGCACTTCAACACGCTGGGCAATCTGCTGCGCAACCCCAGGGCCGGGATGGTCTTCGTAGACTTTGCAACGGGCGACATGGTGCAGTTAACGGGGCGCACCGAGCTGGTGTTGGAGGGCGCCGAGGTCAGGGCCTTCCAAGGGGCCGAGCGGCTCTGGCGCTTGCATGTGGAAAAGGTGGTACGCCGGCGCGCTGCTCTGAAGCTGCGTTGGACGCTGGACGCCTTTTCGCCCAATGCGCTGATGACCGGATCGTGGGAAGAGGCGGCCGCGCGCCAGCAAGCCGATGCACTGCGCAGCACCTGGCGGCGTTTTCGCATTGCCCGTGTGGAGCCCGAGAGTGCAACGATCAAGTCTTTCTATCTGGAGCCGACCGATGGTGCGGGTCTGGCCTTGTTCAAGGCGGGGCAGCACCTGCCGGTGCGACTAGCGCTGGAGCCCGGTGCCAAGTCCAGCATTCGTACCTACACCTTGTCTGCCGCGCCGTCCGACGGGCACTACCGCATCAGCGTCAAGCGGGACGGCGCGTTTTCGCATTTCCTGCACGGGCAATTGGGTGTGGGCGACACGATCGAAGCCCGTGCACCTGCGGGTGACTTTGTGGTCGATGCCCATGCGCGCCGGCCCTTGGTGTTGTTGTCGGCAGGCGTGGGCATCACGCCCATGTTGGCCATGCTGCGCAGCGTGGTGTACGAAGGCTTGCGCACGCGGCGCATGCGCAAGACGTTTTTTGTCCATGCAGCACGCGCCCAGGCCGAGCGGGCCTTTGACACGGAGCTACAAGAACTGCAGCGGCGCGGTGGTGCTGCCATTGTGGTGTTGCATGTGTTGAGCCAGCCCGAGACGCAGGCCGTGCAGGGCCGCGACTATGCCCATAAGGGGCGTATCGATGTGGTGTACCTGAAGTCCGTATTGCCCTTGGACGACTATGACTTCTACCTGTGCGGCCCGTCGGCGTTTACCCAAGATCTGTACGACGGCTTGCGGACGCTGCGCATTGCCGATGACCGCTTGCACGCCGAGCAATTTGGCCCATCCACCTTGCGCCGAACGCAGGACTCCTCCATAGCACGCGACCGGCCGCCGCCTGCGCCGCCTGCCACTACGGCCGTACCGGTCTTGTTTGCACGGTCTCTGAAGGAAGCACGCTGGCAGCCCGGCGGCGGTAGCCTTCTGGAAATGGCCGAGGCCCGGGGGCTAAACCCCGAATTCAGTTGCCGGAGCGGCTCCTGCGGAACCTGCAAGACCACGCTGTTGGCGGGCCAGGTGAGTTACACCACGCCGCCCGGCATGCACCTGGAGGCCGACGAGGTGCTGATCTGCTGCAGTGTGCCGGCGGCTGGCCAAGATGCTACACAGGGCATTGTGCTGGACCTGTAGCGTTGCCTTGCTCGGCATGCCTATCGAATACCTTGTTGTGCT
>JBBQBG010000039.1:0-21256 GCA_038317285.1 Burkholderiales bacterium | reverse complement strand
GTTCAACCGATTCCGTAAACTCTTGGTGCGGTACGAGAAGCTTGACCGCAGTTTCATCGCGCTGAACCACTTGGCTGCATCCATCATGGCACTACGCAAGATCAAATTGGACGTAAACATTATTTACGGATAAGTTCTTAGTGGGAATCAAGTCCCGACGAAAGCGTTACGGTAAAGACCGTCCCCGTTCCCGGTTGGCTTTGCACAGTGATGTCCCCACCATGCAAGTCGACCGCCTCTTTGATGATCGCCAACCCTAGGCCGGTACCGGCGATTGACCCTACGTTACTGGCCCTGTGAAACGATCCAAAGAGGTGCGCCAATTCGTCACCTGGAATACCAATGCCTTGGTCTGCGACGGTGAAAACGGTCGTCTGCCCCACGCGTTCCACGTCGAAGCGCACGCTACCACCGGCGGGTGAATACTTGATGGCGTTGGACAATAGGTTGCCCATGATGTGGGTCAGTAGCTTGGGATCAAACGTATTGATACCCAAACCTGGTGCAATCGACAGCTTCAATTGGCAGGTTGACTCCGGGTATCGGGCAGCCACTTCATCAACCAGGCCCCTGCACAACGCAGCGAGGTCAATGGGCTGCGGGTGGAACTCCAACATCCGGGCTTGTGCCTTGCTCAACAAAAGTACACGATCAAGCATGTGCGTCATGCGATGGACACCCGTTTCGATGCTCTGAATGACCTCGGCCTTTTCATCCGCGGGCAAACGATCACCGTAATACTTGATCAGCTCCGTGGATGACAGGATGGTCGCCAAGGGCGTGCGAAACTCGTGACTGGTCATAGCGACGAAGCGGTTTCGAACGTCATTGAGCTCCTGCTGCTTCTCCAATGCGCGCCGCGTGTCGTCCTCTGCTTGCTTGCGTTCGGTGATGTCCGACATAAACGAAAGCGTTGCGGGCAATCCATTCCAATCAACCATCGTCGTGGAAATTTGTACCCATATGGGTTTTCCGGATTTGTGCAGCACACGAAAATCTGTCTTGGACGTAACTGGCTCACCTTGTAGACGGCGTGCGTAGTTGCTCTGAATCAGATCACGGTCTTCCTCGTAGACAAGTGGAAGGAACTCACGTCCGAGTATTTCCTCCTCGCTGTGGCCGAGCAACTTGAGTAGCGCGGGGTTGGCAAAGGTGAACTTGCCATCCTGGATAACGATCATGCCTTCACCAACATTGTTCACGACCTGCCGGTAGTGCTCTTCCGAACTGCGCAACGCCTCTTCCGCCGCAATGCGCTGACTGATATCGGTAATGGAAGCAATGAAGCGGATGGCATAGCCCCGTTTGTCACGTATCGAGGACCCGAAGGCTTCGATCCAGACAAAACTGCCATCGGCCCGACGCAGTCGATATTCGATCAGTTCGTGTACATCGAGTGCGCCAGTGCGGGGCTTGGTTCCAAGCACGTGTTCACGAAAGCGGTCCTGCACGCGTTCTTTGTCCTCGGGGTGCACGAGTTCGAAATAGTCAGGCCAGGCGGTAGTGTCTGTGTCAGCCGCGTGTTGCAATATCTCTTTGAAACGCGGCGAGTAATAGACGGTGCGCGTGACACCGGCCCAGTCCAGGATGCCCGCCTTGCTGGCCCGCACCAGCAATTCAAAACGGATTTGTTCGTTGTCCAGTGCCTGCTCAAGCGTCGTGCGCTCGGTCGTGTCAGTGCTCGCTATCAATACACCCAGGAGCTTGCCCCGCGAATCGGCCATTGGTGTACGCGTCTGCAGGTAATTTCGGCCCTGCAGTTGGAAGTCGGTCGGCGCCATCGTGACGCCCGGGTCCAACTCCATGGCCGCACGGTCCATGGCGAGTAAGTTGTCGGCAACCTCACGGGTCGCACGATCGCGCGGGCTGGTGCCAATGACACCGTCGCGTCGCACTCCGAAGTACTTCTCCCAAGTCTTGTTGGCATACTGGTAGCGACCGGCTGGATCCCGCATGGACAGTGCAACTGGCGCTAAATCAAGCATATCTGCAGTGAACTTGGCCTGGTCCTGCGCTTGTCTTGCTGCGGTATCAAGGGCGAGAGTTGCCCTCCCTCTCAGGATGAGGCCTGGCGACAGCACAAAGGCGATCAAGCCGACGGCAACGAGCCCCCCCGCCCCGAAAAGATCGAGCAGCAGAGCGGCGTAGGCGAGCCCCATTAACCCGCTCACCCATGGCCACACGGTATGCCGCTCGTGCACCAGTAGCGCCGCAACAAAGCAGGCGAGCCAAGGCATGGCCAGGAAAGTACTCCACTGTCCAAAAGCGCTCGTGCGTCCAAATAGTAGGCTCACTGACAGACAGACAAGAAACAGCGAAAGCCACAGGGCGACGAAGTCACGCCGACGCGCGGTCAACATCAGCATGGAGGTCAACGCCATGGCGCCGATCGCGCCGCCGAGCACAAGTTCTTGTGGTACCGACGTCATGGCGACCTAGAAGCTTTCGGCGGCGCACACCACGGCCGCAATCTGTGAGCATAGGGATTTCAGCGGCATACGCCTCAGTATGCCATCCAATATCGGAATGCCAAAAAGGCACTTGCCTTCAATATGTGTCCTATTTTGCGGTCCACCCACTGGACGGCCCGTGTGTCGATGCCTGCCATATGTGACCGCAACAGTGGCTTCTCTGCGCGTCCCGCAGTGACATTGCCGGTCATTTCCGATATGCTTTGAATCGCAGCCGACGGCGTGACTTTGGCTGTGTCGTAACGAGGAGAATTGGCATATGGCCCACGAATTTAAAGGGTTTCTAGCTATTAATTCAATAGTGCCTTGGATGCGTACCGGCGTGCGCCAGATCTTGCAGGTATTAGCCCCCATGTTTTTCCTCGCGACATTTCCGGCGATCGCGCAGGCGCCTGGGGATGTGCGGGTTGCGCTGGTGATCGGCAATTCCGCCTATGGCGGTGACGCCGCCCTTGTCAATCCGGTCAACGATGCCCGCGCCATGGCCAGCACGCTCAAGACTCTGGGCTTCACGGTAGTGGAGTTGCGCGATGGCCGCAAGAGCGAAATCACAGCTGCGCTAGCGCGCGCGCGCGAAGCCTTGGCCGGAAAGCAGGGCGTTGGCTTGCTTTACTACGCTGGTCATGGCTTGCAGCTCGATTGGCGTAACTACATGGTGCCGGTAGACGCCAGGATGTCAACTGCGGCCGATGTTCCACTTCAGTCCGTTGACGTGAATCTGGTGCTCGACGCTTTCAAGAAGGCCGGAAACCGCATGAACATCCTGGTGCTTGATGCATGCCGCGACAACCCGTTTGCGTCTACTGCGTCTGGGAAGGGTCTCGCGCAGGTAGACGCTCCTGCGGGCACCTTTCTGGCCTACGCGACTGCCCCGGGCAACGTGGCAGCCGATGGCGACCTGAAATCTGGCAACGGGCTTTACACGCAGTTCTTGCTGGAGGAAATGAAAAAGCCCACGGCGCGGATAGAAGATGTTTTCAAGCGTGTGCGCTTGAATGTGCGCCAGCAGAGCCAAGGTCGTCAGATCCCGTGGGAGTCCACCAGCCTTGAAGGGGACTTCTACTTCAACCCCAACGCCACTCGCAAAGTGACAGATTCGGGTGGCAAGTCTGCCGAAGAGGAGTTCTTGGCAGAGAAACAGGATTGGGAGGCCATCAAGGACAGCAAAAAGGTCGATGACGTGTATACGTATCTGCGCAAGTACCCGAACGGTTTTATCAGTGAGCAGGCACAGTTTAAGCTGGCGCAACTGCAGCAGGCGCGCACTGTTGCCGTACCCAATCAGGATGGCATTATCCCCCTGGCGCCCGACACCAAGCGGTTTTTCCTGGGTGATGAAACTGTCATGGACCACATCAATCTCCTGACTGGCAAGCGTTCGCGTTTCAAGTCAACGGTGACCTACGCCGACGACCAGCGCGCCGAATTCAGCAATGGCAATTTCATCACCATCTGGACGCAAGCGGGTTTTCTGGTGAAAGACCAATACGGCACGCGTTCGCCACCCACGCTGCGCACACCGGCAGACATGGCCGTCGGCAAGCGCTGGCGAACGGCCTACCAGAACACCCGACCGGACGGTGGCGTCGAGAACAGCTTTTACGAATGTCGTGTCGCCGGCTATGAAACCGTTACCGTCCCAGAAGGAACATTCAAGGCATTCCAGGTGCTTTGCAGTGGTGAGGCGCGTGGCAAGAACTATCGCTCTATCAACGAGTTGCGAACCTGGTTTGAGCCGGCTTCGTTGCGAGTTCTCAGTAGCGAGTGGGAATTCGGGACCCACGGCAAGGTCAACACGCATGCCCGTATTGAGTCAGTGTCGTTCAGGCGTGAAATGCAGAAATAACTTGCCCGTTCCAAGGCCAAATCAACGGTAGCAGCAGAGAAAGCACTAAACGGTTGCTGCGTATAAATCGACGCCCCGAGCTCGACTTTCACGCGGCTAGAACTGCGGGCTGGATTGAGTACCCATATTGACACAGCGAGTGGTGGTCGCCAGCTGGCAGTTCTTTCGCAGCGTCAATCAGCGGTCACTTCAGTTCAACGACCGACGAGCCATGTTGTTGTCGCCCAACTCCTGTGGATAGCAGTCTGGGGCCAAGCTGAGCACCTTGTCTCCTTTGGCGTATGGCGCCGCGTCCGGTCCAATATTGGTGAAGTACGTAAACTGACCATCTTGACCGACGGCACCGACAGTCAACCGGTTGGGCGCTTAGGGTGGCTGGTAAGAAGCGGCTGGACGGGTGGGATCGGTCGCCAATGCCTGACACAGCGATGAACAACGTATCGTGCCGGGCGATCATCAGGGCTAGCATAACGGTGTGAAGAGCCGATCTGGCCAATTCGGCTTGACGCGACTGCTTCGTGCCAAGAAGGTGGTGTGAGTGCGTGATGGCTTTGCGTGATGATCTCCGGTACTTCATCCTGATGAGTCGTCAAGTGTGATGGTGATTTGAACGCTTTGTGAACGGTTTTTCCCTCCTCCAATCGGGGCTCTTCTGGACTTTTACTATGAAAAAAGATTGGCTCCATTTTGGGTTGGCTACTGGTTCATAGGTTGAGCGTCGCTAGAATACGTGCTACTTGGATCTGAGCCATGCCGAAAACGTTTCCGTCTACGCGGTCGTTATGGGCAACCCAGCAAAACGTGTTGGTCAAGTGAATCGGCTTAGTGTCAACCATTCAACAGGGTCAATAATGAGTAATGTTCGTAGCCGAATCGTCAAGCTGATCCACGATATACGGCCACTCGAAAAACCGGATCTTTCAGAGCCCGGCACTCCCCTTGTCGGGGGAGATTTCGACAGTCTGGATTTTGCAAGTCTGTTGATGGCGGTTGAAGACGATTTCGGCGTCACGATTGATGAAGAAAGTGTGCACAAAGTTGGCACTCTCGACGGTTTGACGGAATTTGTCGAAAGCCAGATTCAGGGCTGAAAAGTGGATGCACGACAGCCGTGCCACATCATCGTGGACGATTCGACTCCCAGCCGGTTATTGGGCATCGCTGACCTGACTGTCGGCGACAGTGTTTCTCAGTCGGTCACCTTTGTGCAGGAATTGCGCGAAGCCTTTCATACCCTCGCAAACGACAGAGCACCGTTTCATGTGAATGCTGAATTCGCACGTGCTCGGGGCTATGACGAACCCATTCTCCAGGGCTTGTGCGTGACTGCGCGCTTCTCGCGGCTGATCGGTATGTATCTCCCTGGTGAAAGCGCTGTTGTCGAATCGCTCACGTTCAAGTTTCGCAAACCCGTTTACGCGGGGCGTCAGCTCGAGTACCGGGTTGAAGTCGTCCGAATTTTGCGTGCGCTGCAGGTCGCCCGCCTCAAATTGACGGTCACAAGTGAGGACCACTTGTGTATCTCCGGGGAAGCCCAATGCCTGCTGCGTTAGATCAAACAACCGTGGGCGCACTGCGGGTTATTTTCGAAAGATTGCAGTCGCGTGCTGACGAACCCGTTTTGTGGGAGCAAGGGCGGGAAATCAGTGCGCATCGTCTCCTGACTCAGACCGCCGTGATGGTGGCACATCTAAAAAATTCGGGCGTCAACTCGGGATGCATTGTTGGATTCTGCGGCGACTATGGCCTGACCACAGTCAGTATATTTTTGGCCCTATTCGAATTGAAGGCCATTGCCGTGCCGTTTTCGGTTGGAGTCCAGGCCGAGTTGCCCATGCTAGCTGGCGAGGCCCAGTTGGAATTCTGGCTCGATTTGCCGACGCTGGAGCTCAAGCGCATGAGCGAGCGCACGGCCGACCATCCGCTGGTTCTGCGTCTACGTGAGAGCGGCAATCCCGGTCTGATTGTCTTCACGTCTGGCTCTTCTGGAAAACCAAAAGCCATACTGCACGACGTAGAGAGGGTCGCGTCGAAATTCGTGGCCCCACGCCGGGGTTGGCGAATGGTGTTGTTCCTGCTGATAGATCACTTTGGTGGTTTTAACACTCTGCTTGCCTGCTTGGCCTATGGTGGTACGGGTGTGTGCGTTGACAGCCGCACTCCAGTAGATGTGTGTGCAGCCATCGAGAGCTCGCGCGCCGATCTGCTCCCGACAACCCCGACATTCTTGTCGGTTCTTATCGCATCAGGGGCTTGGCGTAGTCACGACCTGTCTTCAATAACGCTGGTGACTTACGGTGCCGAACCCATGGCCGAATCGACGCTGCGCCGGCTTCCGGGTGTGTTCCCTACAGCTGATTTCAAGCAAACCTATGGGCTATCCGAACTCGGTGTCTTGCGCTCCGCATCGCCAAAGAGCGACTCCCTGTGGTTGCGTGTCGGCGGCCAGGATTTCGAAACGCGCGTGGTCGCCGGTATCCTCCATATCAAGTCGAAGTCGAGCATGCTGGGATATTTGAACGCCCCGAGCTCCATCGATGCGGATGGATGGATGAATACCGGCGACATGGTCGAGGAGGAAGGCGACCTGATCAAGCTGATTGGCCGCCAGAGCGATGTGATCAATGTTGGCGGGCAAAAGGTGTTCCCGGTCGAGGTTGAAGCGGTGCTGTTGGCGAATCCCGAAGTCGTCGAAGCTACGGTCTTCGCTATACCCCATCCAGTGCTCGGGCAGGTGGTCGGCGCCCGGCTTTCACTACTCGCGGAGTTTGATGAAAAGGCCGTGCTGGAGAAGATTAAAACGCATTGCAAGGCGCAACTCCAAAAATACAAAATACCCATGCGTTTCGAGATTGTGGGCGTTGACCGCCACGCGAGCGATCGCGGCAAAAAGGTCCGGCGCTAATGATTGAAGGCACTTGAGATGAACAAGGAAATAGGATGAACAAGGAAATCGCACTCGTTTCGGGCGGGAGCAAGGGATTAGGTCTGGCCGTTGTGCGCTGCTTGTTGGCTCGCGGTGACTCTGTCGCCACATTCGCCAGAAAGTCCAACCCTGAAATGGAAGAACTCCAGGCGGAGCATCCAAACCGATTCAGTTTTGTCGAGGCCGACATAGCGGAGTTTGCGCGATTTCGAAATCTAGTTAAATCGTTTGAGGAGAAACTTGGCGGCTTTACAGGTCTCGTCAACAATGCAGGGACGGTGGCGGAGGCTTTGCTTGCGCGCCAGAATCCGGACGATATCCTGAGGTTGTTGAGTACCAATCTTGCGGGTCCCTTGTTGTTGACGCGTGAAGTCGCGCGCGGCATGATGATCCGGCAACGCGGCCGAATCATCAATATCAGCTCCATCGTCAGTGTTTCGGGCTACAAGGGAACGGCCGCTTATTCAGCAACAAAGGGCGGACTGAATGCGATGACAAGAGCTTTGGCACGGGAACTCGGAGGCCGTGGTATCACGGTTAACGCGGTCGCCCCTGGCTACATGGAAACCGATCTCGTTAAAGGAATGAGCCCCAAGCATCTGGCGCAGATTGTTCGCAGAACTCCGCTTGGGCGACCCGGCACCGTGGAAGACGTCGCCAACGTCGTCGCCTTCTTGCTAAGCGACGCAGCGAGTTTCATTTCCGGGCAGACGATCGTCGTCGACGGTGGATTGAACGCATGAATGCCGTGCTTTTGGCGAGGTTCAAAATCAAGTAGCACGTCTGCTCGCGTCGCGCAAACCGCTATCGGTGCCTAGCGGTTCGCGATGCAGCCTACGTCCTCAGTTCACATCCACCAACGCCTTGACGACAGTATAGGGGCCTGTATAGCTGCCGGTTGCATTTTTAAAGCCCTGCGTCAAAGCGTCGCGTCGAAAGCTCAGCACAAAGCTTGATGGGTTGTTACTGTCCGACGGCGCGGTGCCGGTGCTGGATGTGGGCGTCTGATCAATCATGTGCTTGAGCGTGGCACTGGTGCTGCCTAAGCCGCCGGCATCCACTGCAAAGATATCGCTGGAGTTCAGCGCGCTGCTGAACTGGTAGGCACCAGTGCTGGACCCAATCAGTTTGGTCTTGCTGGTCGTGATGGTGCGGTCGCTGAACCTGAAGCTGTCACCCGCAGTCAGGTACGACAGGCGCACGCTGTTGGCACCAAAGCGTGAGCCACTGCCGAAGTTGGTGGCGGTTGCCTCGGCCACAAAAACACCTCCCGTGCCATAGACCGTGGCTACATCGCCATTCAAGTAGAGCGCCGTGTCCTGGTCGACACCATAGGCCACATTGGGGCCAATATTCTTCAGTGCCGCCAGCAGGCGACCCAATCTACCCGAACGACTGGCGCGGTTATCAAAGTGGGTGTCTACATTGGCGTTGGGCACAAATCCAAACCCTTTGATCTTCGTACCAAAGTCAGCGTTGCTGTTGTTGGTCAGGCAACTTGGCGCGGGCGTGCCGTCAGATGCTGGCGCTACATATGGGCAGTTGGCCGGGGTGATGGCACGCAGGGTATTCTGGTTTAGATAGCCAATGCTTATGCCTTCGCCGTACGAGGTGCTGGGCGCAATCGCGGTACCGGCGGAATCCCCGGCGTAGATGAAGTTGCCTGCCACGTAACGCGCTCGGATGGCGGCCATCAGGGGGCTGTCAGAGCCATCGTCGGTCAAAAAGGTGCGCGCTAGGCGTGACTGGTCGCCGCCGATCACATAGACCAGATCGGCCTGGTTGATGATGGCGATGTTGGCCTGCCCCGTGCTGCTGGTGGCGCCAGAATTGCTGGCATAGGTGTCGTGGTGGCTCAGGATGTGTTTTGGGGCAAAGCCGTGGCGTTGGAACAGGTTGTAGTACGACCAGGCGCCGGTCGCCGTGTCGTTGGTGAACTTGTCCACCCCGTCAGCCTGATTGACTGCTGCCGCCGTGATGATGGCTACGCGCGGGCACTGCGTGGTGCTCCAGTTGGTATCGCAATTGGTCACGCTGTTGATGTTGGGTGTATTGGTATTCTTGCCAGTGGCTTGGCGCAGGCCACCCACAAAGATGGCTGCGTTCTCTTGCAGGATCTTGCCGCCGTTGAGCCACACTTTGCCGGTCACCACGCTGGTGATGGGCGGGTCTATCGGTGGAGTTGTAGAGCCTGGCAATTTGACGTTCAACGTGTAGCTGCCGCTACCCTGGTAGCTTTTGACACGGATGAAATAGGTCCCAGCCGTCGTCACGTTGTACGAGCCGGTTTCCGGGTTGTTGGAGGTCGACTTGTAGGTCAGCGGTGCTCCGGTCAAACCGTAGAAGTACCAATCAAAATCCACGCCACTGGCGTGTGACAGGCTCACGTCGATCTTCCCAGGCGTTGTCACCAACACCTTGTACCAGTCTAGGTCTGAGGTGCTCGACAGTGAGCCACTGACGTTGACTCCACTGCATAGCCCCACGTTTGCTGTCGCATCGGTATTGTTGGGCTCTACTTCGGTTGTGAGGCACGTTGCCGCCATGACGCTGCTGCCCCATAGGCAACTGGCCAAGGACGCCGCGAGCATATGTTTCCAATTCACTTTCATTTTTTCATCCTTCAACTGACGTTGCTGAACCTGGGTGACACCACCCTGTGGAAACCAGCCGGCACTGCCGCTGCACGTCAAGTGAAAGAGCGGTGCGATAGATCTGCACCGTAGCAATGTATTGTTATTTTCATAATTAGTACATATGAAAATATAAGGACAAACCCTCTGCGGGATTGACACTAGTGGTCGGGCTTGGCACCGGCGTGCTTAGCCCATGCAAGCTGCGTCCGCGTGACCTCAGGGAAGGCCGGTTCAGCCGCGGACAATGCGTTTGGTGGGTCGATCCGCGTTGTTTTCGTTGCCAGGTTTATCGGTGTAGAGGTAGGCCGAGATAGCGTCCGTCAACTTTTCGGCCTGCGTCACCTGGTTGTCGCCGCTGACCATCAAGCTAGTGACCATGGCCTCGATGACCAACAATGCCGCCGTGTAGCTGCTAGACAGCACGGGGTGGGTGGCAGGGGCCAGCAAAACGTCGTGTGACCAATTGGCCAGCGGCGAGGCCATCGAGTCGGTCAATGCGATGACATGGGCGCAGCGGTCGCGCGCATACCGTGTCAGCATCACCGCATCACTGGCGTAACGTGGGAACGAGATCGAGATCAGTAGGTCTTTGGGGCCGATGTTCATCAGCCTTCCTGCTGCAACCTCGGTGCCGCCAAACTCCACCACGTTGATAGCCTGGCGACAAAAGGGTTGAAGGTCCAACGCCAACATCGCGGACAAGTGGGCGCTGATGCCGAAACCCAGCGTGTAAACGGTCTCTGCCGCCAAAATCTTGTGGGCCGTGGCGACCAGCATGGACGGGTTGAGGCCAGACGCTGCCGATTGAAAATTGCTGACGCTGGCCTCCAGGCTTTCGGCAATGATGGGGTTGTTGTTGCTGCCCGATTGGTCCTTGCGCTGCAATGCGTTTCTGAGCTTGTCCACCGGTTGAAACACCGGTTGTAGTGCGTG
Source organism: Burkholderiales bacterium (assembly GCA_038317285.1). Taxonomy (GTDB): domain Bacteria; phylum Pseudomonadota; class Gammaproteobacteria; order Burkholderiales; family Burkholderiaceae_C; genus Allorhodoferax. Next base: position 10,444 of record JBBQBG010000039.1, on the reverse strand, counting down.
TTGCAAAGCGTCGGCCATACCGCTGCGCAGCGCTGCATACCCATCGAACCCCAGGGTGCGTGCGAAGCGGCTCAGCGTGGCCGTTGACGTCTGGGTGTTCTGTGCAAGCTCCTCAATACCCCAGGCGGTGGCGCGCACCGGATTGCGCAGCAAAAAGTCGGCAATGGCTACATTGGAACCGCGCCCGTCCGCAAGGACCTCGCGCAGTTTGAAACCCAGGGGCGATTGGGCAAAGGCGGCATCCACCGACGGGCTGGCAAATGTCTTTGGACTTGCGTCTTCAGTTTTTTTCATGTAGCGGCAGTTATTGAGTGATCTCGGGATTCATGGGTGCATTGGCGGCATAGGACAAGGACGCAGGATCTTGGCATTCGTCAGCGCACGGGGCCATTGCAAGAATAAGCCCCGTGTAGGATACCCGGTCAAGCAGGCCCGGCTTGGCCCCAGCCTTGCCACGAAAAACCGTGAGGCTATCGCGCTTGAGGGTTGCGCTGTACAACGGTGCATTTTGTATGCTGCGTGCGTCTGCGCTGTTTTGGGTCGTACCGAACCCGCGTTGCGCACCCTGCAGTCCCATGGCGTTTGCAAGGTGAAGAAAGTGATAGGAGCCGTAGTCCAGTAACTGGTCCTGGGTGACTTTTTTCACGCTGGGCGATACCGGTAAAACGGGGACGCCGCTATCCAATGCCACGTGCAAGTCACCCTGCGAGGTGATGGATGCCCGGTCGCCGGGCAATAGATAGTGCGCTCGTGCGCCTTCGATAGAGAAGTGCCTGTTTGCATCGGTAGCGGCCTTGGCACGGCGCAGGTCCACCACGTAAACGCCGCCCGCGCCAACCACAGAAAAGTGTGTGGTACCCGTGGGGTCCGCTTGGCTCACCAGTAGTGCTGTGTTCTCGTCTACGCCAAAACCATAGTCCATGCCGCCGTCATGCACCGCACGCACCAAGCGCGCTTCGCGGGTGCGCTTGGAGAAGTGCGAGTCCAGCACCCCGAATCGAAACACACCCAGTCCACCGCGCGGGTACAAGACCGGCGCATAGGCAATGCTGTCGCCCGGTTTGCCAAGCTCTGGTGCTGCTGCAGCCGGGCCATTGCCGACGGTGAAGCCCGCTTTCAACACCTCGTAGGAGTCGCCCCCACCAACCATCGGCACCGGCCTTCCCCGCCATAGGCCGCCGCCCTGGAAATGGTCGCCCGCGCTGGTTCCGGCGACCACCAGTTGGCCTTGCGCATGTCGGCGTTGAATGATGCTGAGTTGCGCGCTGGGAACTGCGTATTGGCCGCTGCTGTCTCTACCGACCAGGCTTTCCAGATGCCGCGCCTGGTCGCCCCCTGAAAAGTAGATGCCATTCAAGCGCTCCAGGGTCTCATTCAGCAACTTGGCATTGTTCGCGCAAAAGCTTTGCTGCTGCTCGGACAGGTCAGGGAACAACACGTCGGCGTGGTAAACAGGCTGCGACGGATTGGTGTTGGCGTAGCTGTCGTAGTAGTAGCGCACATTGCCACAATCCTGCGCATCCAGGGCCTGGCGGTATCCGCCGTCCAGCGGCAGGTAGACCACGTCGGCGCCGGCAGATGCCAAGGTGAACACATTGATGTCACGGTCCGCAAAGGGATGGGAGTCGGCCGATGCTGTCACTACTCCAATCAATGGCTTTTTGCCGGCATTCGCGGCGCGGGCTGCCGCCACAAAGATTTGTGTAATCGCCACACTGTCAACATTGGACGAAAACAGGGTGGTGCGCGCTTGCAGTTTGCGGGCGATTGGCGCGCCACGGTCCAGCAACGCGGAACGCAACACTGCGCTTTCTGCGAGCGACAACCTACCTCCGCCGCGCAACACAGCCTCGGGCAAAAATTGTTCCAACGCTGGCCAAGCGAGCCGCGTGGGGACTGCCGGTTCCTTGAGGCGGTGCTCCAGGTGCGTGATCACCAGCTGTTTTTTGATTGGGTCGAACAGCGGTATCGGAATATTGCGAATGGCCTTGATGCCCAACGCCGTCACGCTGTAACTGAAAACCGGCGCGCCAACTTCGGCATCGAAGCTGATGTTGTCTCGGCTCAAGCCCGCAAATGCCGGGTCCTGCGCCAAGATGGTGTCCCAGTCGGCCAAACAATCGCGAGCCTGGGTGCTGACACTAAAGCTGGAACAGCGCCGCTCAGCACCACCGATGACAACGTTGGCGATGGGAGGTGGTGTGTCCGCCGCAGCCGCACCGGCTATGCAACACACCAATGCAATGAGCACGGTGGGTAGACCGGCGGCACCGGTATGGGTGGATAAGAAAAAGCGGTGTTGCATGGCAAAAAGACTCAACTGGCAACGGGACGTGCCCCGTCGCTGAATTTTCAACGAATGGCGCAATGAAAGCAGGCGTGTCGACAAAAAACGAAGAAATTGCGTGCAGGTAACGATTCTCACCGAGACAGTGGCGATGGCCACAAGGGTTTGTACTTATATTTTCATGTAAACTATTTATGAAAATAACTGTACATTATGGTTTCCTAGTTCGGAACGGTTTCTCTTCATCTCATTTCGCCTTTCAGGAGTGTCCATGTCTCGCAAACTATCCCACGTGCTCGCAACCATCGCCCTGTTGGGCTTGGCTGCAGGCGCCCATGCCCAGGCGCCTGGTTGGGCCAAAATCCGTATCGGCGTAGAAGCCAACTACCCTCCCTTTTCACAAATGGGGACCGACGGCAAGTTCTCCGGCTTTGACATAGACATCGCCAACGCGATCTGCGCGCAGATGAAAGCCGACTGCACTTTGGTGTCGCAAGAGTGGGACGGCATGATGCCGGCCCTCAACGCCCGCAAGTTCGACATGATCGTCGCGTCGATGACGATTTCTGAGGAGCGCCTCAAGGTTGCCGACTTCAGCGATTCGTACTACGACATTCCGTCCACCTTCATTGCCAAGACGGGCGTATTCAAGGACGTCACTCCCGCCAGCCTCAAAGGCAAGACCATCATCGTGACGCGCAACACCCCGCGTGCCAAGTACATCGCCGAGCAATACAAAGACAGCCAGGTCTTGCAGGTGGCGAAGGAAGCCGACGTAACCATGGAGTTGTCAGCAGGGCGTGGTGACCTCGGTTTTGGCTCGTCGCTGGCGGCCACCACTGCATTTTTAAAGTCACCTGAAGGCAAAAGCTTCAGCAAAGTAGGCCCGCCCATTAACCCCAGTGGGAACAAGGGCGGTGGCACCGGCATTGCCATGCGCAAGGGCGAAGAGTCGTTGCGCAGCAAGGTCAACCTGGCTCTCAAAGCGATCACAACAAATGGTGTCTACAAGACCCTTAACGACAAGTATTTCGACGTCAATATTCGCGGCGAATAAAGCGCGCCTGCACTCACCCCCCCCCGCTCACCTATCCCTAAAAACCCCAAGGCCTCCATGAACCATTCTTCTACCCCCGGTCGTGCCCGCAGCTCTTTTGTGTTGCGCCCTTGTGCCCACGCCACTGCCATCCTGCTGGCCATGTGTGCCAGTCAGGCCGCATTTGCCCAGACGGCTGCTGCTCCTAAATTAGACCGCGTCGAGATCACGGGCAGTTCCATCAAACGGGTGGACTCAGAGACCGCCTTGCCGGTGCAGGTCATCAAGCGTGAAGACATCGACAAGAGCGGCGCTTCCACCGCCGCTGAAATCTTGAAGGGCATCAGCGCCAACACCGCACCTTTGACCGACGGCGCCAGCATCACCGACGGAACCTCGGGACAGCGCGGCTTCAACGGTGCCAATCTGCGCGGCCTGGGTGTTTCGTCCACCCTCGTGCTGCTCAATGGCCGGCGTCTGGCAAACTTCGCCACACCGGGCGACAACGCCGGCGTGGACCTGAACAACATTCCTGCCGGAGCTATCCAACGCGTGGAAGTGCTGAAAGACGGCGCGTCCGCCATCTACGGCACGGACGCCATTGGCGGCGTTATCAACTTCATCACGCGCAAAGACTACCAAGGCTTTGACGTCAGTGCCTCGGCGGCCAACACGCAAGAGGGTGGAGCCGGAAAGAAGACATTGAGCGTCAGCGGCGGTTACGGCGACCTCAGCACCGACGGCTTCAACCTTATGGGTGTGTTGGACCTGCAAAAGCTGGAAGCTCTGCGCTCCAGCCAACGTCAATTTATCCAGGACCGTCCGTTGGCCACGCTGCTGCCCGCGCTGATGTCCAGCAAGCCCTATCCCGCCAACATTCGCATCCGCTCCGCAGCGCAGTGGACTGCCATGCAGCAAGCCGGTTTGCTGCCTGCCGACGCGCCCTATGTGCGCAGCACGCTGGTCAACCCATCGGCGCCCAACTGCAATCCCCCGGCCAGCGTCTACGCCGTCAACAGTTATGGTGGCAAATACGGTTGCAGCTACGACTACATGCGTGACACCGAGATCTACCCGGAGTCGACCAAGAACAGCTTCTTGGGTCGTGCGACATTCCAGATCAATCCAGACAACCAGATGTTTGCCGAGCTCATGCAAAGCAAGGCCAACAGCACTTACCGTCTGAGCCCCAACCCAGTCAACATTGGCTCCTTCCCGGTGTCCTTTTTGCCAACAGCGTACCGCACGGCCTTGACCGGCCCAGGCCTGCCCAGCAGCGTCAACCGGGTCCAGTTGCGCATGACTGAAGCTGGCAACCGCACCAATGAAGTCACCAGCACCGGGCAGCGCCTGGTACTGGGTGCCAATGGCCTGGTGGCCGGTTGGGACTATGACGTTGCCGTCTCGCGCGCCGAAAACCGTGCGGTCGACAAATATGTCGACGGCTACGTGCTGTTCGACCAGTACTCGGCCGGTGTGTTCAATGGCACGATCAATCCATTCGGCCCATCCAGCCAGGCGGGCCGGGACCTGCAGAGCAGCATTAAGGTCAACGACGAAGCACGCAGTTCCAAAGGTGTGACCACCAGCTTGGACGGCAAGGTATCGAAGGCCTTGATGGCTCTGGGCGGTGGTGACCTGGCGCTGGCCTTGGGTGCCGAACTGCGCAACGAAAATGCGACGTTCACACCCTCCGCCTTGCTGTTGTCCAACAACATCGGCGGTGACCGCGACACCGGTACGCTGGCAGGTTCCAGCACCGCATTGAAAGCCACCGACGACAACCGCCAAATCAGTTCGGTCTTTGCCGAGGTGAGCGCGCCCATCAGCAAGCAGATCGAGTTGCAAATGGCACTGCGCTATGACAACTACAGCGACGCGGGCAGCAGCACCAACCCCAAGTTTGGCGTGCGCTGGCAGCCACAGCAAAACCTGTTGGTCCGCGCATCGGCGGGCACCGGGTTCCGTGCGCCGTCTCTGAACGACCTCAAAGGCCCAACAACCTTTGGCTCTGCATCCAGCTTCTTGACCGACCCCGATTGCGTCAAGAGCGGCGGCAGCATCGACGGTTGTACTGACCAGTGGCCCGTAGAGCGCCGCTCCAACCCCAACCTGAAGCCTGAGAAATCGCGCCAGTTCTCGCTGGGATTCGTCTTGGAGCCCAGCAAGAGCTTTAACTTCAGCGTCGACTACTGGAACATCCGCAAGACCGACGTCATCAGCACCCTGGGTGAGCAAATCATCATCGGCAACACAGCGGCCTACAACGGCAGCTACATCCAGCGCGACGTCGATGGCAATATCACCAACATCATCCTGAAGAAAGAAAACCAGGGGGCGTTGGACACGGCGGGTCTGGACATTGGTGCCGACTTCCGTGGTGCTGCCACGGACATGGGCCGCTTCAGTGTGGGCATGAGCGGAACTTTGGTGTTGAACTACGACCGCCAGTTCGGTCCTCTGGAGCCCACGCGCAGCAACCTGGGTCAGTTCTTGAACGACCAGGTGATCCAGAAATGGCGCCACCGCCTGAGCTTTGGCTGGGACATGGGCCCCTACAGCCTGACGCTGGCAAACCAGTATTCGTCTGGCTACACCGACCAGAACACCACATACGACCCGACGACCAACAAGTTGTTGCCAGTGCGTGATGTCGAGGCCTATTCGCTGTGGGACTTGACGGGCAGCTTTGCGATTACCAAGGCGCTCAAGGTGCGCGCCGGTGTGCTCAACCTGCTGAATACAGCGCCACCGTTCTCCAACCAGGCCTACTACTTCCTGGCGGGCTACGACCCCACCTACACCGACCCACGTGGCCGTAGTGCATTCGTCAGCGTGAACTATTCGTTCAAATAGACCCGCGACGGGTTTTTCGCCAAGATCACATTGGCAAATCGGCTGGTAGCCCTCGTGGAACGTGCGCTACCAGCTACTAATTCAATAGCAACCGGATCTCACTGTGCTCTACGGTTATCTTCCAGCCATTCTTGAGGGGCTGGGCCTGACGCTGCGCGTTTCGGCCCTGTCGCTTGCCATCGCCTGCGTCTTCGGGCTGATCGGTGCTGCCGCCAAGCTATCTGGGTCGCGGGCCGCGCGCTGGAGCGCCGAGGTCTATACCACGTTGATCCGTGGCATGCCCGAGCTGGTGCTGATGCTGCTGATCTTCTACGGCGGCCAGATCGGTATCAACCGCCTGGCCGAGTCTCAGGGCTGGGACTACATCGACGTGCCCCCTTTTCTGGCGGGCGTGCTGACCATTGGCTTCATTTTCGGCGCCTACCTGACCGAAACCTTTCGGGGCGCCATCCTGGCCGTGCCCAAGGGCCAGGCGGAGGCGGGGCAAGCGTTTGCGCTGTCGCGCACCATGGTCTGGTGGCGCATCGTGCTGCCGCAGATGGTGCGACACGCCATTCCCGGCTTTGCCAACAACTGGTTGATCATGATCAAGGCCTCGGCTCTGGTGTCGATCATCGGGCTGGACGACATGGTGCACCGCGCCGGCCTGGCCGCAGCCACCACCCGTGCGCCGTTCACGTTTTACGTGGCGGTGGCGCTCATCTACCTGACGCTGACCAGCGTCTCCATATTTGCGCTATCGCGTCTGGAAGCGCGCTTCAGCCTGGGCGTCAAGAAAGTGCAGTTCTAACGTGCAGTGGCAAACCATATTCGACAGCCTGCCGCTCTATGTGGAGGGCATTCGCACCACGCTGGTGTTGCTGGTCATCAGTTTGATCAGTTCCTTCGTGCTGGCCGTGCCGCTGGCCGTAGCGCGGGTCTCTTCCATCCGCTGGTTGTCCCGGACAGTGTGGTTCTACACCTACGTGCTGCGCGGCACACCGTTGCTGGTGCAATTGTTTATCCTGTACCACGGCTTGGCGCAGTTTGAGGCGGTGCGTGAGAGTGCAGCCTGGGTACTGCTGCGCAACGCCTGGTTTTGCGCCTGGCTGGCCTTTACGCTGAACTCCACTGCCTACAGCACCGAGATCTTTGCCGGTGCCCTAAAGGCCACAAACAACGGCGAGATCGAGGCCGCGCGCAGTTACGGTCTTAGCGGACTCACTCTGTACCGGCGCATTTTGCTACCCAGCGCGCTGCGCCGTGCGCTGCCGCAGTACAGCAACGAGGTAGTTGGCTTGATGCATGCCACAGCTATCGCCAGCACCGTCACGCTCGTCGACATCACGCGGGTGGCGCGTGATGTTTATGCCAATACGCTACTGGTCAGCGAATCGTTTGGTGTGGCGGCGTTCATCTACTTTGTTTTGACTTTTACCCTGGTCGGCATCTTCAAGCTGCTGGAGCGGCGCTTTCTGCGCCACCTGCGGCCGCAGCAGCAGACCCAGCAACCCGCCATCCTTGAACCCCAAACCCTATGCATACCCAAACCCTAGAACTTTTGAGTGGCTCGCCCGGCATTCGCCAAACCCTGCAGGTGCTGCGCTTTGGTGCGCCAGGTGCAGGGCCCAAGGTCTACATCCAGAGCGCGTTGCATGCCGACGAGGTGCCCGCGATCTTGGTGGCCCAGCATCTGGCCCAACTCCTCGCGCAAGCTGAAGCCGATGGCCGCATCATTGGCGAAATTGTGCTGGTGCCGTTTGCCAACCCGATTGGCCTGGGCCAATACCTGTTTGGCCAGCACCACGGCCGCTTTGACGTGCGCGACGGTGGCAATTTCAACCGTGGATATGCGGAACTGGCGACTCAACTGGCGGCCAGCGTTCGCCCACTGTTGACAGATTCCGTTGCGCACAACACCCGCGTAATCCGCATGGCCATGGTTAAGGCCGTCGGAGAATTGACTGCGACCACACCCACGCAGGACTTGAAGAACAAATTGTTGGCGCTGGCCGTCGACGCCGATGTGGTGCTCGACCTGCACTGCGACACCGATGCCGTCATGCACTTGTACGCGCTGACACCGCAGGCCGTCGTTGCCGAGCAACTGGGCGCCGCGTTGGGCGCGCGGGCGGTGCTGTTGGCTACCGAGTCGGGCGACTCTCCGTTTGACGAAGCCTGCACCCGCCCGTGGTTTGATTTGCAAAAGTTGCTCCCCGAGTTTCCGATCGACCTGGCCTGCTTTGGCGCGACCGTTGAGTTACGCGGCGAAACCGACACCAGCCACATCCTCGCCGAGCAAGACGCACAGGGGCTCTGTACCTTTCTCGCGCAGCGCGGCGTGCTGACCGGTGTTGCCGATTCTGTGCGTGGCCCCCAATGTGCACCCACCCCTTTGTCGGGTTCTGAACCCATCACCGCGCCGCATGCCGGGGTGGTCGTGTTCCACCGCAATCCCGGCGAGCGGGTGGTGGCTGGTGATGTGATCGCCGATGTGGTCGATGCCCTGACGGGCGACGTGACCCAGTTGTGCTGCAAATCCGATGGACTGCTATACGCCCGCTGCGGTTCGCGTTGGGCGGTTCCAGGCAAGCGCCTAGCCAAGATTGCTGGCACGTCGCTGGCCCGCACCGGCAAGCTGCTCAGCCCTTGAACGCATGCGCACCAATTTAAGAGACTCTCCCATGGCCCACCACACCATCCTGCAGGGACTGGACATCTGCAAACGCTTTGGCACTAACGAAGTGCTCAAAGGCGTCAGCATCACCGCCAACAAGGGCGACGTGATTTCGATGATCGGCTCCAGCGGCTCAGGCAAGAGCACGTTTTTGCGGTGCCTCAATCTGCTGGAGCAACCCAATGCCGGGCGCATCGTGCTGGACGGCGAAGAGCTGCGCCTAGTACCAGACAAACAGGGCACGCTCAAGGTCAGCAGCCAGGCCCAGTTGCAACAGTTGCGGGCACAAGTGTCCATGGTGTTCCAGCATTTCAACTTGTGGGCCCATATGACAGCTGTAGAAAACGTCATTGAGGCACCGATCCACGCCTTGGGCCTGAGTAAGGCAGAGGCCGTGGAGCGCGCCCACGCCTACCTGCAGCGCGTGGGCGTGTACCACCGCAAGGATGCGTTTCCTGCCCATCTGTCCGGCGGTGAGCAGCAGCGGGTAGCCATTGCCAGAGCCTTGGCCATGGAACCCAAGGTCATGCTGTTTGACGAGCCCACGTCGGCGTTAGACCCTGAGCTGGTGGGGGAAGTGTTGCGCGTGATGCGCTCGGTCGCTGAAGAGGGCCGCACCATGGTGGTGGTAACACATGAGATGGGCTTTGCGCGCGAGGTCAGCAACCAATTGGTGTTTTTGCACAAGGGCCAGATTGAAGAGCAGGGCGAGCCATCTGAGGTGTTGTCGCGCCCTCGCAGCGAGCGCCTGAAGGCCTTTCTATCCAACAGTCTGAAATGAGGTGGAGTCGCCCATGACCCGATATATCGATGTGACCGCCATGCAGCAACTGGTGCAGCAGCATGGCGTCGCGACGCTGATGGCCGAAATGGCCGATTGCATTCGCGAAGACTTTTTGCGTTGGGATGAATTCGACAAATCGCACCGCATCGACATGGGCGTTGGCGTCGCTGTGTTGGCTGACGCAGCCACCGGCTACCCCACGCTGCTGAGCGAGCTCACCATCCTCACAGCGTTGCGCACGGCTGCCACCTCGGCCCTGGCGGCCAAGGTATTGGCGCGCCCCAATAGCCGCAGTATGGCCTTGATCGGCAATGGTTCGCAAAGCGAGTTTCAGGCCATTGCCTTTATGACCCAGTTGGGTATAAACGAGCTGCGGGTGTATGACGTGGACAGTAACGCCACCGACAAGCTGGTCGCCAACCTGGCGCCCTACGTCACGAAAGGCACTTTGCGTCTGGTTCGCGCGGCGTCCATCCGCCAAGCCGTGCGCGGTGCAGACATCGTGACCACGGTCACGGCGGATAAAACCAACGCCACTATCTTGACGGACGACCTGGTCGCGCCTGGCATGCACTTGAACGCGGTCGGCGGCGATTGCCCTGGCAAGACAGAGCTGCAGCCCAGCATCCTGTTGCGCTCAAAAGTCTTTGTGGAGCACGAGCCGCAGACCCGCATAGATGGTGAGTTGCAGCAGATGCAACAAGACTTTAAAACCCATGCCTTATGGCAGGTTCTAGCGGGCCGACAGCCGGGACGCGACAACGCCGAGCAAGTCACGCTGTTTGATTCAGTTGGTTGTGCGTTGGAAGATCTTTCGGCCCTGCG
>JBBQBG010000038.1:0-21268 GCA_038317285.1 Burkholderiales bacterium | reverse complement strand
TGTCATTGCCAGGTATTTAGGGCGGTTGGGTTTGAACGGTGTATCCGGCTCAATGGCCGGACTCAAAACAGTCACATTGGCCTGATCCGATTGTTTCTCCAGGTTAAGTTGATTCGTGCGTTTAAGCACCGAGTCATACATACCCTTGGCGGCCTCCACATCCTGCGCCAAAACGGAGATTTGATCGCGCTCCTGTCGCAGCGCTAGCACGCGGTTTTTTTGTGCCGCAACCATGCCACGCAATTCGGCCTCGCGCATACCGGCCGTGGTGCGCGCAACCGCTGTGCCACCACTAACACGACGCATCTCTTGACCAAGTTGTTCTTTGAGCTCGGTAATCTGGCCTTCAAGTTGCACGCGCATTGGGTGGTTTGGCCCCAAACTTATACGCATTTCACTGAGTTTGGCCTCGGCCAGGCTAAGCTGACCTTTGATACTTGCCACAGAGTTGCTGGCAAGGACGTCTGGCGACAGTTCGCCGCCCGAATTTCTTTCACGGCTACCAATAACCAAGTTTTCACCTTGCACAGCCACCAATTGGGCGGTCAGTGCATCCAGACGTTGGGTTTCCTGGTCCGTGCGTTGGTCTATGCCAATGATGCCCTTTTCGCTTTGGTAAGCAGACAACTTGGCCTGTGCAGACTCTACGTTTGCACGCAAACTCTTTGGGCGCTCGTCAAACCAATCCGCATACTGTCGCACCGGTTCTACCCGTAAATCCACTGTCAAGTCCAGATACGCCTGGGCAAAAGTATTGACTGCGGCCGTTGCAAACTTGGGGTCCGTACCTTCAAAGGTCAACCGTATGACATTGCTGGAACGCAAGGGCTCCACCAACAAACCCCTGCGCAATAGGCTCGCATAGTAGTTCTCCAATGGGATCTTTTCTTGGGTGGCGGTCTTCCATTGCTCGATGAGCGCTGGGGTTTGCGCCACACGCAGGCGCTTGACCACACCGATGGCCACGCGCTCGCTTTGGATGATCGCAATTTGCGTCGCTAAATAATTGGCTCCGCCGGTTACAGCACCAGCAATGGGGTCTGCACGGCTGTCAACCAATAGGTCGGTAGTTGCTTGGTAGGTTTTGGGGGTCATTAAAGTGAACGCAACACCACCTATGGACACCAACACAAATGCAATAACCGCAACGTAGCGGTGCGCAAACAATATGAGTAGCAGTTGCTTGGGAGTCATGCGCGTAATCCCTTAAAAAAGGCTTTCGCGTACGTAGATCACGTCATCCGTTTGCACGAGGTCGGTGAGTTCTGGTTTGGATTCTTTGGTGCTCCCGTCGTTTTGACGGCGATTGAGGCGCAGGTTGCGCTCGGTTCCACGTTGCGTTGGCCCACCGGCGGTGACCAGTGCCTGCATGACTGTCATATTGCGCTCCAGGCGATAGGGCCCGGGCTTGCCAGCCTCGCCATACACATAAAACACAGGAGCGCGGTGCACATAAATGGTGTCGCCACTGGCCAACACCACGTCATTCGCCAACTTGTTGTCCAGGTAAGTAGCCGCCAGATCAATCTCTTGACGCACAGGTTTGCCGTCGCGCTTGCCGCTCAGAATGACGGTGTCAGACCCCCCCTGCGCGATACCGCCAGCCGCCGCCAAGATAGTCGACAGGCGAGTGTTCAATGCATCCAACGGGTACAAGCCGGGACGACCTACAGCGCCCAATACTGTGACAGACTTCTTGCGGATCTGCAGTTGCGCAATGGTGACTTGTGGCTGCTGGATAAAGCCACCCGCCTTCAGTGCCTTCGCGATGACCGCTTCGGCCTCTGGAATCGTTAGGCCCGCTACCTTGGTGGCGCCGATCAAGGGATAGCTGATTTGGCCAGATTCGAGAATACGGGTTTCTTGTGTCAGATCAGGGCTTTGGTACACCTGCACGCGAATGATGTCGCCAGCGCCAAGCCGGTCTTCATATAAATTGTCTTGGGCCAGCGCTGGGCGCATGGCTGTTAGCAATGCAAGTGTGGCCAGTGCCACAAGCGCAAAAAAACGTATGAGCTTTTTCATTTGAGTCCCTTGATACCTTTTTCGAGGTTGATGTTCGCTGGATTGACGCCCGGCTCCGACGCCTTGGTGCTGGTAGTGCGCGCTTCTGCACGCGCTTTCGAACGCGCCTCAGCTTCGGCTTGGCCACGGGCTTGGTCATCAGCTTTCTGTTTTGCAATCGCCTCTGCATCTGCTTTTGCCTTGGCTTCAGCGGTGGCCTTGGCCTCGGCGGCGGCCTTGGTCTTGGCTTCGGCTTCTGCCTTGAATGCGGCTTCACCACCGGCGAATTCACCCAAATACTCAACCTTTGCTTTGGCCTTCATGGCCTCCTTCTCACGCTTGATGGCTTCCGCGCCGCGCTGGTTTGCCAAAAACACCTTGATGCGGGGCTGCGCCTGGGCTTCTGCAATCGGCACGGATTTGGATGCCACCACGCGTACTATCAAGTTCGCCTCATTGCCTTCAATCAGGCCCATCTGTCCATCCTTGAATTGGTGCAACTTGGGCAAGACCTCCAATGGAATCTGTTCGGCTGCGCGCGCACCCGCACTGGGTTTGAAGCCAATACTTTGTTGGGTCAACCAATCTGCCACCTCTTCCATCGATTTGGCAGCGGCCACCTTGGTGCGGATTTCTGCCATGTTGGGTGTGGCTTTGTCCAACGCGATTTCCTGAAGATTGAAGACGCGGCGTTCAGTGAACAATTCCGGATGTGCGGTGAAATAGTTCTTTGCTTCGTCATCCGTGGGTTTGGGCTGCGCATTGCGGATGTGCTCCAAAGCTGCACGGGCAATGATTTCACGCTTTGCGTTTTCAATCGCCGAGACCACCTCCGGGCTTCGGTCAAGCTTGGTACTGGTCGCCAGGTTGATGGCAAGTTGCTGCTCCACAAGGCCCTCCAGTATTTCGCGTTTGACCTTGGGAAGGCTCTCGGGCGAAACACCGTTGACCTTGGACAGTACCGAGTTGATTTGGTGCACCGAGATTTCTTCTCCATCGACAATGGCCACCGTCTGGGTGGCAACTTTGTCTTTCTTGCTGCATCCGACAACGAGCAAAGGAATCAATGCAGCAAGCGCAAGGGCGCGAACAATATGGGTTGGCATAAAACGTGTGTGCATAGTTATAGGTCGTGTTGAATCAGTAGATAAATTGGGCACTTAGCGAGACGGCGCGGGCGTTGTAGTCTTGGTCTGCCACGGTCGAAGTGCGGTTGGCCTGCGATACCGAAGCACGCAGGTTCACATAGCGTCGGGGTTGCCACTGTAGGGTAATGGTCGTGTCATTGGTGCGGTCCTGCCGTGCACTTGTCGTGCCGTTCGGGTTGCCCAGGGCGTCACGAACACTTTGCTTGAACATGAGACCCAGAGAGAGTGTAGGGGTCGCTTGCCAGTTTGGCGCAAGGCTGAAGGTGTCGGTCTGCGCATACGACGAGTCCAAAGTCTGAAAACTGGTGATATCGCGCTGCCACCCGCCAACCAGACTGGTCTTGGTGGTAATGCGCCAGGTGGCATCAACTGCGCCAGACACACCATTGAAATCGTACTTTGGCACCAATGAAAAATGTTGCTCTAAATAGGCTAGCCGCGCTTTGAGAGTGGTACTGTCGTTGAGCGCATAAGTGACCAATACAACATCGCCAATGTTGCTGTAGCCGCCGACACCCGTGATGGGGTTGGTGTTGGTGCCAGAGTCCACGCGGTGCCCATAGCTCAGGCTGCTGCCACTAGTAGGGGAATAGCTGATGCCTGCGGTATACGATTCGTAGCGGACGTCCGAGATACCCAACAAAGCCTGCTCATTGGTCGACGTGCCTTTGGAGTAGTCGGCCAGCAGACGCCATGGGCCACCCAACAAATATCCCAGGGCCAAGTTGTCAAGGTTGGTAACGTTTTTGTTCCGCAAGTTGGGGTTAAGACTGTCACCTGCATCGTTCAGTGATTCGGTACGCTTACTACTGAGTACACCCAGCAACGATGGGGTCAGACTCCAACGCCATGCAGCCAAATAACTTCGTCCTAAAAAATCTAACTGCTTCAGGGTCTGGTGCTGGTTATTGGCCAGACTGGCGTCAAGCTCAAACCGCTGTTGCCCGACCGGCAATGCGACGTTGACATCCACTGTTTGGCTGTTGACTTGATCAGCGACCGCTTTGTCGTCGGGCAAACGTGAAAAGTTACTGTCTTCAGTTCGGGTCATTCCCACCTTCAACTTCAGCCGCTCCGGATCTTTTTCCTGCCCATGCACGCACCCCACCCCGACACCCACAATCAGTGCCGCAAAGGCTCGTCGATGGGTTAGGTGAAGCATCATATGCAAGGGATAACCGTACTTTGCAATGGCGGATCAACATGCAAGGCTTGCCGCAGTCGTGCAGCCGTTAGGCCCAGAAGCATCAGCAAAAATTTATTGCCCAAGCGGGGGTGGTCTGCCAGCATGTCGTTGAGCTTCTGGTGCGATAGAACCGCAAAGTCGCTGGGTTCGCTGGTGATGCAATTGGCGACGCGGCGCTCGCCATCGATCATCGACATTTCACCAAACAATTCACCCGGCTTCAGTTCTCGAACCACGGTTTCACAGCCGTCGCGGGTCTTAACAATCTGGGCAGCACCTGTCACCAGTATGGCCAAATAGTCACCATCGTCTCCTTGATGGATCACGGTGGAATTGCGCCCAACGCCATAACAGTCCATATATTCGGCCAGCAGCGTCAACTCTTGGCGGCTGAATTGCTGCATGGCCGGCTGCTTCTTAAGTACTTCTATGAATTCATCCGCGAAGTCGCGCGCTGTTCCCAACGCTTCGGCGTGCGGTGTTAGCTGATCAAAATTTGAACTCATAAGTGATATCTCCATACCGAAAATAGGCCAACACGCGCCACCCATTCGCGCACAACTGTCATCTTTATTTTTATCATCACGTCAGCATAAAATCTGTGGCATCGTCAATACGCTTTTTGGTCACCCAACACGACGCGTACCGTCTTGTAGATGATGAACAAATCCAGACGCAAAGACCAGTGGCGCAGGTAGTCAAGGTCGTAATCAATTCGGCCCTGCATTTTGTCCAGTGTTTCTGTTTCACCCCGGTAGCCATTTACTTGTGCCCAGCCGGTAATTCCAGGCTTGACTTTGTGCCGCACCATGTATCCCTTGATCAGCTTGCGGTACATCTCGTTGTGGGCCACGGCGTGCGGGCGCGGCCCCACTATGCTCATGCGACCTTGCAATACATTGACAAACTGCGGCAACTCATCCATGGAGGTTTTGCGCAGAAACCGCCCAAGTCGCGTAATGCGCACGTCATCTTTCTGGGCTTGCATGACCTCTGATCCGTCTTCGGTTACGGTCATGGAGCGAAACTTGTAAACCAATATTTCCCCACCATCTAAACCATAGCGGCGCTGACGAAAAATGACGGGACCAGACGAGCTCAACTTGACCGCGACCGCTATTGCCGCCAGCACGGGAGACATCAACAGCAATATCAACAACGACAGTAGGACGTCGCTAATGCGCTTGATAGTGCCGTTGGTGCCACGGAATGGGGTCTCACACACCGATATAACGGGCATGCCGCAAACTGAGCCGGTACGCCCCTGGATGAGGTCGGTAATAAACATATCAGGAACAAAGAAGATCGACGCTGTGGTGTCTTTCAACTCATCCAGCACCTGAAGTATCCTGGGCTGAGAAGCCATGGGCAACGACAGGTAGATCAGCTTGACCCCTGTGTCGCGCACATAGGCAGGCATCTCAGACAAACCGCCGAGCATGCGCAAGTCTCCGGTCAGGTCCAACCGCGCAAGGTCACGGTCATCAAAAAACCCCGCGAGTTCGATATTTGAATATGGGGTGTCTGCCACGCGCCGCGCCAAGGCCAAGCCCTGTTCGTTCATACCGACAACAATGGCCCGTTGGGGTGGGCCCTGAACTTGTAACAGTATTGGCGCCAGGGCCCTGAACGCAAGTTGTGCTGCGATCAAGGCAAACGGCGAGATAGCGAACCAGGTATAGATTGCGTATCGGTCAAACTCTCGGAAGTAACCTGTCGCAATACCTGCAAAAGCAAGAAGCGCTCCAGTCCACAAAGTGCTGGTGATAATGTCTGCCACCATGTGCCAAGCTGGCGCATTCAGCCTCGGTGTGCCTGGAAACGATATTGAAAAAACGATCACCGACAGGATAAGGTACTCCCCCGATAGGGAACCTTCAAAAAAGAAAGCCACCGCCCACAGCACGAACACCAATACGAAAGGCTCCAGCCCAGCCTCAACCGCGCTGAGCATACTGTCCTTTCCCAATGGTCCAGGAGTATTGCGGGCCGCAAGAATAGCCGCATTGTCGTTGCGCTGATTTTCAGGCATCTTGCTTGGAATTGCTGAACGCCGACACCGCTTGGGCACGGTTGAGTACGTCAAGCTTCTTGAAAATACGCTGCATATGGTTCTTGACGGTAAAGGTACTTACGTCAAGAATGCTGCCGATTTCACCATTCGTTTTACCCAAGGCAACCCATTTCATGATGCCCGCCTCGCGCTCGCTTAGGACCGTGACTTCGCTTTCAGGGTTGCCTTCAGGAATCTCCGCGGGCGTGGCGTTGCTGGCGGGATATTGACGCGGCAACAGTTCGACTTGGCGCAGGGCATTGTCGATATAGGGCATCATGAACTTCAGTGCCGTTCTCTCGTTGCGATGGCGTTGAGCCTGTGTACTGAAAAGCACATAGAGGCAGTCGTGGCGACCACGCTGGTCGTTAATGCCGTGGATCAATGAGGAGCGCATGGTACGCATGGCGTCGCCAATCGGGCCCGGGGTCGCCACGCTGTCCCAGGCAAACCCGCGTTCACTCACCTTGAGCGAGAAGGGCCTGCGGTCTTGCGCTATCCAGCGATCGAACAAACCCGTCAACAGCGGCGTAATTACTTCAGACTCGGAATTTTCAGACCGAACACCTGGGATGGAAGACACGATGTCGTAGTGGACCAGGCCCAAGTGAAAATCGCCCCAAGCTGCGACCAAAATATCATGTGGAAGGTAATATTGCACATCACCCTGCAACCAGTGCATCAGATCGATGTGTCGGCGCACTTCAAATACTTGGGAAATCAACGCATAGTAACGCGCCAAATCCTCTTTCTTGGGACCGACTGAAGCGAGGGTTGCCATTGTTTGGGTCATGTGACTGCAAAAAAATTGGCGCGAGCGCAATCCTTATCGACTTGGTTTTGGGGATCCGTTAATAAAAATAGCTTGCCATTGGCAAGCTATTTCTAAGATTCGCCCGAACGATTAAGCAGCTTTACTTTTTGGACGGCATACCATTGTATGCCTCATCAAATTACACAATCTATCTCACTACAGAACAATAGTCCATTCGGACTAATCGAGCGAGGGAGAACGAAAGGCACTCGTCGACAGGTCGCGACAGCAAACTCTCGACTCTACTAAATTATGGCTATTCAGACCGCTTTGCTCTTACGGCGGCGGGCAATAGCCCCCATCAATCCCAGACCGGCCAGCATCATGGCGTAAGACTCTGGCTCAGGAATGGCGGCAGTCACCGAAACATTATCCAAAGAACCGCCGTAACCATCAGACTTGCCAAACGCATAAAACTGCAGGGTTTCGGTGCCGTCCAATTCCACCAGTCCAGTGTATTGCTGCCACACGTTACCGGCGCCAATCGGAGCGCCAGCGGTATTCATCATCAATTGACCCGAGAGGTCACCAAAATTGAACCCAATGTTGTTGGAGCCAGCCTTCACGCCTTCACGAGGGGAGTACCAGAAGCTCAGGGTGTACCAGCCATGGCCGGTGATGTCCTGGAACATGCTGCTGTTTTTAGTCGTGTCGAGTTCCACAAAATTGGAGCCGTCTTGCGCAGAACCCGCGACGTGGTCGCGCACTTCGATACCAAAAGACCCACCGGTCCAACCAGACATGCTGGGGTAGATGTTCCAAGAGTTTGAATTTTGTGTGTTGCCCGAGGCAACTTGTTCGAAACTGCCGTTCACGACTAGATTACTGGCTTGGGCGGCAAATGCCGAAGCGGCTATAGCCAGGCAAAGGAGAGATTTTTTGATATGCATACGAATAATTCTGAAACGAACGCTGGATGTCGCGTGGAGCCATACGGGATGGCGATGGATGCATCTTCGCTGCACTGCAACAATTCAGCAATAGTCCATTCGGACTAATGGGCCGCAATATGTTGCGTGCCAAACACGCGATCGCGTGAAATTTCAGGCATGGCCTGGGCCAATTGCGTCAAAAACTTGGCCTGGACCGCATACCCTCGGGTCATGTTCTCGTCAATACTGGATACCCGCACCAGCAAGCCATCGGGTATCAAACCCTTCAATCCGAGGCGGAACTGGGCCAATTTTTGGTCGGTTCTTGACACCGTCACGCGGTCTCCCACTACCAGCCAGTAAGTGATGGGCTCGTTGCGCAGGCCCAATTTGGACATCAGTAGGCGCGTGCTGACGGCGCGGTCAGCAAGTACCAATTCACTGCGGGTATTGGACGTAATTTGAAAACCCTGGGCCGGGTAGCACACCTCGGGTAAGTGGGCGCGCGTGGCGTCCGACTGGTCACCGCCATAAGCCACCGAAAGCATGATGCGCTCACCGACGGCATTGATGTAGGTGCGCGTCAGCGTCTGGTTGTAGATGCTGGCCAGCAAGGCCTGGGTCTGGGGAGACGGCAAGATCATCGCCGCGCGCACATCAACGCGCCAGTCGGCGAACTCGGCGGGGAAGATTTTTTCCAGATCCGGCTTGCCCAGCACATCGCTCAAGTGCGTGGTCGGTGTGGCCCAGTGGGCCAATGCGGCCGTGGCAGCCATGGCCAAAAACACCAGCAGCGCGCGAATGCGTTTAGCGCTCATTGCAGCCCCTTTGAACGGACGGGTTCCTTGAAAACCCAGCCCAGCATATGGTCCGTAGCCAGCACAAACACCAGCCCAACGAGGAACAGAACCATACCGGCAAAGCCGTGCACAAAACCCTGGCCTGCCGCATCGCCAAAGTGATAAGTCACCAGCACCAGGACGATCACCCGCACGACATTAGCGCAAAAAGCTATGGGTACCACCAAAATGCTCAAAGTTACGTTGCGCGCCACCGACGTGTATTGCATCAGGTTCATGTACAACAAGCCCAGCGCCTCCAGCGTGAACATCGAATTCAAACCGGCACAGGCATCGGCGACCAGTAACTGGTATTGCCCAACGTTCAAGATGACGCCGGCGCGGCTTACCGGGTAGCCCAAGGCGTACAACAGATTGGCAGACACGGTGGAGACTGCCGACTTCAGCGGCGCGGTAATTTCGGCCACCAGAACTTCTGGCAAAGGCGTCATGAACGCCAGAAAAAAAAGCGGAAACCAGACCATCCGCAAGGCCCGCTTGCCCATAAAACACAGGGTCAAAGCGCACAGCATGAAAATCTGCGAGCCAACCTCCATCATCATGAAAGACTGGGACCGGCCAACGGCGTACGAGGCTAGTGCAAATACCAACAATGGCATTCCGTAGGCTAACGAAGGCTCCAGCGGAAGAGCCGCCAGTGCATGGCGCGCCCGGTACAGCATCCACAGGCTGACCGCCAAAATGATGGGGCCGTGGCCCTGCTCGTCCGTGGTCCAGACCGTGCGCGCCACATCCACATAGCTGGGAACATACAGGATGGCAAAACCCGCCAACAACAGCCCCAGAACCCAGAAATCAATGCCGGCAGGGAAGATGACTTCCCTTCCTTTTGCGTTCAACGGTGGATTCAACATGGGCCCCAAAATATGTAACAGCGAGTAATTGGTGGCGCCGATTATCTGCGGTTTGGGCGCAAAGAACGCCAGCGCCCCCAAGCCGAATGGACTATTGCGCTGATGCCGCCCAACTCCAACAAAGCATTGACAGCGATATTGTTCCAGCGCAAACCCAGAAGCACATCGACATGGTGGAAGGACGCCGCCCGCACCAACACAAACACGCCCAACACGACCAAACCATACGCCGCGCGGCGTGCGTAATCATCAAGATCCTTGAGCCACCGAGCCAACCATGCGATGAGGCCCAGGCCTCCGACGACCATCGCCGCAATAAAGAGCGCTTGAACCAGGCGCCGGTGCGCATACCAGCCGTATTGAAACGCCAGGTCGCGCCCTACTTCGGTGAACCAGGTTTGCAGGTCCAATTGCTTGTTCACACCCAATGCCGCCATCGTCAACATCATGCCCAGCCAGAAATGGCGGTGCGGGCCTCGTGGTGCTTGGCGTTGGCACACGCAACACAACACCATCGCGGTTGCGTAGGCCGCCACCGTAATCCAGCCGGTGGCATTGGGATCGCCAATGCCCGGGTGCCAGCGTCCGTCCAGTTCGGTTGTCATGGCAAATAGTGTTGCCAGCGCGGCTTATCGCCCAAAGGGCGCGGCCAGCGGCTCGCCGATGAAGATACCCTGTGCCGGCCAGGCGACGCTACTCCAATACGCCTCCAACGCCGTGGCGCCCCGTGCGTAGCGGCCCAACAAGACTTGGGGGTGTGGAAATTTCTGTAAGTGGTTGCAAGGCTCGCTGACGGTGCCATAGCTGGCGGTGGCCCCTGCATCCAGCCACTCCATGGCGCTCATCTGTTCACCGCTGCCGCGCAACACGCCGCCGAACGACGTCAGATGGTCCGCCAATGCGCCAGGCAGCCAATCAATAGCGTCAGGGTTTGCCATGCGAATCAATCCCGTCTGGTACAAAAAAACACGCTTTGCAGGTTCGGTATCGACCGCCCCGCGTCGCGTGATCTCGAAGCCTGCATTCGCAAACGCGCGCTTTGGCGGGTAGGCCGCCGCACGCACATTGCGGGCCTTGTCGGGTGTGCTGACAAATACCGCGCTGGCTATCGGGACACCGCGTTTGCCCAGTTGCTGATCTGAGGCAATGCCGCGGTCGATCAACGCCTTGGCGCGCTCAACGCTGCCGGACGCCAGCAGCATGGACGGCCGCAGACCCAGATCGGCCATCGGCCGCGCGCTGGTACTGCCAAACAAGCGGGACGGCGCACTGGGCGCGCAGGTGTTCTGGCAAACCGCCGGCTGAAAACCCAGCGTCAGCGCCGAGGTGATGGAATTGCAGTCCACTGCATACGGCTCGACCCAGGCCAAGGCCAGCGCCTGAACCTGTGGGCCCATATGCCCACGGACGTCGGCAGCCAGCGTCTCAAACTCGCTGGCGCTCAGGCTTGCCTTTGCCGGCAAACTCAGCCGCAGTACCTGGTCCGCCGGAATGCCACGGCGCTGCGCGTAGTACTCGCCGACTGCAACGGAATAGGGATCGGCGGTATTGATGACCAAGCCAAGGTCTTTGGCGGTGAGGCGTGTAGGGGCAGGTTGTGCCCACACAGCGGTGCTTGCGGCAGACAGTAAAGCAAAAATTGCTACACTTTTTGTAGCCACATATCCATATTTCACGAGGGCTACAGCCAATTTTTGTCTAAACGCAGCATAACTATTCCAAATTGGGAAGGAATTCAGCCCATGGGGTTGCGAAACTGGCCATCTGTGCCAACCCGACGACTAAAACGGAATGTCGTCGTCCATGTCATCAAACCCACTGGCCGGGCGCGGTGGCGGCGCTTGACGGGGTGCTGGCGCAGCTGCTGCGCGGGGCGCTTGTGCGGCGGGGGCCATGCGGCGGGGAGCCGGGGCGCCGCTGCCTTCTTCACCGTCACCACCGGGGGCACCCATGCCTTCGCGACCACCCAGCAATTGCAGCTCGGTGGCGATGATGTCCACCGTGCTTTTCTCAACGCCAGCCTGGTCGGTGTATTTGCCGTATTTGAGGCGGCCTTCGACATAGATGGGGCGGCCCTTGCGCACGTATTCGCCGGCGATTTCGGCCAGGCGGTCGTAAAAGGTGACGCGGTGCCACTCGGTGGTTTCGATGCTTTCGCCAGTGTTTTTGTCTTTGCGGCGGGTGCTGGTAGCCACACTGATGTTGGCCACAGCTTGGCCCGAAGGCAGGTAGCGGATTTCGGGGTCGCGGCCGCAATTGCCGACCAGAATGACTTTGTTTACGGATGCCATGGTGTTCCTAATGGGGTTGGGGCCTAAAGGAGGAGTTTATCCGGCCTTGGTCAGGGTGACGGGGAGGCAGGGTGCCCAAACGGCCAACAGTCATTATCATGGTGGGTTTACCAAAGCCGTTCCATCCTCTCTCTTCCGTGGGCCACGACCTTGAACTCTCCTTCTGACGGCACCTACCTTGCCCGGGCTTTACAGCAGCAAACCATCAGCATCCGCGGTGCACGCACCCACAACCTGAAGAACATCGACCTGGATATCCCACGCAATCAGTTGGTGGTGATCACGGGATTGAGCGGGTCCGGCAAGTCCAGCCTGGCCTTTGACACGCTGTACGCCGAAGGCCAACGCCGCTATGTGGAGAGCCTGTCCACCTACGCACGCCAGTTTTTGCAACTGATGGACAAGCCCGATGTGGACGTGATCGAGGGCCTGTCACCGGCCATATCCATCGAGCAAAAGGCCACCAGCCACAACCCGCGCTCCACCGTGGGCACGGTGACCGAGATTCACGACTACCTGCGCCTGCTGTTCGCCCGCGCTGGCACCCCGTACTGCCCCGACCACGGCCTGGCGCTGCAAAGCCAGACGGTCAGCCAGATGGTAGACGCCGTGCTGGCTTTGCCACTGGACACGCGCCTGATGATCCTGGCACCTGTGGCGCGGGAGAAAAAGGGCGAGTTTCTGGACGTGTTTGCAGAGATGCAGGCCCAGGGCTATGTGCGCTTCCGCGTCAACGGCAAGACCTATGGGTTTGACGACCTGCCGACACTGAAGAAGACGGAGAAACAGGACATCGACGTGGTGATCGACCGGATCAAAGTACGGCCTGAGCTGCAGCAGCGCCTGGCCGAAAGCTTTGAAGCCGCTTTGCGCCTGGCTAACGGCCGCGCCATCGCGCTGGAAATGGCCTCTACTAGCGAAGAGTCTATCGAAAATGATAGCGCCTCACGCATATCCGACTAGGGCTACAGCCCGAAAGAGCATCTCTTCAACGCCAAGTTTGCGTGCCCGGTGTGCAGCTATTCCATCAGCGAGCTGGAGCCACGGCTGTTCTCGTTCAACTCGCCCGTGGGCGCTTGCCCCAGTTGCGATGGTCTGGGTGTGCAAGAGTTCTTTGACCCGGCACGGGTTGTAGCGTTTCCGACTCTGAGCCTGGCTAGCGGCGCGATCAAGGGCTGGGACCGGCGCAATGGCTATTACTTCTCTATGCTGGAGAGCTTGGCCAAGCACTACAAATTTGACATCGATTCGGCGTTCGAATTCCTGCCAGAAGCGGTGCAACAGGCCATCTTGCACGGCTCGGGCGAAGAAGAAATCAAGTTCAGCTACGTCATGGACTCTGGCGCCTCGCAAGGCAAGAAGCTGACGAAAAAGCACCCTTTCGAAGGCATCGTCCCCAATATGGCGCGGCGCTACCGCGAGACCGATTCAGCCCTGGTCCGCGAGGATTTGTCGCGCTACCGCAGCACCCAGCATTGCCCGGCCTGCGATGGCTCGCGCCTGCGCGTGGAAGCCCGCCACGTCAAGATCGGCGAAGGGGACCAGGCCCGCGCCATTTTTGAAATCAGCCGATCCACGCTGCGCGAAAGCTACGCTTATTTTCAGACGCTGACCATGCACGGCGCCAAAGGGGACATCGCCTCCAAGGTGGTGCGCGAGATCGGTCTGCGTTTAAAGTTTTTGAACGACGTGGGTTTGAACTATTTGAGCCTGGACCGCAGCGCCGAAACGCTCAGCGGTGGTGAGAGCCAGCGCATCCGGCTGGCGAGCCAAATCGGCTCGGGCTTGACCGGCGTAATGTATGTGCTGGACGAGCCCAGCATTGGTCTGCACCAGCGCGACAACGACCGGCTGATCGAGACGCTAAAACACCTGCGTGATATTGGTAACAGCGTGCTGGTGGTGGAGCACGACGAAGACATGATGCGTGCCGCCGACCACATCATCGACATGGGACTGGGCGCTGGCGTGCACGGCGGGCGCGTCATTGCACAGGGCGATTTCAACGCCATTCTGTCCAACACCGAATCACTGACCGGCCAGTACCTGGCGCAAACCCTGAAGATTGCCGTGCCCAAGCGACGCACGCCGTGGCTGCCCACCGTTATTGCACAGCCCTACAAACCCGCCGACAAGGGGCAACGCTACGTGCCCAGCCCAGCCGCTGTGCGGCGCGCCGAGCGCGAGGCACAGCACCTGGCGACCCAGGGCAATCTGCAACGCTTGCGCGTGGTGGGCGCCGCAGGCCACAACTTAAAGAACGTGACGGTAGATTTCCCCGTGGGATTGTTCACCTGCGTGACCGGCGTGTCGGGCTCGGGCAAATCGACACTGGTGAATGACACGCTGTACGCCGCCGTGGCCCGCACCATTTACCGCGCCCACGACGAACCTGCGCCGCACACGGCCATCGAAGGCATTGAGCACTTCGACAAGGTCATCAACGTCGACCAGTCGCCGATTGGCCGCACACCACGCTCCAACCCCGCCACCTACACCGGGCTGTTCACACCGATCCGCGAATTGATGGCCGAAGTAAATACGTCGCGCGAGCGCGGTTACGGCCCCGGGCGCTTCAGCTTCAACGTAGCCGGTGGCCGCTGCGAGGCCTGCCAAGGCGACGGCATGGTCAAAGTGGAGATGCATTTCTTGCCCGATGTATACGTGCCATGTGATGTCTGCGCCGGCATGCGCTACAACCGCGAGACGCTGGAGGTGCTGTACAAGGGCAAGAACATTGCGCAGATCCTGGACCTGACCGTGGAGACCGCATATGCGTTTTTGCAAGCTGTGCCAACCATTGCACGCAAGCTACAAACGTTACTGGATGTGGGCCTGAGCTACATCAAGCTGGGCCAGGCGGCCACCACGCTGTCGGGTGGCGAGGCGCAGCGCGTCAAGCTGGCCTTGGAGTTATCCAAACGCGACACCGGCCGAACGCTCTACATCCTGGACGAGCCCACCACCGGATTGCACTTTGCCGATATCGACCTGCTGCTCAAAGTGCTGCACCAGTTGCGTGACGCGGGCAACACCATTGTGGTCATCGAACACAACCTGGACGTCATCAAGACCGCTGACTGGTTGATTGACATGGGGCCTGAAGGCGGATCAGGCGGCGGCACCGTGCTAGGCGTGGGCACGCCGGAAGATATTGCGGCCAACCCGTCCAGCCATACCGGGCGCTATTTGCAAAGGCTGCTGTAGCGCATTACCATGCGGCTGTCCCTTGGAATCAAACAGCCATCCCTCCATGCTTTTGTTTGAGCGCAACGTCGAAGTCGACCGCCTGACAAAGGTATTGGACAGCGCGCGCGTGCCCAGTGATGCGCTGCGATCCCAAGTAACGCTGGCCTGGTATCTGCGTCAACAAGACAATGTGCGGGCCTGCACCTTAGCTCTCCAGGCCAGAGCCGGATTGGCGCAGTTATCGACCACGCTGCCATCCCAAACCGTTCAGCGGTTGCAAGCCCGACTGGACCTGGTGGACGCCGAAACGCATTGGCTATTGTCGGATTTTGAACCGGCCACAGTCTCAGCTCGCAGCGCGCTGGCAGTTTTTAAAGCCTGCGACGACGCAGTCGGTTGCGCCGATACACATGGTGTATTGGCCGGCGTGCATTCGAGCACTGGTGATCTGTTGCAACGCGACCATTGCCTGGCGGTCGCTGCAGAATTCGCCACCAGCGCCGGCGACACACAGCGCGTCGATTATTTCGAAGCCAATCGGGCGCGTTACTCCGTGCTGCGCGATGTGCGCCAAAGCAACCTTGTGTGGGGTGAACGGTTTGCGGACGATGTGACTGCCATGCACCCAAGTGTGAAGGCCAGTATTTACTCCTACTTTGCTACGCGCGATTACAGCTCGGGTAACTTTGCCCGCGCCGTGGCACAGTTTGACAAGGCCTTTGAAGCGGCAAGTCAATCTGGCCAACTGCTGGTCGCCGTGGTGGTAGCGGTCAACGCAGGCAGCACCTTTGAGGCGCTGAATGACCATGACGCCGCGCTGGAATGGCTCCAGCGTGGCCTTGATCTGGCGCGCACAACGGGCTGGGCGGTGGCGCTGGGCCCCTGCCTGCGCCAGATGGCTGAAATCATGGGCGCCATGGGTCGACTCGATGCAGCGCAGTCCATGCTCGACGAGGCCATGCAGGTTTATGCGCCCTTGCGCAATTCGCGCAACTACGGCTCGGTGCTGACATCGCTCGGCGAATTGGCACAAAAGCGGGGCGATTTCCCTGCATCGTTGGCATTCTTTCGCCAACAGGCAGAACGCGCACAGCAACTGGGGCAGACCGACCAGTTGGTGGAAGCACAGACCGGTGTTGCCAACGCGCTGCTGCAATTGGGAGAGGATGTTCAAGCCGAGCAGGCCGTTGTCGCAGCACTGCGCACTGCCCAACACCAGGGTGCGGCCATCCTGGAAGTCACTGCCCAACGGTTGCTGGCCCGTATCCACGCATTTCGGGGCAACCGCGCCGCTGCGATGGAGTGCCTGGAACAGGCCTTGTCCACCGCGCGCAACGTGGACGGCTATTTGATCCCCAGCGACCTGCTGCTGGCACTTGCCGAAGAGTATGCACAGGCTGGCTTCCATGCGCAGGCCTACCAACACGCGGTGCTGGCCGGGGAAGCCCGTGAACGCGTGCTGAACCAGGAGGCCTCCAACCGGGCAACCGCCATGCAGGTGCGCATGGACACAGAAAGGGCCCGCGCAGAGAGCGAGTTCCACCGCCGCCAGGCCGAGGCAGAATCGCGCCGCGCGACGTTGTTGCAGCAGAGCAGCGACACGCTGAAACTGTTGGGCGCGATAGGCCAGGAAATCACTTCGCAACTGGACAGAGAGCATGTCTTTGGGGTCATAGAACGTCATATGCATGGCCTGCTGGATGCGTCGAGCTTCTCCATCTACCTGATGGACCCGGATGGCCTGGGCCTGACCTCGGTCTATGACGTCGAAGAAGGCCAGCGCCTGCCGGCCGACCACTTGCGCCTGGATGACGCGCTTTCATTTGGCGTGCGTTGCGCGCGGGAGCGCCAAGAACTGCTGATCGACTTCACCAACCTCGCGCAATTACCTAAATACGTGCCCGGCACATTGGTCACGCTGAGTGCGTTATTCGCACCTCTGACCATTGCCGACCGGGTGATGGGGATCATGACGATCCAATCCACACGCGCGAACGCATATGCCGAGAACGAGCGGCTGATTTTTCGGACACTGTGCGCATACACGGCGATTGGGCTGGCCAATGCGATGGCATACACCCATTTGCGCGATGCCAAGGACCAACTGGTCGTACATGAAAAATTGGCAGCACTGGGATCGCTCGTGGCCGGTGTGGCCCATGAGCTCAATACGCCCATTGGCAACAGCCTGCTGACCGCCAGTACGCTGCAGGAAAATACCAGGGCGCTGGAGGAGGCAGCGGCCAGCGGTAGCATGCGCCGCAGTACTCTGGCGCACTACATCACATCCTGTAACGAAGGCCTGGAGTTGGTGATCCGTGGATTGCGCTCGGCTGGCGAATTGGTGCAAAGCTTCAAGCAAGTGGCGGTAGACCGCGCGACCGAGCAACGGCGTAGTTTTGATTTGCTGCGCACCAGCCAGGAGGTGGTGGCGACGTTACAGCGCAGCATACAGGTCGCAGGCCATCGCTTGTTGATGGAGGTACCTAGCGGCATCGTGTTGGACGGTTACCCTGGCCCCTACGGCCAGGTCTTGACCAACCTGATCAACAACGCCGTGCTGCATGCTTTTGGCAGCCGCCGGGGCGGCACCATGCAACTGCAGGCCAAGTTGGTGCGCAACACGCAGATAGAAATACGCTTCAGCGACGATGGCGTGGGCATAGCCACTGAGAATTTAAAACGAATTTTTGACCCGTTTTTTACGACCAAGCTGGGTCAGGGCGGCAGTGGGCTGGGCATGTCCATCAGCTTCAACATCGTCACCTCGCTGTTTGGCGGTGAGCTGGAAGTAGAAAGCACGCCCGGCCGGGGCAGTTGTTTTATTTTGCGCTTGCCGCTGGAAGCTCCGCAGCATGCGCAGGGCAACCGTCACCTGAATACTTGAGGACCCGCCGCCCCGTGCGGTCTTACTTGGCAGCGGCGCTGGGGCGCTCACCTACCCGGTCACGCCAGGCTTGCAGCGCGGGCATGCCTTCGCGACCAGGATGAAATTTCATCAATCGGGCAAATTCGATCGCACAAAAGGCGGTAATGTCGGCAATGGTGAATCGATCGCCCGCTACCCATGGCTGTCGCTCCAACACGTGGTCGAACCAAGCCGCAACCTCTCGCACCTTTTGCCCCTGCGACTGGCCAAATTCGGGAAACTGCGGCTGCTCCAGTGGGGCCAGACCAGGGTGGGTATGGCGCACGGTATTGGCAATGCCCGCCAGCAAGTAAAGCTCGGCTCGGCGATCAGCCATTTCGATGAAAGCGCGCTCTTGGGCGTCGACACCCATCAGATTGGGCTCGGGGTACAAGCCTTCAAGGTAGGTGCAAATAGCGCGCGTCTCGGTCAGCACGCGGCCATCGTCCAGCTCCAGCGCGGGCACCTTTGCCATGGGGCTCTTGCTGCGGTAAACCTCGCCTTTGTGCTCTTGGGCGTTGAGGTCTACGGTGACCATTTCGATACCGGTGATGGCTTTCTCCGCCATGAACATGGTCACACGGCGCGGGCTGGGCGCCCCAGGGGAGTAATACAGTTTCATGTTGTCAGGCTCTTGTGTTGGTGGACGGGCCCATTATGGCCATCCCCCCCGAGCCAGCACCTTCAAGCCATGAAACCCAAATTGGTCGGGTAGTCAGGCCGCCCTGCCGCCGCGCCAAATCTCCGCAGATTGGGCAAGATACCCGACAACTCGCTGTCGGCTACGCCAAACCAGCTAGCCATGGTCGCCGCGTACTGGTCTACCGAGGTGCTGGGCAACAGGCGACCCTGGCCCACATGCGACTGGTCCTGTGCGGCAGCCGTGTTGCCA
Organism: Burkholderiales bacterium; assembly: GCA_038317285.1. Classification (GTDB taxonomy): domain Bacteria; phylum Pseudomonadota; class Gammaproteobacteria; order Burkholderiales; family Burkholderiaceae_C; genus Allorhodoferax. The sequence continues at coordinate 2,197 of JBBQBG010000038.1, read as the reverse complement.
ACACTGACCGGTGGCGCTGTACCATAAAACGCAGCACCTTTGACAGCACCACCGACCATGAAGTGGTGGCTACCCCAACCGTGGTCTGAGCCGTCGCCGTTCGACGTCAGGGTGCGACCGAAATCCGACGCAGTGAAAGCGGTGACTTTGTTGGCCACGCCCAGCTCCACCGTTGCGTTGTAAAACGCAGTCATGGCGTCGCTGACTTTGCCCAGCAGGCCGGGGTGTTGTGCGATCAGGTTGTCATGCAAATCAAAACCGCCAATCGACACCAGGAACACCTGACGCTTGGCACCCAGGCCATTGCGTGCGCCAATCAGGCGAGCCACCAGCTTGAGCTGGTCAGCCAACGAATTGCCGGTAGGAAAAGGCGTCGATACCGAGGACCCGGCCAAGCTGGATGCGACTTGCGCCTCTGCGCCAATCGCACGGGTCGTGACCCGGTTGTATTCGTTCTCCAGCGTGTGGCTGCGCGGTTGTTGCACCAGACCCGCCAGAGCGGTCTTGACGGCGCTGGACCCATAGACGTTGTTCTTGACCGCGTTGATAGCGACCGCACCGTTGGTGCTGACCTGGTACGACAACGCGCTATCGCCGGATAAGAACACGGCATTGCCCGTCACGTTGATACAGGTGAACAGCGAATTGCCGTTGCCCGACAACGCAAGGTCGCCGACTTTGCCGCCCCAGCCAACGGTTGACCCTTCGGGTGACGACGATTGCCAGATGGATTGTTGGTCGTTGTGCGAAAACAGCTTGGGCGGCAGTGGATAGGTGCTGCGGTCCGAACCGAGGTATTGCGCCTTGGTCAAGGGTGCGACCAGTGGGCCGACGTTGAGCTGCACGGCCGCCTTGCCACTGTTGAACAGGTTGGCCATGCCGGTCATCGCCGGATGCAATGCGTACTGCCGCCCGCCGGGCAGCGGTGTTGCGGGGTTGAGCAGTGTGCCAGTAAGAGCCGACTTTGCCAGTGCGATGCCCCCGGCAGTCTGACCAAAGCCGCCGCCGCGTATGGTGCTGTATTGGTTGTAGCTGGGGTCGTCGTAACTGACCACGGTGTTGGCGTAATCGTTACCACCATAGAAGAAGACGCAGACCAGTGCCTTGTAGTCGGTTGCATCAAAGGCAGCCGCCTCGCCCATGGCCGCCAAGTTAAGTGCGAAAGGCAAGGCTGTGCCCGTCAAGGCGAGTTGGGAGCTGCGGCGTAAAAACGCGCGTCGGCTGTGTTTGTCAGAATCGAGCAGGTGCATGGCGCCTCCTATTTTTGGATCAAGTATTCACTGGAGGCCATCACCAGCAATACGGCTGCGGCTACGCGGTCCCGCTTGGCACTGTCGGTGCTGGAGGTCGTCAGCGGTGTGGCATTGAGTGCCGTCACGATCAAGGTCTGGGTGGCCGCGGACAGTTGCCCCGCGCACAACAGCAGGCCCAGTCGTTTCACCAGGCTCGCGGCGTCGAGCACGATCGCCAGCTCGCTCGTATAGGCAGCCATGATGTCATAACCGTTGTTTCCGTTGCTGGCGTTTTGCGGTACATCTGGACCATTGACGAAAAGGCCATTGCGTATGACGCCCTGCATAAAGTTGAGATAGCCACCCACACTGCTCTCGTTGACCAACTGAAATTCTGGTGCGGGCGTCTGGCTTGCGCTGAGCGCCGTAGACGGCGGCACATAGCCGGGTCGGAAGAAGTTGAATACGCTGGGCGAACGCATAGGGCTCTGCCCCAATTGCGTCGCCGGGTTGCTGAAATCACCCATCTTCCAACTACCACGCGCCGAGTTAATGCCAAAGGTGCGGCCCCACTGCACCATGCGCACCATAGGCTCGCGCAATTTGCCAAATCCCAGTTGGGTCAACCCAGCCGGACTGCGGGCCTCATCGTCCAGCAAAACGGCAGCGATCACCGCTTTCAAATCACCGCGCACACCGGCGCCGTTGTTATTGAAGGCGTTGGCAACCCGCCCTACATAGGCGGGACTTGGGTTGCTGGTGACCAACTTCTGAATCAGTTGCTTACCAAAAAACGGACCCACGTTAGGGTGGTTGTACAGCGTGTCCAATGCGATTTTCAGGGCGGCGACGCCATCTGTACCCGCGGGAACGGTAGCACCCAGAAAGGTCGATGCCAACGTGGAGTGGTTGGCTGCATTCAATCGCATCGGTATGCGCGTAAACACCGTGTTGGGAACGTTGCG